>JACQYK010000266.1 GCA_016208255.1 Deltaproteobacteria bacterium | reverse complement strand
GTTTGCTAAAATCGCCCAGGAGGAAGGATTTGATAGCATCGCCCTAATTTTTAAATCCATTGCCGTAGCCGAAAAACAGCATGAAAAAAGATACCAAGGACTTTTGACCAATATTCAGACCGATCAAGTTTTTAAAAAGGAACGGCCGGTGGTCTGGCGCTGTTTAAACTGCGGTTACATCCATGAAGGGACGGAAGTTCCCGAAGAGTGCCCGGCTTGTGCTCACCCTCGGGACTACTATGAATTATTGGCGGATAATTGGTAATTAAAAGCGTGAGGCGTGAGGCGTGAGGCGTGAGGCGTGAGGCGTGAGGTTTTTTGTTACTGAATAATAAATAATTTCAGCTCTTCCGGGCCTTCAACCCAAAATTTATTTACCAGTTTTTAATTCAGAAAGGATATGAACATGACTGAAAGATTGCAGGTTTACAAATGTGAAATTTGCGGGAATATCGTTGAAGTTCTTCATGAAGGGGTAGGGGAATTGGTTTGCTGCGGCCAACCCATGAAGCTTTTTGTTGAAAATACGGTCGATGCCTCCAAGGAAAAGCATGTGCCGGTCATTGAAAAAACAGCCACCGGGTTTAAGGTGAAAGTGGGGACCGTTGCTCACCCCATGGAAGAAAAACATTACATCGAATGGATAGAAGTGATCGCCGATGGGAAGGCCTATCGTCAATTTCTAAAACCGGGAGATCTCCCTGAGGCCACCTTTGAGATCCAGGCCGCTCAGATTACGGCCCGGGAATATTGTAACCTTCATGGATTGTGGAAGGCTTGAAAAAAATGACCGACCCCATTCAATGTTCGATAGACATGCTGAACACGGCCCTGGAAATGGAAGAGAAGGGCAAGGCTTTCTATGAAAAGGCCGTGAAAACCTGCGGGAATCCTCAGTGTCAGGAGATATTTTCCGCCCTGGTTAAGGATGAAGTCCTCCATCAGGAGCGGATTAAACAAATCCATGATACCCTGACTTCCGGAAAATGCTGGACGCGGGATTGGGAGTCTATTGAAAGTACTTCCGAAAACCTGGGTGTGCTGTTCCAAAACCTGGCCGCCCGGGAAAGGAAAAAAATGAAAGCCGAAACCACGGATGTGGAGGCTTTGGATATCGGATTGGATTTTGAGTTAGCCAGTGTGGCATTTTATCAGGACCATCGAGCCAGAACCGCCGATCCCCTGGAGGCGGCCTTTCTGGATCAGATGATCCTGGAAGAAAAGGAACACTGGAAGGCTCTTAAAGATACCCGTTATTATCTGACGGATCCGGAAGGTTGGTTTATAGAAAAGGAACGAGCCGGATTGGACGGAGCGCCATGATGATCACAGAGGCCATCAATATCGTCATCGGAGGTGAAGCCGGACAGGGACTGGTCACCATTGGGCAGTTGCTGGCCAAGGCCCTGATTCGTAACGGTTACTTTATCGTGGTCACCCAGGGTTATCAATCCCGGATTCGAGGAGGTCATAACACGTTTGTCATCCGAACCGGCCCGGGTGAAATTATGGCTCCCCAGGAAACGATTGACCTGCTTATCGCCCTCGATGAACAAACCGTGATCCTCCATGAACCCGAGCTTTCGCCGGGTGGCCTGATGGTGGTTGACCGTGATTGGAAGATGGAAGGGCCGTCCTCTTTAAAAGTTCCCTTTAAGGAATTAGCCGAAGAGAAATTTGCCAATGTAACCGCTTTAGGCGTCATTGGGGCTGTACTCGGGCTTCCGGAGGAAGGCCTCGGTTCGGCCATAGAGGATTTTTTCGGGCACAAAGACGCCTCTTTGTCCGAAGAAAATCTCAGGTCCTTGAAAACGGCTTATCAGTGGACCCGGGAACAGTCCCCCTCTTTTCCTAAGCTGCCTCTCATTGCTAACCCAAGCCGGCGCCTGATGATGAACGGAAACGAAACCCTCGCCTTAGGGGCCATTTCCGCCGGGCTGAAATTCTATTCTTTCTATCCGATGACCCCGGCCACCTCCATTGCCGTTTTCCTGGCCTCCCAGGCCGAGAATCTGGGATTGATCGTCGAACAGGCTGAAGATGAAATCGCGGCTGTCAATATGGCCATCGGGGCCTCCTTTGCCGGAGCCCACAGTATGGTGGCTACTTCCGGCGGCGGGTTTGCTTTAATGGTGGAGGGGGTCAGCCTGGCCGGGATGACCGAGACCCCGCTGGTTGTGGTCTTGGCCCAGCGCCCCGCACCCGCCACCGGCCTGCCGACCCGAACGGAGCAGGCGGATCTGGATTTTATTTTATATGCCGGACATGGTGAATTTCCCAGGGCGGTTTTTGCACCCGGCAATGCCGAGGAATGCTTTCATTTGATCCGGAAGGCCCTGGAGCTGGCCGAGTCCGCTCAAACCCCGATCTTTCTTTTATCCGACCAATACCTGGCCGACTCCTACCGGGCGATAACCCCTTTTGACCTCAAGGGGCTTTCCTGGATTCACCCCGGTTCCGAGGAGCCCCCGGCATCCCTCCCTTATCTTCGATATGCCTTAACCGATAACGGTCTTTCCCCCCGTTTTCTTCCGGGAAAAACCGAACACCTGGTGGTGGCCGACAGTGATGAACATACGGAAGATGGTCATATAACCGAAGACCTGTCGGTCCGGAAACGGATGGTGGAAAAAAGGCTGGCCAAGATGAAAGCCCTGGTTGAACAGACCTTGCCTCCGGAATTCTCTGGAGATACGAAACCGGATTTATTGCTGTTGACTTGGGGTTCCTCCAAAGGACCCGTTCTGGAGGCGGCCGCCGGATTAAGGTTACGAGGGAAAAGGGTAGGGACCCTTTGCTTTTCACAGGTTTGGCCTTTAGCAGCGGATCAATTCCTTTCCCTGCTCCAGGAGGCGGGAGAAGTGATCGCCGTGGAGGGAAACGCCCTGGGACAGTTTTCACGACTTATCCGCAGAGAAACAGGTTTTCATATCACCCGACAAGTGCTGCGTTATGATGGATTGCCGATCACCCCGGAGTATATTTTGAAAAGCCTGGGGGAATAAAAAGGGAGTTTTGGAGTAATGGAGAGATGGAGTAATGGATAGAAAAAAACCTGACGTTCTTTGATAATCCTTATGATCTCGGTTTGGTTCTTTCCAGTACTCCATCACTCCAACACTCCGGATTTTATTCTTTGATTAAGGATTTGACTCATGGTCACTTTAGAAGAATACGGCAACTTTGAAACCGCCTGGTGTCCGGGATGCGGGAATTTTTCCATCCTGGAAGCCGTTAAAAAGGCTTTGGTCGATCTGGGATTAAAGCCCCGGGAAGTCCTTTTTGTTTCCGGTATCGGCCAGGCGGCCAAGGCCCCCCATTATTTAAAGGCCAATGTCTTTAACGGCCTTCACGGCCGTTCCCTGCCTGTGGCTACCGGGGCCAAACTGGCCAACCCGGGAATGACGGTCATTGTTGAAAGCGGTGACGGGTGCAACTACGGGGAGGGGGGCAATCATTTTTTAGCCGCCATCCGCCGGAACATCAATCTGACCTTATTGGCTCATAATAACCAAGTCTACGCCCTGACCAAGGGGCAGGCCAGCCCGACGACTGATGAGGGCCAGGTCACCAAGGTCCAGCCCCGGGGGGTCCCTTCCGCCCCCTTTAACCCGATAGCCGTTGCCGTGGCCTTGCAGGCCGGTTTTGTCGCCCGCGGTTTTTCGGGAATGACCGATCATCTGACCCGGTTGATCCAGCAAGCCGTCAGCCATAAGGGCTTTTCTCTGGTGGATATCCTCCAGCCCTGTGTCTCTTTTAATAAAGTGAACACTTTTGCCTGGTATAAGAATCGCTGTTATGAATTACCCGATGACTATGAATCCTCAAACTGGGAAACAGCCATGAAAAAGGCCCTGGAATGGGGGGAGCGAATTCCGGTGGGTGTTATCTATCAAAATGAGCGGCCGACCTTCGAAGATCATTTCCCGGTATTGCAACAAGGTCCCTTGGTCGGGCGGGGGGTGGATCGAGAGAGATTGCAGGAGGTCATGGACAGCTATGCCTGAAGGGACTGAACAAAAGGGGAGTAGAGAATGAAGAAATATGTCTGTGATGTCTGTGGGTATGTTTATGACCCGGCTGAAGGGGACCCTGATAACGGGGTCGCCCCCGGTACGGCCTTTGAGGATCTTCCGGAAGACTGGTTGTGCCCTTTGTGCGGGGTGGGCAAGGATCAATTTTCTCCGGAAGATTAGCCGGTTGCTGAAAAAGGCCCATCTACGGCGTTGACCTCATCCCTCGTCATTGCGGCGTACTTCCATGTACGCCTCATTCCCCGGATTTTGGTCGCCTTGTATCTGGACCTTTTTGAGTAACCGGCATAAAGAATTTTTGCGCATCCTGTTAAAGGGGCCTTTTGAAGTTATTAAAGACCTTGAGGAAGTTGTTGGATCAGGAAGCCTATGAAGCCCTGGTCCGGATGGCCAAGGGGCAGGAAGGAAAGACGGCTAACGGCTTGATCGGCCTTCTGACCGATCCCAATGAAACCGTTAAGTGGCGAGCCGTCAAGGCCCTGGGCCAGGTGACGGCCCAAATGTTTTCTGAAAATCCGGAAGGGGTCCGGAGGGTGATCCGCCAATTGATTTGGAATTTGAATGACGAATCGGGCGGGATCGGTTGGGGGATGCCCGAAGCCCTGGGTGAGATTTTGGCGGTTATTCCGGCTTTAAGGGAGGAATACACCGGTTTATTGGCCGCTTATATTGTAGAGAAAGGGTGTCTCCTGGAAAATGAACAATTACAAAAGGGCGTTATCTGGGGACTCGGGCGGGTAAAGCTTTTAAACCAGGCCTTGAAAGACAAAATTATTCCCTTTCTTCGGCAGGCCCTGAAAAATTCCGATCCTTCGATGCGAGGGACCACGATCTGGTCCCTTGGCGAATTGGGAGATCTGGAAACAGTTCCTCTTCTAAAAACTTTGCAAAAGGAAACCCCGATGGTTAAGCTGTTTATCGATAACGATTTTCAGGAAAAACCTTTGGGAGAATGGGCCGAAGAAGCCGTAAAGAAAATCAAAACAGGAGGTGTGACTATGGCTGAAAATGAATGGAAATGCAGTAACTGCGGATATACCTTGAAGACGGAGGCTCCCCCGGATCAATGTCCGTCCTGCAAACAAAAGTGTGAGTTTTTAAATATCACCTGCTATATTCCGGAATGCGAAGCGACCGGATCCGATCAAAGACTTAAATAGGAGAAAAATTATGTCGAAAAGAAAATATACGGTTCGGGCCGAATGCCCGGCCTGCGCCTGCGGGGATGTGACCTTCCTGGGTCCGGAGAAACTCCGGGAAAAGTTTATCGGCGATGAGAAGGAAATTGATATCCTCTGTCCTCTTTGCGGGACCAAGCATAAAGGCCAGGTCGTGGAAGAGGAGGAATCTCCCCAATGAAAGTTCTGGGGATTTACGGCAGTCCCCGAAAGGAGGGAAACAGCGATCTCCTTTTAGACCGGGTCCTGGAAGGGGCCCAATCGGCCGGAGCGGAAATCACCAAAATTTACATTCGGGACCTCAAAATTTCCGGCTGCCAGGAATGCGGGGGATGCGACAAAACCGGAGAATGCGTGATTACCGATGACCTGGAAAAAATCTATCCGCTGCTCTGGGACACCCCCCTTGTTTTTTTATCTTCGCCGATCTTTTTTTACGGAATGCCGGCCCAGGCCAAGATGCTGGTCGACCGCTCCCAGGCCCTGTGGTCCAGGCGGATGCTGAGGAAAGCCCCGGCAGGGAGAAAAAACTATGATCACGGGCAAGGATATTTAATCGCCGTAGGGGCCACGAAAGGGAAGAACCTCTTTGAAGGGGTGGAGCTTACGGCAAAGTATTTTTTCGATGCCCTGGATAAAAGTTATGAGGGGGGATTGTTTTTCAGAGCGGTGGAAGGGAAGGGGAAGATTACCGAACATCCCACAGCTCTGCAGGAAGCCTATGAACTGGGAAGAAAGGCTGTTCTGGGTTCACCCTTATCAAAGAACTCCCAAGAGGGATGAAAAAAGGGTTTAAACCTTTGACCTTGAACCTTAAACCGTATTTCCAATAAAGGAGGATAAAATGACCACTCCCCAACATTGTCCGGGTTATCAGAATTTTAAGAATCTCAAATCTTTTACCTGTAAATGCCCCAATTGCGGTTATGAAAACGAGATCTTTTCCGACGAATTCAACAGGAGCCATAACTGCAAGGGTTGTAAACAGGAAATCGACTTCACCCAATGCACATTGGATGAATATGGGGCGTCCCCTATACCCTCTTAATTCTCTTTACCGGGCCCGATATTTAATATATTCCAGAGGCAATCCTTAATCCCGCCAACGGCGGGACCTGAATGAAGGTCAGCTTTTATTAAAGTTGGTTTTAGGACCGGGGTTGGACCCGGATATAGAAAGTTTGAGATGAATCCTCAGATTCAAGCTCTAAGAATCCAGAGACCGAAAAAAACGGAAAATCTGAAATGAAGATTGGCGTATTGTCCGATACCCACTTGACCCGAGTGACGCCGACGTTTAAGCAGCTGGTTAAAACATACTTTAAGGATGTGGATCTGATTTTTCATGCCGGAGATATGGTCGGCCTGCCGGTGTATGAATTCCTCCAATCCCTGGCGGTGGAAGCGGTTCGGGGGAATATGGATGAAGGGAATTTAAAGGCCATCCTACCCGATAAAAAAACCCTGAGCTGCGGTGGCAAGAAGATCGGTCTGATCCATGGCTGGGGAGCGGCCCAGGGATTGGAAGGCCGTCTGGTGCCTGAATTCGACCGGATTGATTGTCTAGTATACGGCCACTCCCACAACCCGGCCAATCACTGGGTTGATGGGGTCCTTCATTTCAATCCAGGATCAGCCTCCGGGATCGGTTTCTTCGGAAAACCGACCATAGGATTTCTTCATATCAACGATTCCGAAATCAAGGGGGAGATCCTGGAATTATAATAGAATAGAAGTAAGAAAATGAAAAAAGAGGTAAACTGGCCACCCTGAGCCTGCTTGGCCCCTTCCCCTGAATTCCGTCTTATAGTTCCAGAAGCCTCCCTTTTGTTCCTTCGGTTCCATGCCTGCTTTTTCCCTTGACCCCCCTTTGGGCTTATTTTATACTCCTAACCTGGATAGAAAAAACAGATCATGGGGGCATAAGCCATTTAATTTTTTGCTGTTAGCCTGGTTTGATGCTGGCCATTCCTGGCAATTTGTTTATTTTAGAGGATCCAATCTTAATAACCTCGTAAAAAGTCAAAAAAGGATTTAAAGAGATGAATGTCTTGTGGGCCCCCTGGCGAGTGGAATACATCTTGAATAATGCCAAAGAAGACGGATGTATTTTTTGTCCCCGGGAGAAAGAAACTCAGACCGGACAATCCCTCCTTTTCAGGGGAAAACACTGCCTGGTTATGATGAATAAATACCCTTATATCAACGGACATTTGCTGGTAGCCCCCTTGAGGCATGTCCCCACCCTCGATCAACTGGAAGAAACCGAAAAAACGGTTTTGCTGACCCTGGTTAGTCATTCAGTAACCATTTTAAAGAAAACGATGAAAGCCGAAGGATTCAATGTGGGACTCAATCTGGGAAAGGTGGCCGGGGCCGGAGTGGAAGAACATCTCCATTTTCATGTGGTGCCCCGCTGGAACGGGGACACCAATTTTATGACCGTCTTCGGGGATGTCCGGGTTATCCCCGAACACATGGAACAAACCTACGCCAGACTTCTGCCCTTTTTCCAGGAGGTCAAGGAGGATTGAAATGCGAATGTTAAAACTGTATTTCTATGGTCTCCTGGTTTTGCTTTTTGCTATTTTTATCCTTCAGAATTACTCTACCTTAACCTACAGTGTCGCTCTGCGGCTGAACCTGGGTTTTCTGTCCCTGGTATCAATCCCCCTGCCCTTATTTTTAGTGGCCCCCCTTTTCTTTTTCTGCGGCCTTTTTCTGGCAACCATTATCGGGGCCGGGGAACGGCATCGTCTGTCCAGGGAAATAAAACGTTTAAAGAGCAGCCATCCGGAATTGGAGCCGGAGCCCAAAGCCGTTCCCCCTCCGGAACCGAAGCCGGAAGTCAAACCCGAGCCCGTCAAGGCCACCCAGATGGAATCCCACCCGGAACCCAAGCAGGAGGTGGATTCAAAGAAAAAGTCTGAAGAAGGCACCATTATTTCCTCTGGCCCTTTATACAAAAAAACCGGCTCTTCCGAGGAAACCAACCCTCCTTCCCGTTCCTGACCCGCATTTCGTTTATGACTAAAATCACCCCCATGCTGGAACAATATCTGGAGATCAAGGAAAAATACCGGGATTTTGTCCTTTTCTATCAGCTGGGGGATTTTTTTGAGATGTTTTATGAAGACGCTTTATTGGCCTCCCGGATCTTAGAGATTACCTTGACCTCTCGACACAAAGGGGAGCAAAAGGATCAGATTCCCATGTGCGGAGTCCCGGTCCACGCCGTTTCCGGATATGTGGCCCGGATGGTGGAAAAAGGCTATAAAGTGGCCCTGTGCGAGCAGGTTGAAGATCCATCCCAGGCCCAGGGGATTGTGCGCCGGGAAGTGACCCGCTTGATCACTCCCGGTTTGTACATTGATGACTCCTCCATTAAAAACAACCGTTACCTGTTGAGTTTGTCCTTTCAGGAAGCCCGCTTCGGTCTGGCCTCGGTGGATCTGGCAACCGGGGAATTCCGGGTCACTGAAGTTGCCGACCCCGAAAAGGCCCTGGAGGAGATCGGTCGAATCAACCCCTCGGAAATCCTGGTCTCCCGGGCCGCCAGACAAAACCCCTTATGGCAACCCTTCCTGGAAAGACTATCCTTCTACTTTATATCTTATGGGGAGGAAGGGACTTTTGATCTGAACCGGGCCCAAGATCTGCTGGTCAAACATTATGAAATCCATTCTCTGGTCGGCTTCGGGGCCGGTGCTCTCCACGAAGGTATCCGGGCCGCCGGAGCCCTTCTCTTTTACCTGATGGAGACCCAGAAGTGTAGCGTGTCTCATCTTCAACCCCTGCGGGTCTATTCCCTGTCTCAATTCATGGTCCTATCCGAGACCACCCAAAGACATCTGGAGCTGACCCAGACCCTATACCGGGGGACCCGCCATGGTTCTTTGATTTCCGTACTCGACCAGACCATGACGGCTATGGGCAGTCGAAAACTGAAATATTGGCTTAATTATCCCCTGCTGGATCTGGAAAAAATCAGCAGGCGCCAGAATTTAGTCGAGGCCTTTTTTGAAGACCCCCTCCTGCGCCAGGCCATTAGGGCGCATCTAAAGGATATCTATGATATCGAAAGATTAGTAGCCAAGGTCTGTCTGAACCAGGCCGGTCCACGGGACTTGGTGTCTTTAAAAAACTCTCTGACCCATTTGCCGGCTATCGGTCGGCTCCTGGAGGAATGTTCCCATCCCTTATTGAAAGAAATCGGAGCGGGGCTGGATTCCCTGCCGGAGGTGACCGATCTCATTTCCCGGGCGGTCCTGAACGAACCGTCCTTAAACTGGAAAGACAAAGAGGCCCGGATTATCCGACTGGGATATCAGGCTCAGTTGGACCAGTATTTGACCGTCAGCCGGGAAGGAAAAGAATGGATCGCCAATTTGGAAGCCCGGGAGAGAAAACGGACCGGGATCAATTCTCTGAAGATTGGTTATAACCGGGTCTTCGGCTATTATATTGAGGTCTCCCGGCCCAACCTTTCCCTGGTTCCTGACGATTATCAACGGAAACAGACCCTGGTCAACGGTGAGCGGTTCCTGACCCCGGAACTTAAAGAATATGAAGTTCTGGTCTTAGAGGCGGAAGAAAAACGCTGGCAACTGGAGGTGGAACTTTTTCAAGAGGTTCGTCGACAGGTGGCTGAGGAAAGCGCCAGACTGCAACAAACGGCCGGGGTGCTGTCCGACCTGGATGTGCTTACTTCCCTGGCTCAAACGGCCCAGGAAAACCGGTATCGGAAACCTGTGGTGAATGACAGTGATGTCATTTCCTTGAAAGACAGCCGGCATCCGGTTATTGAAAAGAATCTTCCGGCCCAGCGTTTTGTCCCCAATTCCCTTGATCTGGATAATGAAGAGCAACAGATGATCATCATCACCGGCCCCAACATGGCCGGGAAATCCACCATTCTGCGACAGACGGCCCTGATTTGTCTGATGGCCCAGATGGGTTCCTTTGTCCCGGCGGAAAAGGCGGAGATCGGCCTGGTTGATCAGATTTTTACCCGGGTCGGGGCCTCGGATGATCTTTCTTCCGGTCAAAGCACCTTTATGGTGGAAATGCAGGAAACGGCCCAGATCCTTCACCAGGCCAGCGAGCGGAGCCTGGTCCTCCTGGATGAAATCGGAAGAGGGACCAGTACCTTTGACGGTCTCAGCATTGCCTGGGCCGTGGCCGAATTTCTTCATGACTTAAAAGGCAAAGGGGTAAAAACGCTGTTCGCCACTCATTACCATGAATTGACCGACTTGACCCAGACCAAAAAAAAAGTTAAAAACTTTCATGTCTCGGTCAAAGAATATAACCAGCAGATCATTTTTTTAAGAAAACTGCAAGAGGGGGGCACGAGTCGGAGCTATGGGATCCAGGTGGCCAGGTTAGCCGGGATTCCCCTCCCGGTAATTGAGAGGGCTCAGGAGGTCCTGAAAAATCTGGAAAAAGGGGAACTGGATTTCTTGGGTTTCCCGACCCTGGCTTCTTCCAGCCGGGGTCGAGGGACTCATCCGGCGCAGATGGAACTTTTTTCCGGGTCGGCCCAGAGGCTCCAGGAAAGAGTTAAAAGCCTATCCATCGATGAAACCAGCCCCCTTCAAGCCCTGATGACTTTAAAAGAGTTGAAGGATCTGGTTGAATAATAGTAGAATGACTTTTTACAAGTCCATCAAACTTGAGGCAAAGGGGTAATCTTCAAGGGGCTGGTGCTCCGGGAGCCTTTATCGAAGATGGCCAGAATTTTTTTTGGACCTCTAATAAACATGAATATTGATTTTCCCACAGGCCCAATCCCGTTTTTAGAAGGAAGAGCCAAAAAGTATTTTCAGGCTAAATGGTTTCGGCTGGTTGTGATCCTCTTGCTGATCGGGATGATCGGGGTTATTAACGGAACCTTCCAACCGGTCTGCTCCGCTCCGGGCGACCAGGAATTAGAAAACAAATACAACCAGACCCGGGAGGCCTTTTTTGCCCTGGACCGGTCTCCTCAAAGGGGACAACGCCAACAATGGCAGTCCCTGATCGAAGGATTTAAGGAAATCTACAAAAAGCATCCGGAGACCTTCTGGGGAGAAAAATCCATGTTCATGGTCGGCCGGGTGGCCTATGTCCTTTACCAGTGGTCGGGGATGGAATCGGATCTGGACCTGGCCCTCGATCATTTTTTACGTTTTGTCAATCACTATCCTCAGAGCGTCCTGGCCGATGACGCCCTATATTTATCAGCCGAAATTTTCTTGCTGCACAAGAAAAACCTGGAAAAAGCACGGGAAACGGCCCTTTTCCTGATTAAAACCTATCCCAAAGGGGATATGAAGAAACGGGCCGAAGAATTGTTGCCGAAGCTGGAAAAAAGCAGCCTCTTATCCGAAGCGGATAAAACCGATCTGTTCAAGGAAGAAGAATCAAAGGAAGAGAAAAAGGCCCCGGCCGGGACCGAAAGCCCGTGGAAAAGCTATCCGCAAATTACCGGTCTTCGTCACTGGTCGACCCCTCTTTATACCCGCGTCGCCGTCGATGTGGAAGGCAAGGTCTCCTACCGCGAGAGATTGCTGAAAAAAGATCCGACGATCGAAAAACCGGAAAGATTGTATCTGGACCTCTATCCGGCCCGATTGGCCTTAGGCACCTCTCCCTTAACCATTCAGGACGGGCTTCTCAGAGGAGCCCGGATTGGTCAGTACAATGCGACCACCGTTCGCCTGGTCCTGGATATCGAAAGTATCAAAGGATATAAAATATTTTTCCTGGAAAACCCTTTCCGGTTGATTGTCGATGTTTCCGGCAAGGAAAAAACCATTCCCCCGCCGGCTGAACCCCCCGGAAAAGAAAAGAAACTTTCCCTGGCCCAGCAGTTGGGATTGGGGGTAAAACGGATTGTTATTGATCCCGGTCATGGCGGCAAGGACAAAGGGGCCAGCGGCAGGAACGGGTTACACGAAAAAAATCTGAACCTTAAAATAGCCAGAAAATTGGCTCAACGGATTAAACAGGAACTTAATCTGGAGGTCTTATTAACCCGGGATTCGGATCGTTTTATCCCCCTGGAGGAGAGAACGGCCATCGCCAATACCAAGCACGCCGACCTTTTTATTTCGATCCATATCAACGCCAGTCCCAACCCCATTGCTGAAGGTTTTGAAACCTACTTTTTAAACCTGGCTACCGATGAGGAATCCATGCGGGTGGCGGCCCGTGAAAATGCCACTTCCACCAAACGGATCAGTGATCTGCAAAAAACGCTCAAGGATCTCATGCTGAATTCCAAAATCGATGAATCTTCACGTTTGGCGGGGCATGTTCAGCAAAATGTGATCCAGGCCTTACAGGAAAAATTTCCGCCGGTAAAAAATCGGGAAGTCAAGCAGGCCCCTTTCTACGTCCTGATCGGCGCTCAGATGCCCTCTATTTTGGTAGAGGCCGCTTTTATTTCCAACGAGCGGGAATGCGAACGGCTGTGTCAGGACGACTATCTGGATCAGATCGTCGAAGGTTTGTTAAAAGGGATCGAGGGTTATATCAAGGAGATCAAACTGGCCGGCCGGTAAGTGGTGCTCGTATTTTTCATTGAGCGGTTGGCAGAGGTGAGAGTCCCCCCCAATTTCCCCCCCCGTGTTTAGGACAATACTCGGTTGGCTGGGTCCCTTCAATATAAAATTCCTTCTGAGTTACCGGACATTCCTTAGTGGATAAGTAGCCGGTGGTGGGGTCAATGAACACCGCTACCACCGTATCCGGCTGCTGGAAATCGATGACCGGTTTGTCTGCTAATACCGATCGCATAAACCGGGCCCAGATCGGGGCACAGATCGTCCCCCCGGTAAAACCTTTCCCTCCGGGCCTGGGCTTGTCATAGCCCACCCAAACCCCCGTGATCACCTGGGGAGTATACCCGATGAACCAGGCATCCCGATAGTCATCGGTGGTCCCGGTTTTACCGGCGGCCGGTCGTTCCTGAGAGAAGTTTTGGATGCTTTTGCCCGTACCATAAATCAATACATCCTTAAGCATCTGGGTGGTTACATAAGCGGTGGCCGGAGGAAGGACGGGATTGACCACCGGATTATTCTCAAGCCAGGAGTTACGGTTTCGGTCAAAGATGCGGACAATGGTTCTGGTCTCAGGCCGCAGGCCTCCGCTGGCCAAGGGGGTGTAAGCTAATACCAGATCGTTTAAGGTCACCTCTTCCGTCCCCAGGCCCAGGGAGAGGTCATTGGGGGAGCGCAAGGAAAGGCCCAGGGACCCGGCGAAGTCGACAAAATAGGGGACCCCGATGGTGTCCAATATTTTTACGGTAATGATGTTATTGGAATAAGCCAGGGCCTGTCGAAGGGTCAGATCCCCGTAGAGTTTCTTTTCGTAGTTTAACGGCTTCCATATTTCGTGGTTGCCTTTATTATAGGCGACCGGGTTATCATTCCACAAGGAACCGGGAGTAATCCCTTTTTCCAGTGCCGCGGCATAAATGAGAGGTTTAATGGCCGAGCCGGGCTGCCGTTTGGCATAAAAGGCGCGATTATAAGGGTTCTGTTTGAAATCCACCCCCCCGGCGACCGCCAGGACATCGCCGGTGTTGGGATCCAGGCAAAGCAAAGCGCCCTGTAACTGGGGGGAAATTTTTCTGACCCCTTCGCTTAAAACTTTTTCGGCCAGTCTTTGTAATGGCAGATCCATGGCGGTGGTTATTTCCAAACCCCCTTGCTCGAAGACCTCCGGTCCATAGCGCTCGATTAACTTACTCCGCAGATGGGCCAGATAGTAGGGGGCCTCCCCCGGTTTTATGATGGAAACGGGACGATTCATCAACTTTTGCCCCTGATCCAGGGGGATCATCTTAAGGTCCAACATGCGTCGCAGGACCAGGTTTCTCCGGTCCCGGATTTTGGCCGGATCTCCCAGGGGATTATAGCGGGTGGGGGCTTTGGGAATCCCGGCCAGCAAGGCGCATTCGGCCTCGTTTAATTCCTCCGGGTTTTTATCAAAATAAAGCTGGGCGG
Source organism: Deltaproteobacteria bacterium (assembly GCA_016208255.1). Taxonomy (GTDB): domain Bacteria; phylum Desulfobacterota; class RBG-13-43-22; order RBG-13-43-22; family RBG-13-43-22; genus RBG-13-43-22. Next base: position 4,844 of record JACQYK010000266.1, on the reverse strand, counting down.
CCTGGGCAATCCCCCAGGCCCCATTTCCGAAAAAAACCTCATTGAAGTACATTTCCAGGATCTGGTTTTTGGTGTACTTCCGCTCATATTCCATGGCCAGGAGGCCTTCTTTGACTTTTCGCTGAATGGTTTTTTCCCCGGAAAGGTATTTGTTCTTGATCAACTGCTGAGTGATCGTTGAACCTCCCTGGGCCATTTTACCCTTGACGACGTCCTTGACCAGGGCTCGGGCGATCCCCCGAATATCGATCCCTTTATGCTCATAAAAGCGGGCGTCTTCAATAGCCACCAGGGCCTTTTGCAGAAAAAGAGGAATGCGGTCGATAGAGACCCAATATCTTTTTTCAGGAAGGAGCCGGCCCACGAATCTTCCCTGGTTGTCGAAGACTTTGACCGTGATATAGCGGGCCGGCAAATGGGGGAAAGTCGCAATCTTTACTTGAGCCCAGGTCCATGAAGACAAGGCAACGGTCGATAATATGATTATAAACAGGAGTAATAAGATTTTTTTAAACATGGGTTGCAAGGGAAGGGGATTCCGGACTCCTTAAAAAACATAAAATTTGAAAATGAGAAAATATACCAAATTTCTTGACAAAACGAAAGAAAAATAATAATTTTAACATTTTTAATAGGGCCGTTAACTCAGGAGGTAGAGTATCTGCCTTTTAAGCAGAGAGTCGCTGGTTCGAGTCCAGCACGGCCCACCAGCTTCCTGTCCCCATCGTCTAGCCTGGCCCAGGACACCGGCCTTTCACGCCGGCAACACGGGTTCAAATCCCGTTGGGGACGCCACTATTTTCAGCCACTTGTCCCCACAAAAAGCGTTCCCAAACCGTGCCAATCCGGTATTGACCTTGGATATTGAAAAAAGAAAAAACGAGTCAAATTTGTGAAAGTCGAAATTTCACTTGACTGACGGCGGCAAGAAAGATATTGAATGCTTCCTGCTATCCACAGAATTGGCACTGTGAAAAGACTGAAGAATTGAAATTGTATTCTAATAGATAAGGGACGATTGGTGGATCCGGTAAGACTATATCCCAATCTCAAGGGCCAGTTTGTCATAATTAATGACCGGTTTTATATCCTTCTCTTGATCCTTTTTCTCCACCAAACCGATCTGCTCAAGGTATTTCACATCTTCGGAGACATTTTTCATGTCTCTTTTTGTAATTTCTGCCAGCTCTTTAATGGATTTGGGATTTCTGGCCTTGATCACATGAAGAAGTTCCAATCTCTTGGGAGTTAGGGCCTTCCTGAAGGCTTCAAAGCTGGTGAAATAAACTCCTATTTCTTTTTTGACCCCCTTCCCCTCCTCAATCAATCTCATGGTTCTCTTGGCATCTTCAAGGGATTCTTCAATGCTTCTTATGCCTATTTTCACTTTTTTAACTTTCATCGTTAAACCTCTTTATGTCCTGGTAAAAATCTTGAAAAAGTTTATCAATTGTATCAAATTGATACGGTTCTTCCCGGTTTTGGTAATGCCTATGGTCGCCTTTTCTTTCTCCATTGTCATAACCGATCACCCGGCGGCCATTTCGGATATAAGCCAGAGAGTAACGATATCCATGAGGTTTATCTGGGGTCGATCCCGATATTTTCCAAATTTTTATCTCGACCGTATCCCCTTTTTCCCCAGTAACCTTTTGATGAAAGACCAATTTCGTTTTCATACGTTTGGTTAATTATACCAATTATGTCCATCCGAAACAAGATAAAATTTTCTGTACTGATTTTAGCGGTTCAACCGATATTTCTCCCACATTTTCAAATGGTATTCGACCTCCCAGATCCGATAACAATAAGGACACTCCAGGATGCCCACACCCAGATTGCCCAGGTCTTTAACGAGTTCAACCCGGTCAAGCAAATCGACCTTTCCCTGTCCAAGACCATAGCCCTGCAGGAGTCCTCTCTGGGAATCAACCAACTGAGCAAGACCGGGGCCAAGGATTTCGATACCCATGTGGAGGGCAGCCGATTTGCTTATCTCAGTTCTGAAAACGAATTTCATAAAACGGGTAAAAACCTCTGACTCCAACTTGACGCTGACGGTCGTATTCAACGGCTCTTCTTTGCCATTCATGGGCGTTATTCCTTGCAATCTTTAAAAAAAGGGCGAGCAAAATATTCCCTTACAAGTCAATAACCGGTGTTACAATACCGGGAATTAAACTTCCTGACCAGGCCAGGGGTTTCGACCGATCGCCTCGGAAATGGAATGGCGGATATAGGCCGTTTTAAAACTAGACCTTTCGCGACCTGCCAGACCTGTTGCCGGATGCCGTCAGCAATATCCGTCAAACGGATACCCCGGAGAGCGAACTCCTCACCCGACAGTGCTACTGAAAGCCGCCTTAAACTTGTCCAACTCCTCCGCAACGCATACGCACATTCGAATGGACGCCTAGCCTCAATGAAAGAAGAACCAAGAAAAAAGTTGCAGAACATCATCAAGGCTGGCGACGGTGTAGGAGAGGATCACGGATTCATTATCGTGACCAAGGATCTTCTTGGTACACTCAAGAATTCGACTATTGGCCTGATCCGTCACCATCTAGAATAGAACTGCCTTACTAGCCAACGGATCACATTTGTATTTTGGCCCTATAATAGCAAGGTTTGTGTGAAGGCAAAGGTCATGGCGGGTCGGCATTTACGCCCCTGGCTAAACGCCATATAATAATCTACAATCAATAATCGCGACTTCCAGCACATCTTTTGGCTGATCTTAAATTTTAGTTTTTTTAGGATTAGGTTTTATTGTTTTAGAATTTTCTCATTTCCTCAGATACTGATAATTATTGGGGGTAAAAATAATGAATAATAATCAGGAAACCACAACAAAATGCCCTTTCTGTAAGGAAGAAATTAAAATAGAGGCGATTAAATGTAGATATTGTGGAGAGTTTATTGAAGATTTAAACAAGGATAATCAAAAAACTACATGCCCTAAATGCAATGCAATTATACCAGAAGATGTTTTATCATGTCCCTCATGTGGGATGCTAATAATTATCCCTAATGAATTATCCACATCCGGTCTGAAAATTGTTGAAAGCACCCGAGACAAAAGGATTACAGAGGTTAATAAATTTAATAATAGACAAAAAAGGTTTTTTTCAATTTTGGGAATTATTATGAGCCTGATGCTTATTTTCCCTCCAGTTGTTAAAAAGGAATTATATCATTTTGGGAGCTTTAAAAATGGCGGTTATGTTCCTCATTATAAATATAATTATGGATTTATCTTTAATTTGGATTATGACTCTGAAATATATTTTCCAATCCTTGTTCTTCAGTGGTTCCTTACTATAATTGTTGGGGTTATTATATATTTTGTCTCTAAAAATAAGTGATAATATTTATTAGACTTTTATTTAAATAACCCTTTTTAGGAGTTTAGATGGAAAATATTATAAAAGGATAGTCGTCCGTTTCTCATTCGAAAAACAGAATTTATTTCAGAAAGACAGTTTATGAATTCTATTTGTCGAACACGTTGGTCGAGTTATTGTCGATGGCGTTCTCCAGGTCGGCCACGACTATGAGAGGCAGGTCCGTAAGCGCGTCAATCAAATATCTGATTATCTGGAAGCCGTTTCTCTTTCAGGGTTCGGGAGTCTCCTAAAGAGAGAAGGCATCAGGCAACTACTCAACTTTGACAGTCAAGAAACCGAAAATGACATGCTTGATGTCGTTCAGTTTCTCTCCTTCCGAGCGATAGAATCCTATTCTGATCTTCGAGAATGGTTACGACCGGAAGAGCATAGGGACGCTCTCCTTTCCAATATGACAGGGCTTGGGCTGGACACCCGTACCCCTTTTAGGATAGCCGACAAAACCGCTGACTATTTTCGGGTATTAGTCTCTCATTGGGATACGGTAGCGGTAGACAGAGGGATAAAAAAACTTTTAGCCCAAGCTCAGGTGGTAGCCTTCCGCTCCAGCCTGTACTCTTACAAAGAAAAAAGGAGTATCGTTCAGTTGACAGCTCTGGAATTGGGGTGTCGGCCTATTGATTTAGATCACAGCATCTATCTTTTTTTGATCAATAAACCACGGAAAAGCTCGACGACAATAAAAGACATCAAAGGCGAGAACGGCTCAAAATATTGTCTAGAATGTGGAAAGAAAATCCCGAGGCAAGCAAAGTATTGCCCAGAGTGTGGCATTAAGCAAGCCTGAAGCAGAATATTTTGGTAAGGCCAACATCCGTTTCAACCCAACCGGATGAAGCACCGGAAGGTTATACGGAGCATTAATAACTTACAAACCGTATTCGCTAAGTTCAGAATTCTGAATTATGTTGACTTTTAGATGTAACAGAGAAATCAGAAATAATTTTCCTTGATTTTCCCGCGCCTTCCTGTTATAAATTTACCGTCAAGAAATCAAAGCCCATCCCCAGGGAGTATCAGGGATGGGCCAATCCCTTCAATCTCATCCTATCGTTAGGAAATGCCGAGTCTATAAACGAAAAGACCGGCCCAATCGCTGGATAATTATTCTCTATTGGAATGGTGTCCGCTATCAACGTTCCCATTACGACTACTTGCCGATCGATTCTGAAGCCAGGGCCTTTCGCTTGGCCAGCCAGATTAACGGTGACATAGCAACGAGTAGCCAGCAACCAGCCACCGATTAGGCCGCGTCGGGATGATCCAATTTGACGGGTCTGCATTTCATATAGCGCTTCACTCTTGTCCAAAATAAGTTTTTAAAAAAATAGACCCTCCGAATGGAGTATGGTAAAGAAATTTCGACCAAGAAATAAAATACCATTTCCAAGGGAGGGTCATCGTAATGAATAAATTTTGTAGCATATTTAGCCAACT
>JACQYK010000265.1 GCA_016208255.1 Deltaproteobacteria bacterium | reverse complement strand
CGTCGACCCTTAAGTCCGAATAAAAAGATCAGACGAAGGTAGATTGCGGTAAATAAACCGCCGGGAGGCCCATATTCCAGAAGGTCGGGGGAAACCTCCGTTTTTCCCCTTGACTTTTCTTATCATGGATGTCCCCGGATTTAATCAATGATCCATGACCAGACCTGGCCAGAATAAGAATGTCTTTCTTTCGTTTAACTGTTTGCAGGTCGCGAATTCGTTTTAACAGGGTAGCCTGAATTTCCTGATACTTTTTTACCTTATCCTTATCTCCCTTCTTTTCGGCTTGGAGGCATAACCAATTTTGCCTTCGGGCTTCGATTCCATAAGTATCGATTACATCGGTTATTGCTTTTAATGCCTTCTCTACTAAGTCTTACTGCCAGTAGTGTTGGTTATAAATAAACCATGTCCCGGCGGAGTGGACAAAAACCTTTTTCCCCCGGTTCAGTTCAATATAAAGCCTGGCGTCGCCATCCTCGTTGGCCTCCAGGCAGGAAATAAGATCCGTCGATGAGTACCGGACCGAGCGTCCCAATTTGATGTAATTCGGCCCCCGCCCCAGTTGCCGCCAATTTCGAAGGGTCTGTGGACTCAGACCGGCAATCTTGGCTGCCTCCACATCGTTTACGTACTTCACCTAAGGCCCAGACCAGTTAGAAGTTTCTTTTTCCATGATAAAAATCCTCCTTTTTTTCCCTGGTAAAAGGGAAAATAAGGAGATAGGCTTATTTTAGTTTGAATTATCGAATAGTTAAGAGTAACAGGCGATTTTGAGACCTCTGATGATGTTAAAAAGAGAGTGCCCTTTGTTATTTTTTTTAAATTTTTTTTATTTTTTTGAGATTGAACTACTTGGAAGGAAGCTTTTCAGAGTGGATTGTCTTGGGAATGAGACTTGCCTGCTTTGATTAAATGGGAGAATGATGGAATTGGATCTCGGAAATATGTCTAATATTACCTTGTATGTCGATATTTTGTCGACATATTATGTAAAACTGTGCTATAAAATATCAAAAAATAATCCGGTTAGGATCTCAGCCGATGATAGAGGAATTAAGAAAAAAAATACCGGGGGAGGAATTTGATTACCAGTCACTCCTTGATGGGCTCAAGGAATATAGCCGTCCGCGGGATAAAATAACGAAGCTATTGCGTCAAAAGGCCATAATCCGCGTAAAGAAAGGGATTTATATTTTCGGGGAACGGTATGCCCAAAGGCTTTTCTCCCGTGAGATCCTGGCCAACATGATTTATGGACCTTCGTACTTATCCCTTGATTATGCCCTTCACTTCCACGGATTGATACCAGAACGGATTGAAACGGTTACTTCGGTAACCTTGGGCCGAAGCCGACGTTTTTCAACGCCGGTCGGCCTGTTTACCTATCGCCAGATTCCCATTAAGGCCTATCATATCGGTATCGATTTGGTAGAACTCGACCAGGACCGCCATTTTCTGATGGCCATCCCGGAAAAGGCCCTGGCCGATAAAATCCAAAGTGAGCGGAGATTAAAGCTACGCTCTCAAGCCGGACTGAGGGAATTTCTTCTGACCAACCTCCGCATTGACCCTGGAGGGCTGGTAAATATGAATGCCCAGACCCTTGCTCAGATAGCAGCCGGCTACGAATCCCGTAAGTTAAATTTACTGAGTGATTTTGTAAAACGCCTTGGGGAGAAGGTGGAGGTTTGAAATGGTCGAAGCCTTAGATAGAATGTTCAGTCGGTATACGGTCCGCAGTGTCGAAGATTTTTCGGCCGCCCTCCGGGAAATCCTTCAAGAGCTGGCTCTTCTGGGCCTGTGGCGAAGTAAATTTTTTGAAAAGGCCGCCTTTTATGGGGGAACTTCTCTTCGGATACTTTACGGTCTGGATCGTTTTTCAGAGGAGCTTGACTTCACTTTGATCAAACCAGACCCTGAATTTGATCTTTCCCGGTATCTCAGTGCCTTGGAACGTGAAATTCAGGCCTTCGGCTTTGAGATCACCGCTACGAGAAAGGAAAAGGTAAAAGGGAACCCTATTCAGTCCGCGTTTCTTAAAGCCGATACCCTCAGGCATTCGCTGGCTGTTAAGTCTGTTGATAACGTAATAAAAAAGATTCCTCGCGGGCAGGTCCTGAAGATCAGGATTGAAATCGACACTAATCCTCCACCGGGATTTGAAACTGAAAACAAGTTCCTTTTGCAACCAATCCCTTTTTCAGTCAGGTCCCTGGCCCTTCCGGATCTTTTTGCAGGAAAGATGCATGCCGTTTTGTGCCGGCAATGGAAAAGCCGGGTCAAAGGGCGGGACTGGTATGATCTGGTCTGGTTTGCGGCCAATCACCCAAACCTTCATCTTAGCCACCTTCGCCAGCGAATGATCCAAAGCGGGCATTTGAAGGCAGGAGAAAGTCTGAGCCATGATAAGTTCTTATCCTTGGCATCAAAGGCTATCGAGAATTTGAATGTGGATCAGGCCAGAAAGGAAGTGGAGCCCTTCTTAAAAAATCCAGATACCCTGGCCGTCTGGTCCAAGGAATTTTTCCTGGAGGTGATAAAAAAAATAGTATTTATTTAGGCTTTAAAAAGCATTTGCCATTTACTGAATCCAAGACAAATCAAAGGTCAGGAAGAGCCTGAAAAATGTAGATTAAGGAAGGATTTTAAGAACCTAGGTTGACTACTTCTGCAGCCTTGTCCATTCCGGTTATGGCCTCTTTGATCAAATCACCGGCCAGATCCGAAGCCCGCTTGAGGGCTTCATCCCTCAGATGGGCATATCTTTGGGTCATCAGTGGGCTCTTGTGGGTCAGCAATTTCTGCAGAGTGTACATATCCACCTGTCCGCTGGATGCCAGCATGGAGGCATAAACATGCCTGAGCCCATGAAGGGGCCTAAATCCCTCTGGTAGATTGGCGTCCCGGGCAATCCGGTTTAAACTCGAAAAGGAGTGCTTCTATTGAGTCTACTTCAATAACAGGCATAGCTTTTCCCCTAACGCCAAATGCTGGATTAACCTTGGTTCTGATTTAGCGACAATCCCTTGGTTCCATTTTTTATGCTATTTAGTATTTTAAGTTCTTGTCATGAATTTTAATTCCGGTTTTCCAATCTCTTTCTGTATTGGTGGATAGATCTTGAAATAGCTCAATCTGTCCCGTTATATTGAAGCCTTCTTTTATTAAAAAGGACATAGCCTCGACATTTCTTACCACAGGTTTTGCACTTAAAAAACGGATTCCCAGTTTCTTTGCTTTTTGAATTGCGTATTTGACTAATGCTGTACCAACCCCTTGATTGCGATATTGCTTAGAGACAACGGCTGGCTCGACATCCGCTTCTTCCCCCTCAACTAAGAGGCCAGTGAGTCCAATTACTTGACTATCAAAGGTTGCAACCCAGGGTCCATGCAAATTTTTTTTCTTGATATAGAGATCAAAATTACTCCCGGGATTTTCCCCTCCGATAGTCTGGTCATCATAAATATCTCGATGTTTTTGGGTTAATTCCGCCCATAAACATCGGCAAGCGATGATATCTGAAGGCTTGTATTTACGTATTTTGATATTCATATTCATAACCATCTGATGGGCTCTTCAGGCCCAGAATTATGTTATCGGTTCAAAAAGAAAACCCATACAATTCTTGGATACTTTTTCATCTGAATTCCAATTTTCCCAAATGACTCAGGGCGAAAAAAAGGGCGCTGACATGTAACGCCTGGAAAAACCTATTTTCCTGCAAGGCCTGGATCGTTTCATTTAGCGGCATTAAGACAACATCGTTAAACTCTGTTTCATCCCACCTTGGCTCTGAAATTCTATTAACCCCCGTAGCCAGGAAAGAATGAACCACATTGGTGTGGTTGGCCGAATTAGGGGAAAGTCTGCCGACTTCAATCCATTCCCCTCCACCATAGCCGGTCTCCTCCAAAAGTTCCCGCTTGGCAGCAGAGAGAACGGACTTGTCAGAAGGGTCAACACTCCCGCTGGGAAGTTCAATCACGGTTTGGCCAATGCCGTGCCGGTACATTCTGACCAGAACCACGTCCTCAGATGATGTCAGGGCAACCACATTTATCCAGGTTGGATATTCTAAAATGTAATAAGGCTCAATGACCTTAGAACCCGGAAGTTCACAGGTATCGGCCCGGACAGTAAGCCATCTATCTTTTACAATGTAATGGGATTTTAGGATTTTCCAGTCAAAGGGATGTCCCATTTTTTAGCCTTTAGACGAACCTAATTGGATTAACGTTTTCTCCCCAGGAATACTTTGGCCTCTTTTCCATCAGAGGCCACATGGCCACTAAGATCGCGTAAGGACTTGATTTGTTCCACCACGGCCTCATTGAGTAAATCAATAATCTCCTTCCAAGTGTAGTACCTTTGTTCTTCAAAATACTCATCAATACGATTTGTACCGGGATCTATAATAACACACTGTTCTCGCTTTTTATTTCCTTCAACAATGCACTTATCTACGAGGGTATACCTACCGTCGGAGAACTCCCACTTATGAACCGGCATGGTAGCTTCTTCAGCCTCCAAAGTATAAGGTATTTGCAATAAAAACCAACCTCCATCTTTGACGGCTTTCCACATGCACTGAAGATGACGAATTAATTCATCTGCAGACATGAATCCAAGCGTATGCTCAAGGGCATAAACGAGGTCAAATTCGCCATCCCAGGTCATTTCCGAGCCCCGGAGTTTTAGAATTCGGCAATTAGGTATTGCTTGGCATAGGTTTAACGCACAGCTCAGAAACTCCTGATACCTGGAAGGCCCTGATCCCTGCTTTTTGTGCCCCTTCCACATTGGGAGCCGAATCATCGAAGAAGATTACAGCCTCTGGCTCCAAATGGAGGCGGTCTAACGCACTTTGGTAGATCAACGGGTCTGGCTTATGATAGCCGAGCATGTGGGACGACAAAGAGGACTCAAAATAGGCAAAAAGTCCTCGATCCTGGTTCTGTTCCCAATGGGAAGCATTGGAATTACTAAGGCAGGCCAACCGGAACCGGTCCTTCAAACCAACGAGAATCTCTTGTGCACCTTGCAAAAAACCCCGTGTCCAGGTACGAAATTCATGGAGAAATGAGGCGGGAGTTAAATTAAGATCCCAGGTGGCGACAAATTGTTCGGAAAATTGGACCGGAGTGAGCAGGCCGGTCTCGAAGGCCCGAATGGTTGGACAGATGCTCCATTTCTGACGGATATCGTCTTCTGATCGGGGGGTACGCAGCATCGGGGATAGGTCACGGATGCCAGAGAAGTCTACCAGCATGCCACCCAGATCGAACAAAAGCAATTTAGAATTTTGGGTTATACGCATAACCCCATAACTCTCCAAGCCGGTCAACGGCATTCAATATTTTGGTCAATTCCATTATTTCCCTTCCCCATAATTTCAAATTTCTTCAGCTCAAAGATTAATTTTTTTGGGGCTCCCGGGTTTTTCATGGGTACCCCCAACATGTTGTGGTACAATGGTACGATG
>JACQYK010000256.1 GCA_016208255.1 Deltaproteobacteria bacterium | reverse complement strand
GTTGGCTAAATATGCTACAAAATTTATTCATTACGATGACCCTCCCTTGGAAATGGTATTTTATTTCTTGGTCGAAATTTCTTTACCATACTCCATTCGGAGGGTCTATTTTTTTAAAAACTTATTTTGGACAAGAGTGTTTTTCAATGGAAACCAAAACCGCCTTCCGAATTCAGGTGGCGCTGGAACATCTTCAACCGATACTTGAGCGGATTAAAAGAGAATGAAGCCGATTAAATATCCTTCATTTATTTATCTACTGATATTTCTCCTTTTCGGGGCGGGGATTCGATTCCTTTTGCTCTTGACCCCTTTCATGGACTCCGATCAGGCCGTGAACGGCCTGATGGCCCGTCATATCCTGGGCGGCGAATTCCCTTTCTTTTTTTACGGTCAGGACTATTGCGGCAGTATTGAAGCCTATCTGATCTCGACCATCTTTTTCTTTTTGGGGGCATCCCGTTTCACGCTCAATGCGGCTATCGGTCTGGAATCGCTCTTTTTTATCCTCTCGATTTATTTTTTGGCCCGGGCTGTTTCCGACCAAAAAACAGCCCTCTTGTCGGCCTTGTTCGCAGCCCTTCCTTCTTATTACCTGGTTTTCCACTCGGTCCTGGCCAGGAGTGCCTATATTGAAATACCGATCATCGGGGTCCTCCTTTTCATTATCAGCCATAAAATAGTTTATCGCGATGAAACAGCGGGCCGGAATTTTTTTTGGCTGGGTTTTCTGTGCGGCCTGGGGATGTGGACTCATTTCTTAATCATTTATTACCTGCCGCCCATCTTCCTTCTTCTTTTCATTAAAGACCGATGGTTCTGGGGCCGTCGGACCACCTTTTTTCTGATACTGGGTCTGATACTGGGCGGATTGCCCCTCTGGGTTCATAATAGCGTCCATCCGCTGGTCACTTGGCATTATCTAAGGGACACATCCGGAGGCGCGGAACCGGTTTTGACCTCTTTAAAGGATTTTTTCCTTTTTCGTTTTCCGGAGGCCCTGGGACTGAGAAATAACGAAACCGAAAGGTTTACTATTCCTTTTTTCTTTCCAGCCCTGTATCTCATTTATCTGGCTTCGTTTGTATTCCTGCTCGTTTACGCAAAAAAGGCTTTTGTCAATTTATGCAAATTAAAAATAGAAAAGGACCATGGTCGGGTTCTGCTTCTCCTCTTTCTTTTTCTTTTTCCATTGATTTTTTCTGTCAGCGGATTTGCCTCGGGCCATACCAGCCGTTATCTGATGCCGCTATTTTCCGTTCTTCCCATCCTTTTGGCCTTGTTCACACAAACGATGAAGTCCTTTTCCTTAACTCTGGCCTGCCTTTTCCTGGGCCTTCATCTTTTTTCCAACGTCTTCGGCACCATGAGCCGACTCCCGTTGATTTCCGATACACAGAGAACCCAACACCGCCAGGCCAGGGAAAATGATCAGAACTTATTTGCCTTTCTCATGAATAAAAATATCCAATGGGTTTATACTCCCGAGTACTGGCTTTCGGTCAGACTGACCTTTGATGCCCAGGAGAAAATTATTTTTGCCTCCCCCGCCGGCGATCGTTATCCGAAATATACCGAATGGATCGACCGTGACTTCCGTCCCGCCTTTTTATTTCTCGGAGACAATAGAGTTTTTGAGGAAACATTAAAAAATATAGGCGGCACTTATACAAAAAGCCAAGTCTTCGGATACAGTATTTATCATGGCTTCACTCCCCCCCCCTTCCGCTTTATTGAACTGAATCCGGCTCCATTTACGGCGGCTGCCGATTCCAATCCAATAAAAGGGTTAAACATTTTTGATCGGGATTTGACTACCCGTTGGTCATCCCATATCCCCCAAAAACCCGGTCTTTTTCTCCAGGTGGATTTAGGTGCCCTCATGCCCGATCTGGGCCGGATCACCCTTTTGTCCGGAAAAGCTGAGGACGCTCCCCGAGGACTTCGCCTGGAAATCTCCCCCGACGGCCGTAACTGGCAAACGGTCCGTGAAACCGCGGGATTATGGAGCGACTTTTTCTGGTCCGGTTCCCATCCCTTTTATCGTCCTGGCCTCGGCCGGGTCGATATCACCTTCCCCCCCCGATCGGGACGTTTTATAAGGTTCACGCAAATCGGAAGCGACCCAACTTATTATTGGTCCGTGGCCGAATGCTATATCTATCAGGCCTTGCCTGAAACTCAACAACCTTTTGAGGATTTGAACTTTTTGACTTCCCGTTTAAAAAGTCTTAAGACCTCCAATATAATAACGACTCCCTGGGTCCAGTCCCACCTTCCTCCTGAATGGGGGATCCTTAAAAAGAGGCTTCAAAATGAAAAGGGAACCCTCGTTCAAACGGTGTTAAATCCGGTTCTTGTAGTTGAAAAAGAAAAGGCCTCGACTTTGAACCATTTTTTAAAAAATATCTTAAAACTGCCCTATCAAGAACAAGAAATCAGCAGGCATAAGATTTATTATTTTTATCCGGCTTTTGGCCGGTATCGCCCGATTTCTTCAACTTCCTGGCGTTTTCACACCAACTACAACCGGCAAATGGCCCCTTTGGCCGCCGATGGGAAGTTATCCACTCGTTGGACCACGGGTCGGCCGCAAATCCCCGGGGCCTATTTCCAAATCGATTTAGGGAAACTGCAAAGGGTCGCTCGAATTCGTGTCCTGACAGGAGATTCGGTCCATGATTTCCCCCGTGAATATTCGATCCATTATTCGGCGGATGGTCAAGCCTGGACTCCATTGAACTCACACCTGGGCCCGGTTTCCCTCTACTGGACCGGAGAAACCCTTTTGAAGGACAGCCAGGATCTGGATTTTACTTTTCCTTCCACCCCTATGCGCTATATTCAAATTGTCCAAACGGGTCAGGATGATATTTTCTACTGGTCTATCCATGAGGTGGAAATTTATGATCTTAAGTAAACCTAAAGAAATCATTTTAATAACATTTCTCTCATTTTTCATAGGATTAGCTTTTACCTTTCCAATTTTTCACGAACCCCAAAATTGGGGCATTCAGGATTGGGATCAACATTTATTTTACCATGAAGTTCCACGCTTAACGGTTATAGAATATGGCCAAATACCGTTATGGAATCCCTATTATTGCGGCGGGACCGTGATGTTGGCGAATCCACAATCCCGCCTACTTTCCCCTTTTTTCATATTAACCCTAATATTTGGAACTGTGGTAGGACTTAAAATAGAAATATTCCTTCATATCGTTTTGGGTCTCGTTGGGATGTACCTTCTCGCCCGATATTATTCCTTAGACCCGCTTATAGCCTGGCTGCCTCCCCTTTTATTTATGCTCTCCACCATGTTTACTTTGAATTTAACGGTCGGCATGACTTGGTTTTTGTCGGTAGCTTACCTCCCCTGGATATTTCTTTTTTATCAAAATAGTTTTGATCATCCTTTATATATTTGGGCCACGGCAGGTTTCTTAGCCCTCATGTTTTTTGAGGGAGGAGCCTATCCTCTACCTATTACCTTTCTTTTTTTATTTCTCTATACCTTGGGCTCTTTATCTAGAAGGAGAAGTGGAGGGAGCCCTTTAATACTTTTTGGCCTTTCCCTATTCATCACCTTTTGTCTGGGTGCGATAAAAATTTTTCCTTCCTTCATTTTTTTATGGGATCATCCACGCCATATCTCTGATTATTCGGGATATAGCATAACCTCCTTAATATATTCTCTTTTTAACAGAGACCAAGGGTTGGAAGCAGTGGATAAATTTTCCAATGAAAGAGGTTTTTGGAATGGTATCACTTATGGAATGGATGAAAATGGGGTTTATATTGGTTTAGCAGCCGGGCTTCTTTTTATCTTTGGAATCTTTCTGAACTGGAAAAAATATTGGACGTTAATCCTATGCCTTTTCTTTTTTTTGTGGTTGGGTTTTGGAGATAAGGCATTTATTAGTCTATGGGAATTGGGAATTAGTCCATAAATTACCCATTTATGATTCAATGAGGGTGGCTCAAAGATTTAAAATCATCTTTCTTTTAATAATCGCTTTGTTTGCTGGATTGGGACTGCAAAAAATACAAATTTATTTCTCTTCAAAGTTCAACTGGAACAGAAGAGGATATATGGGAGTATCAATTCTGATTCTTTTTATTCTCCTTGATTTATTATCGGTCAGTGTCCCGATTTGGTATAATGCTTTCCCTATTCCTCCTTTAAAGGTAGAGCGTCAACAAAATTTTGTCCAAATTGATAGACTTCCAAGTTTTGATAAAAATGGATTCATCAGTGGAAACCACGCCCATAGCTCCTGGGGGGCCATGTTTCCGGCGGTCCTCTCAAATCTTGGGACTATTCAGGGATACGAATCAGCAAATATTCCCGTTAATGCAAAACCAAAAAATTCTCCCGACTATAAAGGGGAAGTTTTTATCGAGGGGACACCAGGTGAGGTAAAAATTATCAAATGGACTCCCAATAGGCTTCTAATCTCCTATCATGTTTCTCAAGAGGGATTGATTATAATAAACCAGAATTTTTATAAAGGCTGGCGGACCAGAAGCGGAGAAACCGTGAGATCCTTTAAAGGTTTAATGGCCATTAAAGTAACCCCTGATAAACAAAATAAATGGTTGGAACTATATTATTTTCCCCTTAGCTTTTTGTTGGGTTTAATAGTAACCATGGGTACTATAGGGTTTGGCATTCTTTCTCTTTTGAATCAAAAATTGCGGGGGAAAACGTAAAAATGGAATCCAGGAAAAAATTAATTGAAGAAGAAGACCGGTTAATCCTCCAACCCTCCTGGAGGAGTTATTTTGTTTTTTATACGGCGATTGTCATTTTTGGAGTCGGGCCAAGTCTCAATCCCGAGACGGCCATCAACCGTCCTTTCGGATGGGCGTTGTCCTTGGCTATCCTGCTTTTTATTGTCTTCCGCCGAAAAACTACTTTTTATCGGATTTCCAAAGTCGAAGCCCTTCGGGAATCAAATTTCTGGGGCCGGTCCTACAAAAAATCCATCCCGCTGGAAGGGATTGACGGTCTTCAGGTTCGACGAGGCATTGTTCACCGCTTCCTGGGGATCGGTCATTTACAGTTTCGTTCTCGACTGCCCGGCCATCCGGACCTCTGGTGGTTCGGGGTTCAAGATCCTTTCCAAGTCAAAAAGCAGATAGAGCAAATCCTGAAAGGGTAACAATAAATTTTTAGAATTGCTTGACAATGGACTTTTTACAAGACCATCAAAAATTATGCATCCAGGATCTCCCTGACCTTCCCGATCAACTCCTCATCCCGATAGGGTTTTTGAATGAATCCTCCCACCCCTTCCTTGAGGATTTCCCCCACCCCTTCATTGGTGCTGTAACCCGAAGATAAAAGCACTTTTATGTTTGGATTGATGGCCTTTAATTTGAGGAAGGTTTCTTTTCCTCCTAAGCCGGGCATGATCATATCCAGGATCACCAAAGCGATTTTCCCCCGTTTCTTCCGGTAAATCTGAATAGCCTCTTCCCCGTTAGAGGCCAACAAGATTTTATAACCGTCGTCTTCAAGGATATCAGCCCCTAACTCCCTGATGAGTTCTTCATCATCAACGATCAGAATGGTTTCAGAACCTTTGGGCAGTTCCCGACACGAGGAATGGGAAGAACCCGCTTCGATCTTCAATCCTCCGGCGGCCGGCAATAAAATTTCAAATGAGGTCCCTTGCCCGGTCTCACTTTTCAACTCAATAGTTCCGCCGTGGTTTTGAATAATCCCGTAGACCATGGAGAGCCCCAACCCTGTCCCTCGACCCGGTTCTTTGGTCGTAAAGAAAGGTTCAAAAATATGAGAACGAACCTCCGGGGTCATGCCCATGCCGGTATCCGAGAGGGTGATTCTGACATAATCCCCTTCTTTCCCTCTCCTTTGTTTTTCATCAATATCCTTGGAAAGGGTCTGGTTACTGGTAACAATCTTCAGGGTTCCGCCCGAAGGCATGGCATCCCGGGCATTTAAACAGATATTGATCAGCGACTGTTGAAGTTGTGTCTCATCCCCCTCGATCAAATGCAGTCGGGGATCCAATTCCACTTCGAGATTGATCCGTTTATCAATCGTCCGCTTCAAAAACTGGGTCAGGTCTTGAATGAGGGCGTTACAATTGATGGGCTTGACCTGATATTTCCCACGACGGGCAAATCCCAAGAGTTGTTTGGTTAACTCAGCCGCCTGCGTTGCCGATCGTTCGATACTGTTTATTGAATGATACAAGGGGTCCTTGACTGACATTTTTTTCTTGGCAAAAGAAGCATAGCCTAAAATCCCGCTCAAAAGATTATTAAAGTCATGGGCAATCCCGCCGGCCAGATTTCCAATGGACTCCATCTTCTGGGCTTGAAGAAGCTGTTCCTCGAGTTTTTTCCCTTCGGTAATGTCCCGGGCGATCCCCATGGTCCCTACCACCCGCCCCTGTTCATCCAGCAGCGGAGCGGCGCTGGCTGAAAAATAACGTAATGGTCCATCCTTTTGCTGAAAGGGGACCTGGATGTTTTCAACGCTCTTTTTTTGATTCCGAACCTCCTTAAAAACCTGGACCATAAAAGCATGTTCCTCGGCCGGGATAAAATTGATAAAATATTTCCCCAGGACCTCGGCTTCATCATGTCCTAATATTTTTTTCCACCGCGGTCCTATATAGGCTATCGAACCGTCCATCTCCAGGGCGAAGATGATGTCCGGTATGCTTTCCACTAAAGAACGGTACTTGCCTTCGGAAGCCTTTAGAAGTTTTTCAGACAACTGTAATTTTTGGATGGCTTGCCGGTATTGGGAGTTGATCTTTTTGGGCAGGGTTTGGGATAATTTTCGAGTTCCGGACTTTCCGGGTTTGGCGGGGATCGGCCTTGGCATGGGAAAGGAACTCCTTAAGACTGATGGATTTTTTTATTCTGAAAATAGATAAAAGTTCAAAGTCGTTTATCTCTCGCCCGCTTCGCTCGAGAGCGCAGAGGACCCAGAGAAACCACTAACAGGTCTGAATCCCTGAGAAGGGGATTCAGGCCCGCGGACTCAGCCTCCGGCAAGGATCGCAGCAGCGCTGGACCGGTTTTTCATTGCGGTCCTCTCAACCGCAATGAAAAAATCAATTCGTCCTCAGTGATCTCTGTGGGCTCTAGCGGAGCGGGCGAGAGATCAAGCTTTTAGTTCGGGATTTCGGAGAACCCCAATTTTCATGTCCCGGCTTCTTTTAAGAAGCCTCCTGTTTAGGTCGGGCCGCTCGGCTTCGCCGAGCTTTCGAAGAGGCTCCTTTTGGGGAGCCGATGGCCCGACCGTATCGTGGTGCCACGCCACGAAAGGCGGAGCATGGTGTTTGAATAACATTTTCACTTATATACCGGGAAGTGTCAATTTAATATATTCAATTCAACCGGCAATCCGGGTATTTAATTCCGTGGTATGGAAACGGGCCTGACCTGAAATACTGGGCCAAAGAACCCGAACCGTTATGTCTGCCAAAGAAGAATCCTTTTGAACGATGGTTTCCCGTCGAAAGAGGGTTCCCACCGTGCCGATCGTCAGGCCGGATTCTACTTCCCCTTTCAATTCGGAAAAAGAAAGGTTTTTTATAGACTCCATCTTCTCCTGGGCCAGTTGAAGGGCCGCTGTTTTATTCTGGCTGTATTTATTGGCCTTCAACAAGGCAATCGATAAATTGGAAAGAGAAAGAAACCCAATACTGAGAATCCCGAGGGCGATAATCAATTCCAACAGGGTAAATCCGTTTCTTTTTTTCATCTTTACCGCCTCCGATACTTTAATACGAAAATAGATAAAAGCTCAAAGTCGTTTATCTCTCGCCCGCTTCGCTCGAGAGCGCAGAGGACCCAGAGAAACCACTAACAGGTCTGAATCCCTGAGAAAGGGATTCAGACCCGCGGACTCAGCCTCCGGCACGGATCGCAGCAGCGCTGGACCGGTTTTTCCTTCCGG
>JACQYK010000255.1 GCA_016208255.1 Deltaproteobacteria bacterium | reverse complement strand
AAGAGCCATATATCCTGTTGGTGATATGATTCTGGGAGCCGTTTATGCGGAATCGGGCCGGCCTGAAGAGGCACTGGAACCCCTGAAAAAGGCCGAAGCCATGTTCCAAGAGATGGGAATGGAGTATTACCTGGGGAGGACCCGGGAGATGTTGGGGAAGCTCTGAGTGTTAATGAACCCTGTTGCGGGTTGTGGGGTACACGTTGCTCGTTGCTTGTTGCTCGTTAAAACCAGAAACGAACAGCGAGTCACAGAGAGATCGAAATAGATCAACCTCTTGGCCGTCATTCCGGCAAAAGCCGGAATCCAGGAACTTTTCTGGCCTTAGGAAAAACCTGGACCCCGGCGCCTGCCCCGGACCCGATCCGGGGTTCGCCGGGGAGACGACCTTAAGGGGTTGGGGGTTGGGGTTTCCGTCATCCTCTTGAAAAAGGGTCCCGACTTGGCGGGATGTAACACTTTAGTTGTTTTAAAAATGTTTTTACCACCGACTCACACGGACAAAACTGGACGAAAAATTGTTTCCCCGGTCCAACAAAAACTGGCCGGGTAAACCAGCCGTCGCCTGGTGGCGAAGGTGATTTCAAATGCCCGAAGGGCCTGACAGTGAGGGGGCGGCAAGTCGCCGCCACCTTGTCCTGCCTTACTTTATTATCAGGGACCGGGGGTCTTCTTTTTTTGGGATTGACATTACGTTTCAATTTTCTTAACATTATTGTTAATAAACATGGAACAATACCTTGCCCAACAAAAAGCCCGTGAACTCCGGATTGACCTGACCCAGGTGGTCCGGGAGTATTGGGAGGTCCTTGTCTTGAAGGGTCTTTATGATTCTCCCTATGGCCGAAAGCTAATCTTCAAGGGAGGTACCGCCCTGCGCCTGGCCTACGATTCTCCCAGGTTTTCTGAGGATCTTGATTTTTCATTGACGAGTGACCCTTTCAACGACAGCTTCTCCACGTTGGTCAAAAAAATCATCACACCTTTCCCGGAATTGGCCATAAGCGATCTCGAGGAGAAATACTATACCTACCTTGCGGAAATAAAGGTAACCCACACTTATCTGCCTTTCCCTTTTCGGATCAAAATTGAAATATCGAAGAGGCGGTTAAAAAATTATCAATGGAATCTTCACCTTTTGACCTCCCCGATGACAACCATTGTCACCCTGTGGCAAATCGCCACCCTGGAACAACTCTATAAAGACAAGTTATCCTGTTTGCAGGACAGAGCCAAACCAAAAGACCTTTTTGATCTCTGGTATATATCCCAAAAATTGCGCAGACCCTACAGTCCCGGAAAAAGTCCGCTTCGAAAAACCGAAATCGTTCGTGAATTGCGGAAATATTTGCCTAAAAATTTTTGGCCGGCCATTGAAGAGTTAAAGCCATGAGAGGGATCGAATTATTAAAAATAATGAAGGACCTGAATAAGCCCTTTTTCACTATTGCCGATTTGGAAAAAATAACCAGGCTTTCCAGAAACAGTCTTTATGTGACCTTAAAAAGGTGGGTAGCTAATGGGGTCCTGGAAAGGATTGCTCCGGGGATTTATACCGCCATGATGAGCAACCTATCCGTGGAAAAAATCGCCGCCCAGCTTTATATTCCCAATTATATATCTTTTGAATCCGCTTTAGCCCGACAGGGTATTCTTAATTTGATCCCCCATTCGTTAACCCTGGCCACGACGCGCAAAACAAAACGATATACTCTGAAAATGCAAGATGTGGAGTTTCGGCAAATATCCCCCGTTTTATTTTTTGGATTTGAAATGAAAAGTGGGATAAACATCGCTGTGCCTGAAAAAGCCTTCCTGGATCAAGTCTATTTTTTTTCCAGGGGAAGGGCCTCCCTGGACCTCGATGAGTTGAATCTCAAGAGTTTATCGTCCCGAATTCTTAAGGAATACGGGAAAAGATTTCCCGTTTATGTACAAAGACGGGTAGCCGAGATCTTGAAAAGGTAAAGATCGTCAAATCCCCCCGAACCCCGTTGCCAGAAGGATTCGGGAGGGTTTATGTGTGTCCAAATAGATAGATTCGATGGTTTTTCCGTAACGTTCGGATTTACTGACCAATAGATCGGACCCTGTTAACCAAAGCAGCCAGATCCAGAACCTCAAGGCGGTCCTCCAGCCCTTCAACCTTGACCGCATCATCGAGCATCTTGTAA
Organism: Deltaproteobacteria bacterium; assembly: GCA_016208255.1. Classification (GTDB taxonomy): domain Bacteria; phylum Desulfobacterota; class RBG-13-43-22; order RBG-13-43-22; family RBG-13-43-22; genus RBG-13-43-22. The sequence continues at coordinate 2,770 of JACQYK010000255.1, read as the reverse complement.
CACTGGGGACAGGCCACGACAATGATCCCGGCACCGGTCTCCAGGGCCTCCCGGACGCGGACGCGAGCCGGGCTGTCTTCCCCCGGGCCGATGATATCGGTAAAGAAGTTCCCACCGCCGCCGCCGCAACAAAAAGCACCACCCTTATTCCGACGCATTTCCACCAGTTCGAGACCGGGGATACTATTCAATATTTCCCGCGGGGCATTGAATATTTGATTGTGCCGCCCCAGATAACAGGGATCATGATAGGTCACCCTGGCCTGAAATTCAGAAAGGGCAATCTTTTTATCTTTGATAAGCTCAGCCACGATTTCCGAAAAATGAAAGACCTCAAAATTGCCTCGCAGCCGGGGATAATCCCTCTTGAAGGTATTCAAGGCATGGGGATCGAGGGTAATGATTTTTTTGACGTCCATTTTTAAAAATTCCATAACGTTTTCTTCGGCCAGCTGGGTGAAAAGGCCGGTCTCTCCCAGGACCTTGACCTCGTTCCCGTCACAGGTCTCCCGGCTGCCCAGTATGCCTATGGACAAACCGGCCTCAGAGAGCAGCTTCCCCACGGAACGGGCCATCTTCTGCCCGACTTCATCATACGATCCGACGCAGCCTACATAAAAAAGATATTCCTGATTGGAAAAGGGTTCCAAACCGGTCCCCTCCGCCCATTTCCCTCTATCTTCCTGGGGCAATTTATAGGGATTCCCATGGACCATGATGGATTTAAAATAATCTCTGACCGCCGGAGGGATTTTCCCTTCATTGACCAGTTCAGCCTTGGCTTCCCGAAAGATTTCCGGCAGATAATCCTTAAATTTGGGAAAGACGCATTGTTCCTTGCAATTATCACAGGCAGCACAGGAATAGAGGATCTCGGCAAAATGGGGGCTGGAGGGTATCTCGCCGCTCAACCAGGCCCTGATCAGCCACATCCGGCCTCCCGGGGAATAGGTGTCCCAACCGAAGGCCTTGTAGGAGGGACAATTAAAGTCCACATAATCTTCCGGGAATTTACAGTAGCCGCACCGAAAGCAGCGGTGCACGATTTCGGCATGTTCTATTTCGTGAATATATTCCATATTAACTCACCTCCCAATTGCCGGGATTCATAATCCCTTGCGGATCCAAATTGGTCTTGATCATCCGGAGTAACTTGCGGGTGTTGGGGTCCATCTTTTGCAAAGTCATTTTTTGTTCCATATAATTCGGTTTCCAGGGAATACCCCCCATTTCCAGGGCAAACGCTGTCGCTTCGTCCAGGGCTTCCTTCACCCTGGCCATCATGGCCGGGTCGGCTCGATTAAAGGCAAAGGAGATGCTGAACATCATGGAATGACCGCCGGAGATCACCCGGGCCGAACTGGCATAAAGGACATTGTATTTTTCCGCCAGTTCAATCACCTTGGCGGCATATTGCGGAAAATGTTCGATCAAGGTGATGGGCCCCGAATATTCAAACCCCCCGCCTTTGGGTACATCGGCAAAACCGGCGATCCCCCTTTGCGGCATTTCCAAAAGGGTGTCTTTCATAAAATCCACCCCCATGAACCCGCCGTCCTTGGAGTCGATAAACTCCTGGACCGCGTCCCAGATCATTCTTCTTTTAAACTCGATCTCTTCTCCGGTATCACCGGTAAAATAGATGGTGATGTGATAGTTATCTTTGAACAAATAAGGCCGGGGTTGAAACCAGACATTAATATCCTCCAGCATCTCCAGATGGGTGAGCCGGTAGAGAATTTCCGACACCAGATCAACCCGGTCGGTGACGAATAATTCGACCTCCCTTATTTTTTTATTGGGATAGAGTTTCAAACCCACTTTAGTCAGTATGCCGGTGGTCCCCAGCCAACCCAAAAAGAGTCCGGAGAGATCAGGCAGGGTCGGTCCTTTGGAAAACCAGTAAGGCCCCAAGGAAGGGGAGCCGATTTTGCAAATTTCGCCTGTCGGCAATACGACCTCCAGACCGGTTACCATGTCGGAGTTAAAGCCGTATTGTTGGGTCAGCCGGCCCTGGCCATGAAGGGATACGTTGGCGGCGATGGTGGTGGTGGGCGGCGCATCCGGAAGACTGTGTCTCAGGTTGGGATGATGATCCTGGAGAAAGGCCTTGAGCATTCCTTGAGAGGTACCCCCTTCGACCACGGCATAGCGGGCCATGGCATTGACTTCTAAAATTTTGTTCATCCGCTTCATATCCATGACGATGCCCCCTTTTAAGGGGATCACCAGGCCGGTCAAGGACATACCGTTCCCCATGGGCACAATGGGGATCTTTTCCCGGTTGGCCAATTGCACCACCTTTTGGATCTGTTCGGTTGTTTTTGGAGCCACGACAAAGTCCGGAAGATGGGGTTCAAGAACCCCGGGGTCCCGGGAATAAAACCAGAGCTCTTCCGGGGAATTGGTAACACCCTTTTCGCCGACTATTTCAATGAGAGACTGCAGTATATCGCCCATGTTTATTCCAGCCCCCTTTCTTTTTCACCGATGGCCATCTTGCATAGGTCGATGAGATGGATCGGTTTTAATCCCTTTTGGGTCACCTTATTAGACAGGGATGTCTGGCAGGCCGGACAATTAAAGACGCAATATTCGGCTCCAACCTGCAGCATATCGTCAATGTTCCTTTGCTGGACATCGTCGGCCAACTTATACCCGGAAACCGATCGGAGAATTTCAGCACAACACAAGGCCTTTTCATCCTGGTAGACCCTGTCCGGCAGTTCCACACCGATCAGATTCAATATTTCTTTAACCAGGTGGTGTT
>JACQYK010000264.1 GCA_016208255.1 Deltaproteobacteria bacterium | reverse complement strand
GCCTGGAGGCCCTTTCAGCCGGGGTGGAAAAAGCCCATATCATCGACGGCAGGGTGGAGAATGCGGTCATACTGGAACTCTTTACCGATCGTGGGGTAGGAACGGAAATCACCTAACCGAAAGGTTCAGGGTATAAGGTGCAAGGTTTAAGGTTAAGAATTGAACTTCTGGAAGATGGTGAGGAGGATCGTCATTTCTTTTTCTGACCGTGAACCTTGGACCGTGAACCTTGAACCTAAGGGAGGATATAGGGATGGATAATCAATCGAAATTAATGAATCAAATTGTAGAGCGATCCGGGACTGTGTTGATGAGCACCTACGCCCGGATCCCGGTGGCCTTTGAAAAAGGACAGGGATGTCGGCTATGGGACCAGGAGGGAAGGGTTTATCTGGATTTTTTGGCCGGCATCGCCGTAACGGCCTTAGGGCATAGCCACCCGAGGGTGGTTGAAACTATGAAGGTCCAGGCGGAAAAGCTTCTGCACACCTCCAACCTTTATCACATCGAAAACCAGATCGACCTGGCCGAACTTTTAGTCAATCACTCTTTTGCCGACAAGGCTTTTTTCTGCAACAGCGGTACCGAGGCCAATGAAGGGGCGATAAAACTGGCCCGGCGATATTCCAGCGAAAGATACGGACCGGAAAAAACAACCATCCTTTGCATGCAAAACAGCTTTCACGGCCGAACCCTCGGGTCCCTCTCGGCCACCGGTCAGGAAAAATTTCAAAAAGGTTTCGGGCCCCTGGTCCCCGGTTTTTCTTTTGTGCCCTTTAATGACCTGGCCGCAATGGACCGGAATTGGAACGATTCGATCTGTGCCGTATTGATGGAGCCGATCCAGGGAGAAGGGGGCATCCAGGTTCCGGATCAGGCCTTTTTAAAAGAGGTCAAAAAACGCTGTCAGGAAAGAAAGGCCTTATTAATCTTGGATGAAGTCCAAACCGGTCTGGGCCGGACCGGAACTCTTTTTTGCCATGAACAGTTTGAGACCCACCCGGACATCATGACCCTGGCCAAAGCCCTGGGAAACGGACTGCCGATCGGAGCCCTGTTGGCCACTGACGAAGTAGCCGCTGCTTTTCAACCGGGAACCCATGCCGCCACTTTCGGCGGCAATCCCCTGGTTACGGCCGTGGCCGGGACCGTCCTTTCCCTGATCCTGTAAGAGGGATTTCTTCCCCGGGTCAGAAAGACCGGGGCCTACTTTCAGAATCAGTTACAGGGATTGAAGAAAGAATTCCCCCGGGTACTCGATGTCCGCGGCCGGGGCTTGCTGTTAGGCATCGCCTTGGACCGGCCGGGGAAACCGATCGTGGAGGCCTGCTTTCAAAAGGGTTTTTTAATCAACTGTACCCAGGACACGATCCTTCGTTTTGCGCCGCCTTTGATCGTTGAACCGGAGGAGATCGATGCTTTGATAAAGGTTTTGAGGGAATTGTTATCTGCGGAATGAACTTTGTAGTAGCCGGTTTAAAACCGGCCCCGACGAATATTTTTTAAACTTTTGCAGCAGGATTAACGTAAAAAGAAATGGTTGAATCATGAAAAGAGATTTCCTTAAGCTTTCGGACTTGACCGCCTCGGAGATCGAGGTCATCTGGAAAAGAACCAAGGAATTTAAAGAGGGCCAAGCCCGGGAAAGACCCTTACAGGGAAAAACCATCGGACTTCTTTTTGAAAAACCATCCACCCGAACGCGCCTTTCTTTTGAAGTGGCCGTTATTCAGACCGGGGGGCATCCGGTTTTTATCAGCAGCCGGGATACCCAGATGACCCGCAATGAACCCTTAAAGGATACGGCCCGAGTTTTATCCCGATATTTGGACGGCCTGGTGGTTCGCACCTTTTCGCAGCAAATTCTAGATGAACTGGCCGAGTTTTCGTCTATTCCGATCATCAACGCCTTGAGCGATCTTTATCATCCGGCCCAGGTACTAAGTGACTTATACACGATCCGGGAGCGAAAAAACGATTGGAGCGGGATGAAAGTCGCCTGGTTGGGGGATGGAAACAATGTGGCCCATTCCTGGATCGAAGCAGCCTGTCTTTTCCCCTTTCAACTGGTTTTAGCCTGTCCCAGGGGATATGAACCTGTCGATGAAATCTGGAAAAAGGCCGGGAAAGAAGCCGGAGACCGGATTCACCTGACCCATGATCCGGCCGAGGCCGTTCGTCAGGCCCAGGTGATCAATACCGATGTCTGGGCCAGTATGGGCCAGGAGGATCAGGCTTCTACCAGGATGGAATTTTTTCAGGCTTTCCAGTTAAATGACCGCCTTCTTTCTCTGGCCAGGCCCGACTGTCTGGTCCTGCACTGCCTGCCGGCCCACCGGGGAGAAGAGATTACCGATGAAGTCCTGGAAGGACCCCATTCAGTGGTCTTCGACCAGGCGGAAAACAAACTTCATCTCCATAAGGCCTTGTTGGAGTTCCTGGTGTAAAAAATAAATGAGGAAAATTTGATATGAGAATAGGTTTCCCAAAGATTACTTTAATCCTAATTCTTTTAAACGGGGAATTAACATGAAAATAGTACTGGCTTATTCCGGGGGTTTGGATACCTCGGTCATATTGAAATGGCTGCAGGAAACTTATCAAGCCGAAGTCGTCGCTTTTTCCGCCGACCTGGGCCAGGAAGAGGACTGGGAGGCCATAGAAAAAAAGGCTTTGCAGACCGGCGCCTCCAAATTTGTGGCCAAAGATTTGAAAGAAGAATTTGTCAGGGATTATGTCTTTCCCGCCTTCCGGGCCAATGCCGCCTATGAGCAGCATTATCTCCTGGGAACTTCTTTAGCCCGTCCGATCATCGCCAGCCACCAGGTGATGGTCGCCGAAGCCGAAGGGGCCGGAGCGGTCAGCCATGGGGCTACCGGCAAAGGAAATGACCAGGTTCGTTTTGAATTGACCTGCATGGCCCTCAACCCCGGTCTTAAAATCATCGCCCCCTGGCGGGAATGGGATTTGAATTCCCGTTCGGCCTTGATTGACTACGCCGCGAAACATGGGATCCCGGTACCGGTCACCCCGGAAAGGCCTTATAGCTCCGATGCCAACCTGTTGCATATCAGCTTTGAAGGGGGCATTCTCGAGGACCCCTGGATGGAACCTCCGGAAGATATGTTTCAAATGACCACCTCACCACAAAAAGCCCCGGATGGTCCGGAATATGTGGAGATCGCTTTTGATCGAGGCAATCCCGTCGCCGTCAACGGGCAGGTCATGAAACCGGCGGAATTACTTTCCACCCTGAACCGGCTCGGGGGTAAACACGGGATCGGCCGGGTGGATCTGGTGGAGAACCGTTATGTGGGCATGAAATCCCGCGGGGTTTATGAGACCCCGGGAGGAACTTTGATCCGTGTGGCTCACCAGGCCATTGAATCCTTGACCCTGGATCGGGAAGTCATGCATATTCGGGATTCTCTGATCCCTCGCTACGCGGAAATGGTTTATTATGGATATTGGTTTTCTCCGGAGCGGGTGCTTCTCCAAAAATTGATGGATGAATCCCAGACCAGGGTTTCGGGAATCGCCCGGTTGAAGTTGTACAAGGGAAACGTCATCCTGGTCGGAAGAAAATCGGACCAAACCCTTTACCGGATGGACTTTGCCACTTTTGAAGAAGATCAGGTCTACCACCAGAAAGACGCCGAGGGATTCATCCGGCTCAACGGGTTAAGATTAAGGATTCAAAACCTGGTTTCGAAATAAGACCGTCCCAAGATCCAATTAAGGGCGTTTCCGTTTTTTAACTTTGCATTTTGAACTTTGAATTTTACACTTTGAAATCATAATCCTGGTATCCAGAATCCGGGCATCAGAATAAAAAAATCACCATGAAACCATCAACCATAAAGAAAAAAGATAAAAAACTCTGGGCCGGGCGTTTCTCGGAAGCCACCGATCCCCTGGTGGATATTTTCACCAATTCCATCTCCTTTGATTATCGCCTGCTCCCTTACGATTTGATGGGAAGTCTGGCCCATTTGAACATGCTGGCCCGGCAAAGGATCATTCCCGGCCCGGAGGCCAAACGGATTCGCAGCGGCCTTTTGGAAATTCAAAAGGAATGGAATCAGGGAAAACTGACTTTCCCTCTTGAAGACGAAGACGTCCACATGTTTGTGGAAAAACGCCTGAGAAAAAAAATCGGACCGATCGCCGGCAAACTCCATACCGCCCGAAGCCGTAACGACCAGGTAGCCCTGGATTTGCGGCTCTATCTGAGAGATCAAATACGGGACCTGAAGATGGAACTTCAGTCTCTGCAAAAAACCATACTGGAAACGGCCAAGAATCAGGGTCATCTGGTTCTTCCCGGTTATACCCATTTGCAGCGGGCCCAACCGGTCATCCTGGGCCATCACCTGCTGGCTTATCTGGAGATGTTCAGCAGGGATCAGGAACGGTTGAGCGAAGTCTTCAGGCGGGTCAACAGCCTTCCTCTGGGAAGCGCGGCCCTGGCCGGCACGTCTTTTCCCATTGACCGCACCCAGGTGGCTCAGGCGCTCGGTTTTAGTCAGATTTCCCCCAACAGCATGGACGCCGTCAGTGACCGGGATTTTGTCATCGAATTCCTGTCCGCCGCCTCGATTCTGATGATGCATTATTCCCGGATGTCCGAAGAATTGATCCTCTGGTCCGGTTTGGAATTTGATTTTGTGGAGATCAGCGATGCCTTTTGCACCGGCAGCAGCATCATGCCCCAGAAAAAAAATCCGGATGTCCCGGAATTGATCCGTGGAAAAACCGGCCGGGTTTACGGCCACCTGCTGGGAATGTTGACCACGATGAAGGCCCTGCCCTTGACCTATAACAAGGATTTACAGGAGGACAAAGAGCCGGTCTTTGACACGGTGGAAACCCTGCTTAACTGTACCCGGCTGCTGAGCGGCCTCTGGTCCAATATCCGGTTCAAGGCCGAGGTGATGGAGAAGGCTGCGGAAACAGGATATCTGCTGGCAACGGACCTGGCTGATTACCTGGTCAAAAAGGGACTGGATTTCAGAACGGCCCATCAGGTCGTGGGGACCATAGTGGCTTACGCCCTGGAAAGAAACCTGGAACTCAGAGACCTCTCCTTAGCCACCCTTAAAACGTTCCATTCTGTTTTTAAGGCGGATGTCAATACGGTCTTGAATCTTGCTTCGGCCATGTCCCAAAGGAATTCTCAGGGAGGAACCGCCCCTCAACAGGTCAAAAAGGCCATAAGAGAAATGGAGATGAGGATATGTTCTCTGCAGTTCGACCTTTAAAAAGATGGACGAAGATTCTTGTCTGGGTTTTTCTGCTGGTAAGCCTGTTGGCCTGCGGGAAAAAGGCCAATCCGGTCATCCCGGTAAAGGTCTCCCCCCAGGGGGTCGAAAGCCTCAATTACCAGATCAAAGGGAACTCCCTGATCATATCCTGGAGCATTCCCAGCCTAAATACCGACGGGAGCCCCTTGACCGACTTGAAGGGTTTCAGTGTCCGGAAAGGAGAATGGCCGACCAAAAATTATTGCGACACCTGCCCCGATCAATTTCAGGAAACCCTGTGGATCGATCTGAAAGGGCCCGAATTGCCGGATATCCGGGTCGAACCGGATCAGGTTCAACTGACCCTTAATCGTCCCACTCCCGGCTATACCTACTTTTTTCAGGTGACGGCGGTTACCAGGAAAGAGGCCGCCAGTAAGCCTTCAAAGACTTTGCATCTGTCCTGGGAACTCCCGCTTAAACCGCCCTCGGCTATTCAATTCAAGCCCGAGCCGCAGGGGCTGGGGATCTCCTGGAATCCGTCCCTGTCCTTGATCGATGGATCCGCCCCGGAGGGTTTGGCCGGTTATACCCTGGAACGGAAAACGGAGAAAGGCCCCTGGCAAAAGGTCAACCCTGAACCGATCACCGGGACCTCCCATACTGATTCGGGACTCCAGGAAGGAGTGAACTATTCTTATCGTCTCAAGGCCCTGCGATCGATCCAGGGGGGTCTACTGGAAAGTGAAACCTCGGAAGAAAAAAGTATTGTTTATACCAGCGCCTTCCCTCCCCCGGCGGTCCAGGATCTGATCGCCTTTTTGCGTCCCCAAGGGGTGGAATTACGCTGGCAAGAGACGGGAGGCTCGGCCCCAAGCGGCTATTATATCTACCGGAGGACCAGGAACGAACGAACCCCAAAGCGGATCACCACTGAAAGTGTCCGGGAAACGATTTTTGAAGACCGGCAGGTAAAACCGGGAACGACCTATTTCTATTCCATCAGCGCTGTAGGTTCAGCTCCGGCCTTGCTGGAAGGACCCCGGTCAAATGAGATTGAAATCACCTACAGCCCCTGAATCCAGAATCCAGGGGTCAGGAGTCAGAATTTAGAGTACCTTGAATTCGGGTCTATGAAAAAAAACCTTTGGATTTGATGAGAAAGGGGCCTGTGTTAAGAATAAGTCAAGGAATTTTTTTTCCTTTTCTGGCTTCTGGCTCCTGGATTCTGGATTCTAATTTTTAAGGAATCTCAAAATGCACTATTTCCAGTACAAAAATAACAGACTTTATGCCGAAGGGATTCCGATTGAGGAGATCGTCGACCAAGTAGGCACCCCTTGCTATATTTACAGTCAGGCGACCCTGGAACGGCATTACAAGACCTTTGATCAGGCTTTTTCAAGGATACCTCACCTGATCTGCTATTCCCAAAAGGCCAATTCCAATCTGGCCTTGTTGGCTCTCTTCGGCCGCTTAGGAGGCGGGGCTGATATTGTCTCCGGAGGAGAATTGTACCGGGCCTTGAAGGCCGGCATCCCCCCTGAAAGGATCGTCTATTCCGGCGTAGGGAAGACCGCCGAAGAAATCCACTATGCCTTGAAAGAAAAGATCCTCCTCTTGAATATCGAGTCTCCCGAGGAACTGAAATTGGTCAACGAGATCGCCGGCCGAATGAGACGAAAGGCCTCTATCAGCATCCGGGTCAATCCCGACATAGATCCCAAGACCCATCCCTATGTTTCCACCGGACTTAAAAAAAACAAGTTTGGGATCAGTATTTATCAATCCCTGAACGAATATCAATTGGCCCGGAGTTTACCCAATATCCATATCGCCGGGATCGACTTTCATATAGGGTCCCAGTTATTGGATATCGGACCTTTCAGGGAAGCCATTCAAAAGATAAAAAAATTGATTGTCCAATTGCAAAACATGGACATTGAAATCCAATACCTCGATTTGGGAGGGGGATTGGGCATCACTTACAGCGAAGAAGAACCTCCCCATCCCAAGGTGTATGCCCAGGCGGTTCTCAAAGAAGTAGGGCCTATACCTTACACCCTGATTCTGGAACCCGGCAGGGTGCTGGTCGGTAACGCCGGCATTTTGGTGACTAAGGTTCTCTATCTGAAAAAGGGAGAAGAAAAAAATTTTATTATCGTTGATGCGGGCATGAACGATCTGCTCCGCCCTTCTTTGTACGGGTCCTATCATCATATTCAACCTGTGGTCCGCAGGGTTCGAACCCAAATTCGGGCCGATGTGGTCGGGCCGATTTGTGAAAGTGGAGATTTTTTAGGTAAGGACAGGACCCTGCCCACACCCGATTCCGGAGAGTTTCTGGCCGTCATGAGCGCCGGGGCTTACGGCTTTTCCATGGCCAGCAACTATAATTCCAGACCCAGAGCCGCCGAGATCCTGGTTCATGAAAAGGAATTTCATATTATCCGGAAACGGGAGACCTATGCCCAAATGACGGCTTTGGAAAGGATTCCGGGTTTTTAACACGAAAATAATCTTGGATAACCTCCAGGCTTGTTTGTTCTCCGTCATGCCGGACTCGGTGCCAAGGTTTTTCCTCAAACCTCGAACATTGGACCTTGAACCTTGAATCATTTAATCCTCGGACCGGATAAGATGACAGGAAAATGAAAACAGCCCCTTTTCTCAAAATATCCAAGCTGAGCGGGTCGGGCAATGATTTTATCCTGGTGGATAACCGGACCCGAAAGATTCGCGGGGATCGCCTGGTATTGTTGACCCGGGCCCTCTGCCGGAGGATGGTTTCGGTCGGGGCCGACGGGATGATCTTTATTGAACCCTCGAAACAATACGACTTTAAGTGGCGGTTTTTCAATGCCGACGGCAGCGAGGCCGAGATGTGCGGAAACGGAGGCCGCTGTGCGGCCCGCTTTGCCTATCGGCAGGGCATTGCCGGGTCGGAGATGACCTTTGAAACCCTGGCCGGTCCGATCCAGGCCCGGGTCGAGGGGTCCCTGGTCAAACTGCAGTTAACCAGGCCCAAAGATTTAAAGCTTGATCAGTCCCTTGAGCTGGAAGGCAAAACCCGGACTTTTGATTTCATAAACACCGGCGTCCCTCATACCCTGATCTGGGTGGAAGACATCGAAAAAGCGGACCTGGCCGGGATGGGTCCCCGTTTCCGTTATCATGACCGTTTCCAGCCGGCCGGGACCAATGTCAATTTCGTTCAAATGAAAGACCCGGGAATGCTTCTGGTCCGCACCTATGAAAGAGGCGTGGAAGGGGAAACTCTGGCCTGCGGCACCGGTTCCGTGGCCGCGACCGCCATCGCCTTTTTTAAAAATAAAGCCCAATCTCCGGTTAAGGTTAAAACCCGTGGGGGGGAAGTTTTAACCGTTTATATCGAGGGGAAACCGGGGCTGGAAATCAGCCGGGTCTATCTCGAAGGAGAAGTTCGCCTGATTTTTGATGGAGAGGTGTTTGAAGAAGCGTTACTTGAGTAAAAAATTGTTGCTCGTCGCTGGTTGCTGGTTAAACTTGATCCCGCCTGAGGCAGAGACAATGAAACACGAAATTGTTTTTTGCCAAACGCTTGACGCTGAACGTTTGATTTATCAGTCCCGAGTAACCGGCAACGAGTAACCAGTAACAAGAAACCAGAACTGGGGAAAGGAGCATCCCATGATTAAAACCATTATTGCCGGAGTCGGCGGACGAATGGGCGGCCGGATCGTCCAGTTGATCCATGAAACCCAGGATATGACCGTAGCGGGGGCCTTTGAAAAAGCGGATCACCCGGCGGTTAATAAAGACCTTGGGGAATGGCTGGGCTCAGGTAAAACAGGATTACTGATTGCCTCCAATCTTAAAGAGGTGATTGATCAAGGCGAGGTCATCATCGATTTCACCTTTCATACCGCCTCCCTGGAACACCTGCGTCTGGCCGCCGCCAAAAAAAAACCGATGGTTATCGGCAGTACGGGATTCACTTCCGGGGAAATGGAAGAGATTAAGCGCTTGTGTCAATCAGTCCCCTGCATCCTGGCCCCCAATATGAGCGTCGGAGTTAATGTCATGTTCAAAGTAGTGAGTGATGTAGCCAGGACCTTGGGAGAAGGATTTGATATTGAGATCCTCGAAGTCCATCATAATCTTAAAAAGGATGCCCCGAGCGGCACGGCGATGAAACTGGCTCAGGTCCTGGCTCAGGCCCGTTCTCAGGACTTGGATCAGGTAGCGGTTTACGAACGAAAGGGGATCATCGGGGAAAGAAAACCGGAAGAAATCGGTATTCAGACCTTGCGGGCCGGGGATATTATCGGTGAGCATACGGTTCTTTTCGGCGGACTGGGGGAACGGATCGAGATTATCCATCGGGCTCAGAGCCGTGATATCCTTGTCCGGGGCGCCCTCAGGGCAGCCCGATGGGTCGTCGGGCAAAAGAACGGGCTGTATGATATGCAAGATGTGCTGGGGTTGAAGAGCTGACCACCGGCCTGGTAACCGATAGGGTTAACTATTTGTAACAACTTTAACCTTATGAAAAACTATTTGACAGGATCAACAGGATTTACAAATATTTTATTTTTCATCTTGCTTCATGCCTTTGGCATCATGTATTCTTATATAAATTATTTTTTGAAAAAGGAGTTTTTTTTATGAACTGGATTCAACCGGCGGATCGTCTTAAGCAGCTTCCTCCCTATCTCTTTATGGAAATCGACCGTCTCAAAGTCGAAGTGCAGGCCAAGGGGGTGGATATCATCGACCTGGGAGTGGGCGATCCCGATCTGCCGACGCCGTTGCCTATACTCCAACGAATGAATCAAGCGGCCCTGGACCCCAGGAATCATCGCTATCCCTCCTATTCGGGGATGAATGATTTTCGTAAGGCCGTCGCCGCCTGGTATCAGCGCCGTTTCGGGGTCACCCTGGATCCGTTCCAGGAGGTGGTAACCCTGATCGGCTCCAAGGAGGGTATCGCCCATTTTCCCCTGGCCTTTATCAATCCCGGTGATCTGGCCCTGATTACCAGCCCCGGCTATCCGGTTTATCACGCGGGGACCCTTTTTGCCGGCGGGAGCTCTTATTTTTTGCCGCTCTTAAAAGAAAACCGGTTCCTGCCCGACCTTTCCCGAATTCCCAAAGAGACCGCCGGAAAGGCCAAGGTCTTATTCTTGAACTATCCCAACAATCCCACGGCGGCCGTGGCCGACCGGGTTTTTTTCGAAGCCGTGGTTCGTTTCGCCAAGGAAAATCAGGTGATCGTGGCCCATGATGCCGCTTATTCCGAGATCGCCTATGACGGCTTTCGGCCCCTGAGTTTTTTGGAAATTCCCGGCGCCAAAGATGTGGGAATTGAATTCCACTCCCTGTCCAAGACCTATAATATGACCGGCTGGCGCATCGGTTTCGCCGTAGGCCAGGAAAAGCTGATCGCCGGATTAAGCCAGATCAAAAGTAACCTGGACTCCGGTGCGGCCCAGGCTATCCAATGGGCCGGCATCGAGGCCCTGGAAGGTCCGCAGGATTGCCTGGTTGAATTGAACGCTATTTACCAAAGGCGCAGGGACCTGATGGTGGCCGGATTGAAAAAAATCGGACTCAAGGTCGAAGCGCCCAAGGCCACCTTTTATCTCTGGGTGGAAGTCCCCCCAGGATACACTTCCACCCGGACTACGGCCCATCTCCTGCAGCAGGCCGGGATTGTGACGACCCCGGGGAACGGGTTTGGAGACCCGGGGGAGGGTTATTTCCGCATCTCTCTGACGGTTCCGGAAGAGCGTTTGGAAGAGGCTGTTTCCCGGTTGAACAAGGTGGGATTTTGATGGCCGGCCATCAGGCTTTTATCGGCTTGGGCTCCAACCGGGGGGATAAAAAAAAAATTGCCTGAAAGCCCTGGACCTGCTGCGGGCCGTCCCGGGCCAGCGGAGAGTCAGGCAATCATCCTGGTATATGACCGAACCGGTGGGTCTGGAGGATCCGGAGTGGTTTATCAACGGGGTGGCACTCCTGGAAACTACACTGACACCGGAATCTCTGATGCGGCTAATGCTGGACATTGAAACGGCCCTGGGACGGGAAAGGATTGTCAAATGGGGACCGAGAATCATCGATCTGGATCTGTTGGCTTACGATCAGACGGTCATGGACAGCCCGGGTTTGACCCTTCCTCATCCTTTTTTGGAAAAAAGAAGGTTTGTTTTGGAACCGCTGGCGGAGATTGCCCCGGATTATTTCCACCCGGTATTAAAAAAAACCGCCGCTCAATTAAGGGACGAATTGACCGAAGAGGGGCAAGACCTGATCCGGCTGCCGGGAAACCCGGATCCGGACCTGTAAGGCAGGAAAATATTTATTCGGGAAATTTTAATATACAATGTTAATCAGATGGCTTATAATAATAATCGTAGGGTTTTTTATCTTTCGGCTTCTGAGACGGCTCTTCGCCTCCCCGAAACTGCCGGACAGAAAATCCCCCCGGGAAATTCAGGACGAAATGGTCCAGGACCCGGTCTGTAAGGTTTATTTACCTAAAAGGCAGGCCAATGTCCTGAAAAGCCCCAAGGGGGTTTATTATTATTTTTGCAGCACCCAGTGTCGTGAAAAATTTATTAAAGAGGTCAAGAACCGCGGTTCCGCCTGAAGAGATTTTTTAAAGTGTTCAATTTTGTCCAAGGTCGAGGAAGACGAAAATTTCAACCACAGGAATATATTTAATATTTCGAGGATTGAAATTTGAATCTGACACGGAGATTGGGCTTAAGGGGACATTTTTCAAAGGTCTCAAGACCGACGCAAGGAAAGGACTTTTATGAAATTCTTTATTGACACAGCCAATCTGGCAGAAATTCAATCCGCGGTGGATCTGGGACTGGTGGACGGGGTAACCACCAACCCATCCCTGCTGTCCAGAGAAAAAGAGAAACCCCGGGATTTGATCAAAAGGATCTGTCAGATGGTCGATGGGCCGGTCAATGCCGAAGTGGTTTCTGAAACCGCTCCCGAGATGGTAAAAGAAGGCCAATCCCTGGCTCGGATCCATAAAAATATTGTCGTCAAAATTCCCATGACAGCGGAAGGATTAAAGGCGGTCAAGAAGCTTTGCGGCCTGGGGATTCCGACCAATGTGACTTTGATTTTTTCACCGCTTCAGGCCCTGCTGGCAGCCAAGGCCGGGGCCGCCTATGTCAGCCCTTTTGTGGGCCGCCTCGACGATATTTCGCAAGACGGCATCGAAATTGTCGGCCAGATTGTGACCATTTTCAATAACTACGGGTATGAAACGGAAATAATTGTCGCTTCGGTCCGCCATCCGGTTCATGTGCTGACCGCCGCCCTGATGGGGGCCGATATCGCCACCATTCCCTACAAAGTCATGCACCAGTTGGCCCAACACCCCCTGACCGATATCGGAATTCAAAAATTTTTAGACGATTGGAAAAAAATTCCAGGGAAAAAATAATCCGTGTCTCGCCCCTTTTTAGCCAAAACCGTTTATTGGTTCCTCTTCCTGTTGGCCGCTCCGGTCCTTCCCGGGATCCCCGGCCTGATACAGGCCGATATTTTTCGCTTCCAGGACGAAAAAGGGGTGGTCCATTTTACCAATGTCCCTGCCGACTCCAAATTTCAGCTTTTTTTTAAGGAATATGAAAAAACGAAATTTTCGACTCCCCCCAAGGGTTCTTCCAAGACCTTTTCTTCAAGGAATTTTAATTTAAACAGCCTCTCCCAGCTGACCCCTCATATTGACGAAGCCTCTCAGCAGTACGGGATAGATCCCAAACTTATCCAGGCCGTTATTCATGTGGAATCGAATTTTGATCCCCAGGCCCTCTCTCCCAAGGGAGCCCAGGGATTAATGCAACTGATGCCCCAAACCGCCCGGGATCTTCAGGTGTCGGACGTCTTCAGCCCTAAAGAAAATATCAATGGCGGGACCCGCTACCTGCGCTATCTGCTGGATCTGTTTAACCAGGATATCACCCTGGCCCTGGCCGCCTATAATGCCGGCCCGGAGAAAGTCAACCTTTATCGGGGGATCCCGCCCTATCAGGAAACCAGAACTTATGTCCAAAAGGTAATCCATATTTATAACCAACTAAGAAGCCGCCTCCTTTCCACCCGGTAATAAAGCCCATTCATGACCCCGGTCAATCCCCTGATTCTGAATATTCCCAATTACCTTACTTTTTTAAGAATTATCATCATCCCCTTTATCTTATTCCCTCTGCAGTCGGGACGGCCGAGTTCCAGTCTGTGGGCGGCTCTGATCTTTTCCGTGGCCTTTTTAACGGATTGGCTGGACGGTTTCATCGCCCGGAAAAAAAATCTGGTCACCAAGTTTGGAAAAATTTTCGATCCCCTGGCCGATAAGCTGCTGATCGGTTGTTCCTTAATCATGCTCATCGGATTGGACTGGGTTGCGCCCTGGGTCGGGATTTTGCTGATTGGCAGAGAGATTGCCATAACCTGGCTGCGATCGACACTGGCCGCCAAGGGGATTATTATGGCCTCCTCACGCTGGGGAAAATATAAGACTTTTTTCCAGGCCATCGCGCTCATTCCTCTGATGGTCCATTATTCCTATTGGTCGATTAATTTCCATTTCTGGGGGTTAATCATACTCTGGATTGCTTTGATCCTAACCTTGTGGTCCGGTATTCTGTATTTCATAAAATACTATCCCCTGTTGATGGAAAAAGGCTCGAAAAACTGAAAAAAAATCATATTATTTTTCCTTGACTTTCTTGTCAGGAGCGTTTTATCATTACCAACCAGTTGTACAGAGTTTGAGGTGCGTGGAAAATGGCAGTAACCAGGAGAGCTTCGGTTTGTCTGGTTCTTTCCGGCCGGAAGCTGTTACAACTTAAATGAGATGGTGGAGGGGAGGTGAGTTGTAATGGCCAAAGGCCAGGTCAAATGGTTCAGCGACCGAAAAGGATACGGTTTTATTTCCCAGGATGATGGCAGCGACGTGTTCGTACATTTTTCAGCTATCAAAGGCGATGGATTTCGCACCTTACAGGAGGGAGAGAGAGTAGAATTTGAGGTGACCCAGGGTCCCAAAGGACTTCAGGCTGCCAATGTTATAAAAGCCGAGTAATGTCTTTTAATGCGAAAATAGGATTCGAGGTTTTCCTCGCTTAGCCTTATTTTCATGTCCCGGCTTCTGAAAGAAGCCTCTTTTTAGGTCGACAAAGTCGACCGTATCATGGTGTCACGTCCCTGACGGGACATGACGGTTTTTTAAGAAAAGGCTGTGGAGCGGATCAACCGAATCCCACAGCCTTTTTTTATTTCCGATCATTTCGATCGGAAATTCATGGCTACCTCAATCAATAACTAAGCACTTATGCCCCTGCTGGGCGCCAAGAAGCAGGAAAAGAGGTTTTCGCCTAACGCTTCACGCCTGACGCCTAACGTATTTTTGTTTTAATCCTTCCCTCTGGATTTCAGACTATTAGCAAAACGGGCGATCGTTTCAAAATAAGCCCGGCCGCACCTGGCGATGATATCGTTATGACCGGCCCCGGGGACAACCACCAATTCTTTCCGTTTGGCTCCTGAATTTTTCAGCAGGATATCGGCCTGGTTCAATGGAATTATTTCATCAAACTGGGCATGCAGGATGAAGGTGGGTTTGGTGACCTGAGCTATTTTAGAGGCGTTTTCAAACCCGTCTTTTTCCTGAAGTCCCAATCCGTCAACCGGTATTCCCATCAGCTCCAACAGGGGAAGGGAGTAGGCGAAACCGCTCTCAATGATCAGGCCGGCAATCTTCTCCTGTCGCCTGGAGGCGATTTCAATAGCCGGGGCGCTTCCCAGAGAACGTCCCATAATCAAAAAAGGCCCGGGGCGACCCTTCTCCCGGATCTGATTATAAACGAGATCGAAACAGGTCAAGGCGTCGCTGAGCAGAGTGCCGGCGGTCGGGCTTCCCTCACTTTTTCCATACCCCCGGTAATCCATAGCCAGAAGGCTTAATCCCAGTTGCTGATAAAAAGTGGCTGCCTCGTCGTAGTCGGAGGCGATTTCACCATTACCGTGAAAAAACAGGAGATGGGGGCCGCTCGGCTCGGACCAGTAAAACCGGCCGCCAATTTTGGTCTCCCGATCCACCGGAAAAAGACGATCTTCGGACCCTTCCGGAGACCGGGCGCTGAAATCCCGCCGGGGATAAAAGATCAGGGCATTAATTTCCGGCCGGTCCAGGGCCGACAGGGGGGAATTAAGGGAATCATTCATAACTTCTCCTGATTTTGATAATTATTGCAGATCTGACAATAATTTTGATTGAAGTGTTTTAATCTAAAAAAAACCATCTGACAGGATCGACAGGATCTACAGGAATTTTGCTCAGGCTCCGGAAGACCCTGAACAACTTCGACCCGCTTCCAGCGGAAATTAAAACTTCGGTCAAATATCGATTCGGTTTGTGACTTTCTTCCTCAGGCCTGTCTGTGTGCTTCCAGGCAGAAAGTTCGAAAGGCAAAGAAATCAAGAGAATCCTGTCAATCCTGTCAAAAATAGTATTTAATTATAACCCCGCCCATCTTTAACAGTTTGCGGCGGGGGACCGGAAAATGTCAAGAATCTTTTAAAAAATACTTGACAGGGGCTGGAGAGCGTGATTAGTTTGTCCATTTTACAAGCGAGGAGATTCGAATATGCGCGCGAATGGTCGAAAGGCCGATGAATTACGTCCGGTCCGCATTATCCGGAATTATATGAAACATGCCGAAGGTTCGGTCCTGATCCAGCTGGGAGAAACCAAGGTGATTTGCACGGCCACCCTGGAGGAGCGGGTCCCGCCTTTCTTGAGAAACAAAGGCCGGGGATGGATCACCGCTGAATACTCCATGCTGCCCAGGGCCACCAAGACCCGGACCACCCGGGAATCCACCCAGGGGCGGGTGGGCGGCCGCACCCATGAAATTCAGCGTTTGATCGGACGCTCCCTCCGGGCCGTTCTGGATCTGAGTTTGATCGGAGAACGGACCTTCTGGATCGATTGTGACGTCGTCCAGGCTGACGGGGGGACCCGAACGGCCTCGATAACCGGCGCCTACGTGGCCCTGGTGGATGCGGTCGAGTATCTTCGAAAAGAGATATCCATACCCCGGAATCCTATTACCGATTCCGTGGCCGCCATCAGTGTCGGGATTATAGACGATCAAATCTGCCTCGATCTCAATTTTGAGGAGGATTCCCGGGCGGAGGTAGACTGTAATTTTGTCATGACCGGTCACGGCCGATTCATTGAAATCCAGGGAACGGCTGAGGGACAACCCTTTTCCAAAGAAGACTTCGGAAAGATGATGGAGCTGGCCTCCCGGGGGATCGACAAGCTGACCACGATTCAACATCAAGTGCTCAACCCATCATGATCCTGATCCTGGCCACCCGGAATAAGGGGAAGGTAAGAGAAATCGAATCCGCTCTGGCGATGCCCTCCCTGACTTTTCAATCCTTGAATGATTTTCCGGATCTTCCGGAAGTTATCGAAGACGGGGACTCCTTCCTGGAAAACGCCCTGAAAAAAGCGCGGACCGTATCGGAGAGCCTTAATCTGCCGGTTCTGGCCGATGACTCGGGATTGGAAGTCGATAGTTTGAAAGGGGCTCCAGGGGTATGGTCGGCCCGGTTTTCCGGTCCGGCAGCCACTGATCAGCAGAACAACGAAAAACTCCTGACCCTGCTCCAAGGCCTTCCGGAACAAAAACGGACGGCTCGTTTTGTCTGTATTCTGGTCCTCTATCCCCCTTCCGGCCGGTGGGTCCGGACCGAAGGAACCTGCCAAGGCCGTATTGCCTTGTCCCCGGAAGGCGATCAGGGGTTTGGCTATGATCCGGTTTTTTATCTCCCGGAGTTTCAAAAAACCATGGCCCAGCTCCCCCTGGAGACCAAAAATCGAATCAGTCACCGGGCCATCAGTGATGAGGACTGAGGATTGAGGATCAGGGATTGCGCAAGGCGTTAAGCTAAGTCCCAAGTCTTTGATCCAAGGTCGTATCCATTAAAGTCCCTTGCCTTCAACCGGATTCTATGGTAAATAACTATCAGATTGTCGGGGCGTAGCGCAGCCTGGATAGCGCACCTGCCTTGGGCGCAGGGGGTCGAAGGTTCAAATCCTTTCGCCCCGACCAGTTATTTAAAATAGTTGCACTTCAAAATAAACCGATCGGTTTCTTCTGGTATTGACCTTTGGTATTGAGAAACCAAAAACGAGTCTAATTCGTGAATATCGGAATTTCACTTGACTGGAAAACGGTAGAAAGATCTCGAATTCTTCCTGCTATCCTCAGAATTGGCACTGTGAAAAGAGTGAAGAATTCAAATTGTAATCCTAATTGATAGCAGATAAGGGACGACTGGTGAACCCGGTAAGACTATATCCCAATCACGAGGGCCAGTTTGTCATAATTGATGACCGGTTTTATATCCTTCTCTTGGTCCTTTTTCTACACCAGACCGTTCTGCTCAAGGTATTTCACATCTTCGGAGACATTTTTCTTGTCTCTTTTAGTAATTTCTGCCAGTTCTTTAATGGATTTGGGATTTCTGGCCTTGATAACATGAAGAAGTTCCAATCTCTTTGGGGTTAGGGCCTTCCTGAAGACTTCAAAGCTGGTGAAATAAACCCCTACTTCTTTTTTGACCTCCTTCCCTTCCTCAATCAATTTCATGGTTCTCTTGGCATCTTCAATGGATTCCTCAATGCCACAAGGATTACGATCTGAGGATCTCATCGGGGCATCAAAAGTTCGCCAACTAGCGAAAGGATGAAATATTTTTTGGTAGTGGGCTGCCAAGCTATTAGAATATTCGATGATTGATATTGCAAAGCGGATTGTAAATATCCTTACTACCGTGAGTATTTCTGCTCTTAAGGGGGAAAAAGTTATCCGCAATGAAGGCTGGTCACTGGAAAAATATTCAAATACAAATATACAAAGGGCGTCCCCAATTGGACCACTGATCGGAAATGGCGGTGTCGCCAAACCCGATAAATAGCTCTGCCTGGGGGTCTCAAATAATTATTACATCTGTCCCTCTTTCTAATATAGGGGCATATATTACACCAATACCAAAGACGCAAACCGAGGCCGCCGGTCACTGATTGCAAAGGTGGACGTGTCAAGTATATGAAAAATAATGGAAAAATTTCAATTCTGTATGATTGAATCGTGTTTATAACCGGGTTTGGAGTGAGCGTGGTTGTAAAGTAATAATAATCAACCTGTTCTTTTTCTATATATAAACAAAGACCGAGGCTGATATCCTTTTCAGCCTCGGTCTATTTATTTCAGTAAAATATTATCTATCCAGCTAACCAGAAAATGTTAGTCCTTTAATTTGAAAATCTACAGCTGTTTTTGTTCCGGTACCCGGATACCCGTTCATGGTCGTCTCGGGTCTGTTAGGTTCATGACTTGCGTTGAACCGCTAGTATTTGTGAAGGTCCGTCAGTAATAAAAGCTTGAATTCATGCTGCCCCTCGGGGATATCCACGGTCAGGTCGCCGGCTGTAAGGGTATAGTTGTGATATATCTTGTTGTCCATGAGTATTTTGCAAAAGGGCGACCTGCCGGTAAGGGTAAGGGTTGCCGGTCCATCGCTGTCTACGGTGAAGGATACATACGGAAATCTCAGGCCCATCCTGGCGGGATCCAGGGTCACCGATTTAAGGTTGGTCAGGTGCATCTCGAACCTGTTCCGCAACGGCAGGGCCTTGTCGGGCCAGACGTAATTCTGGCCGGTGTAGGTATAGTAGTTGTTATTCGTGGGGGTGTATCCGTCGCCGCCGACAGTTTCAACACCGGGGTTGCTTCCTTTCAGTGCGTAGGTTGTAACGTCGATCAAGCCATAGGCTGTGGTTCCAAGGGAGGTGTCCCGGACCCGAAGTCCGGAAACCCAGTAGGCCTTGTCGAATACCAGGTCTTGGCTGATATCCGGTCTCCACCAGGCTTCGCAAGTTTTGTATGTCACCCGGGCGGGGTTTATGTTGCGGGCCGGGGCCTCTTTCAGCCACTGAGCCGGCAGGATCCACTCATCCTCATCATAAAGGGATCCGTGCCCGTAACCTGCATACCTCTGGAATAGGTATTCATAACCTAATCCTTTCAGCAAATTTTCTGCTGTCTCCTGAGTGGAGATTCCAACCGTCGCATCACCCTCCCC
>JACQYK010000137.1:29871-36422 GCA_016208255.1 Deltaproteobacteria bacterium | reverse complement strand
TTTCTCATTGTCCTTTTGCCCAATGCGTCTCTGGGCAAGACCAGACCCGGAGAGGTGGTCTATGCCTGCATCCTGGGAACCTTCTTTCAGAAGGGAGGTGATCCGGCCACCCACGTCGGAGGTCATGGGCCCCTGATTGCGACCACGGTCTTTGAAGGGCTTGTTGATATGGGGGTGGATCTGAAGACACTTCCTTCCGTGGCTCAATCCTGGAGGATTGCCCCCGATTGGAGTTATGTCGATTTCTTCATCAAAAAAGGAATCAAGTTCCAAAATGGCGATCCCCTGACCGCCGATGATGTCAAGTACAGTTTTGAGAAGCTTATGGATCCAAAACTGAGAATGACCCTGGGGGTCGATTACCGAAAGCGGATAAAGGAAGTCGAGGTCATCTCACCCTCTCAGGCCCGGTTCCATCTGAACATGCCGGCGCCCGATTTATGGAAACGGCTCTGGTGGAACGGGGCGATTATGCCCAAAAAATATCGTGAATCCGTGGGGGACCAGGGCTTTGCCGAGAAACCGATCGGTTCGGGACCGTTCCGTTTGCTGGAATACAAACAGGACCAATTTTTCAAAATGGAAGCTGTGCCCAAACATCACCGCAAGACCCCGGAGTTTAAGACTCTGACCATCGTTTATGTACCCGAACACTCCACCCGGCTGGCCATGTTGCAGGCCGGGGAAGCGGATATTGCCGAGGTCAGGGGTTCACACCTGCCTATAGTCAAAAATGATCCGAACCTTAATTTTGTTCAGGTGAAACATATCCTCGGTTCTTCTCTCACCTATTTGGATATGGCCTTTCCGGACAAACCAAGTCCTTTTCATGATATCAGGGTCAGAAAGGCGGCCATGATGGCCATTGACCGCAAGACCATCTGTGATAAGTTGCTCTTCGGCTCAGCCAGCGCCTGGGGAGAGGTGCTCTGTCCCTACAACCTGGGTTATGATCCCACGGTCCAACCCGATCCCTATGATCCCAGGAAGGCCAAGGCCCTCCTGGCCGAAGCCGGCTATGCCAAAGGTTTTGAAACCGGCTTGAATTGTATGACCCGGGATAAGGAGATTATGGAAGCCCTTCAAGCTAATCTGGCCGAGGTCGGCATCACCGCCAAGATCAATGTTTTTGAAGGGGGGGCCTGGTATGATGCCCACCGGGGGAAAAAGTTGACGGGCCTTAAATTGGGAGGCTTATGGTACGATGCCGAACTCCATCCGGGAGCCGACATCCAAAATGCCTTCAATAAGGATGCCGCATTTGTCTATTATACCGATCCGGAGGTTGAAAAAGCCATTGATGATTCTATGAGTGCCAAAACGGATAAAGAGGCGGCAGATTGGGGAAAAAAATTATCCAAACTCATACGAGAAAAATACTTCAGGCCGCCACTATGGTCCCAGCACGGCAATTTCGGAACCAGCAAAAAAATTGTAAAATGGGAGCAGCAGCTTGGTTCCTATCCGGGGACCCGATTTGAATATATGAAGATCAAGGATTGACCTTAAGCTTAGAGCCCTTGATTTGAAATCCTGTCCGTTTTCATCAAAGCGAAGTGATCTTAAGAGGAAAGGGTCAGATGAAAATAAAGTTGGATCCTTTTCTTTTAATTCTTCTTTGAAATTAACCTCGAATTTGACAATACGTCAAAGGAGCAAAGGAGGTCATGATGAAAATGACACCAAAGGAACCAAAAGCGTTATTATCCAGTCGGTATTCATGGACAGTGGGAATTATTATTCTTTTTTCAATCTTTCTCGTCTCAGCAGCCATAGGGGCGGAAAAAAAGAAGACTACAGCCGGTACGGAGAAAATGACACCGGTCACGGAGAAAAAGTCCCAGCCGGATAAAAAACCTCAATATGGAGGCATCTATAGAACCCACCTGAACGTGGATCCCAGATCCCTGGATCCCCATATGGAGACCTGGGCTAATACCACCATTGTGACGCTCAACACCAACAACAATCTCATTCGATTCAATCCGAAGATGGATGGGGTGGAATTGGAACTGGCCGAAAGTATAAAACAGATTGACCCCCTGACCTATGAATTCAAGATTCATAAAGGGGTCCGTTTCCACAACATACCCCCGGTCAACGGACGAGAACTGACTTCGGAGGATGTCAAATACAGTATTGAGCGCGTGTCCGGAATGGTCGGTAAAAAAACCGATTTCAAGCACAGCTATTATTTCGACGGCAAGATTAAATCCATTGAAACACCCGATAAGTACACCATCATCTTTAAGACGGTTGAACCTTATGCCCCTTTCCTCAAATATTTATCCTCTCCCTGGTGTGCCATTGTCGCCAAGGAAGTAGTGGACCAATATAAGGATTTGAAGACGGTGGCTATTGGTAGCGGTCCCTTCATTCTCAAGGAATTCGTTAAAGGTTCCCACATCTCTCTGGTAAAAAATCCGAATTATTGGAAGAAAGGATTGCCTTATCTGGATGGTATTACTATCAAGTTTATGTCCGATCCGGCCAGTGTCCTTTCCGCTTTCCTGGCCGACAGGCTGGATGGTATCTCGGCCCAACATTACCATGTTTCGACCATTGAGAAGGAGACACCGAAAACCAACATCGACCGGCTGCCGGGAACCCATATGACCATCTTGAGATGTCCCCCCTGGATTGAAGGGAAAAAACCGCTTAAGCCGCCTTTTGACAATAAGAAAGTGCGGCAAGCCATCGGTATGGCGATCGACAAAAAGAAATTGTTGAAATTGGCCGAAGGTGGTTTTGGTACGGTCGCCGTCGGTCCGGTACCCCCACCTATCATATACACTCTCCCGGTATCCGATCAGGTAACCTATAATCCCGAAAAAGCAAGAAAGCTTCTGGCGGAGGCCGGATATCCGAACGGTTTCTCTACCGAACTTTTAACCTGGAACCTGCCCTACATGGCCGCCCCGGCCCAGGTCATTAAAGAGATGCTCAAGGAAGTAGGTATAGAGGTCAAACTGACCCTATTGGAAACAGCTCAGTATTTTAACCGGGCTTACCGCTTTGAATACGAAATGGCCCTTCACGTCATGACCGCCGGAAACGACCCGGAGGAATGGCTGGTACCCTATTTCGGCCCCTTAGATGAGTCCACCTATTATAAATGGAGCAACCCGGAAATCTGGAAGCTGATCAAGGAGCAGTCCTCGATTATGGACCCTAAAAAGAGAGAAACGGCCATTAAAGAGATCCAGAGAAAGATCATGGATGATGCCCCCAATCTTTTTCTCTACACCCGGACCCGGTTCCTGGCCCGACATCCCAGAGTTCATTTCTTAAAACAGTATTTGCTTGATTATCAACCTTTGTATGGGGAGTCGGTCTGGATGGAAAAACATTAAATAAATTTTTAATCACGATCCTGAAACGGCTTAACCTGGAGTAATGGAGTACTGGAGTGTTGGAATGCTGGATACTCCATTGCTCCAATCGAAAAAGTTAGAGACAAATTTTCAGATTACTGTTTAAGGATCCAAGGGAGAAAAAAAATGGAATCCAGAATTTATCCTGAATTCAGTGTTCAATACCCGCTTTTGCTGACCACCATTATGAAAAGACCAGTGGGCCTTTACCCTAATGAGATCGGGGTGGTTTACCGCAATCCTCAAACCGGTCAATACTTCCGATTTACCTGGCAGGAGTGGTATGACCGCACCTGCCGGCTGGCTCAGGCTTTGAAAGGTCCCCTGGGCGTCCTGCCCGGTCAGGCCCTTGAACCGGGGGACCGGGTGGCTACCATGGCCCTCAATCATCACCGCCACCTGGAGCTTTATTACGCCGTTCCCTGCCTGGGAGCGGTTCTACACCCGATCAATGTCCGGCTTTCCCCGGCCCATATCATCCACACCATCAAACATTCCGAAGACAGGATCATCTTTGTCGATGACCTGCTCTTACCCCTGTTGGAAAGGATCTATGAGGATATCAAAGACACGGTTAAAAAATTTGTTTATATCTCGGATAATCCGGCACTGCCTCAAACAAAAATAGAGCCCCTTTATGAATATGAAACCTTGCTGAAGGAACAGTCATCGGAATTCGATTGGCCGATCCTCAGTGAGGATAATTACGCTACCTTATGCTACACCACCGGCACCACCGGGCTGCCCAAAGGATGCCTGTTCACCCATCGGCAGCTTTATCTCCAAACCTTGCATTTAGCTGCGGTTACTTCCATTATCAATGATCCGGCTGCCAAATATTATGGAGAAA
Organism: Deltaproteobacteria bacterium; assembly: GCA_016208255.1. Taxonomy (GTDB): domain Bacteria; phylum Desulfobacterota; class RBG-13-43-22; order RBG-13-43-22; family RBG-13-43-22; genus RBG-13-43-22. Next base: position 32,198 of record JACQYK010000137.1, on the reverse strand, counting down.
ATGCCGTGCCCATGATCATTACCCCCATGTTTCACATCCATGCCTGGGGGGCACCCTTTAATTATGTCTTTGCCGCCAACAAAATTGTCTTACCCGGCATGTTCACCGTAGAAGGATTTTGTGAACTGGTTCAAACCGAAAAGGTGACCAATACCGGGGTGGTCCCGACCATTCTGGCTATGATTGTCGAGTATCCGGAGTTGGGCAAGTATGATTTAAGCAGTTTGAAAAGCCTGGGGGTTGGAGGCGGCGCCTTACCTTTGGGGTTGAAGCTGAAGGCCGAAGAAAAAATTCCCGGGTTCACGGCCACTTCCGGATACGGTATGACCGAAACCGCCCCGGCGGCCGTTGGTGCCTTTGTTAAAAAATATATGAGTAACTGGCCGAAAGAAAAACTGGATGAGGTCAGGGTAAAAACCGGAATACCCGCCCCGGGTCTCGAGGTCCAGGTGGTCGACGAGCAGGGGAAACCGGTGCCCCACAACAATACCACGGTCGGCCAGATCATCATCCGGGGACCATGGATTATGATGCAGTATTATAAGGAGCCGGAGAAAACGGCCGAGGTCTGGTATGATGGATGGTTCCATACCGGGGATGTGGCCAAGGTCGATCAAGAGGATTACATTATCATCGCCGACCGTATGAGTGACATGATTCGCAGCGGGGCGGAGATGGTTCCGACCGTCCTGCTGGAAAACCTGACCGCCTCCGCTGAAATTGTTCTCGAGGCCACCGATGTGGGAGTCCCGGATCCTATCTGGGGTGAAAGACCCATGGCCATTGTGACCCTGGTGCCGGGAGCCAAAGAAACCGAAAAAGACCTTTTGAAATACCTCGAGGCCGAAGGAGTTGAAAAAGGTAAAATAACTAAATGGATGCTTCCTGATTTTATTCTTATCACAGAGGCGATCCCCAAGACCAGTGTGGGGAAATTTGTCAAAATTGCCATACGGAAGAGCCTGGATGACTTTCTATCCAAGGCAAAAAAGACGAGTGAGCTAAACCGTCAAGTCACGACAGGGGCGTGACGGTTTAATACGAAAATAGATTTTTAGGCTTTGGAATTGTAGCACAGCCGCCCCCGGCTGTGATTTATAAATAACAGGCGAGGGCGCCTGTTCTACATAAACATAAGGCCATTTTCATGATTCGTCGGTGCCCCCAAGTGGCATGAGGGTTTAGTTCGAAAATAGCACCCTCACCCCTTTCCCCCCTCAAGCCTCTAAAGGGGGAGGAAACTTCCTCTCCCCGCCGGGGGAGAGGGTTGGGGTGAGGGGGAATTTTAACTACTCAAATTTCAAAGCCGCCGACATCTCCAGATCCGCTCCCGGTATCAGCACTTGGTCGATATGGTCCGCAATATCCTGGGCTGTCGGGATCCCGTCCTTTTTATTGAACCCGTTGGCCAGACTCATCTTGAATTCGGATACCTTGACCCCGATGGTCCCTCCATGGGCCAAAAGGACCCGGCCGTTCAGACCCTTCGCCAGATCGGAGGCCAGAAAAACCACTAGAGGAGCCATGGTGGCCGGATCCAGCATTTCCTCGGTGATCCCTTTAAGACCGGGCAGGTTGGCGGTCATGCGCGTGTAGGCATTGGGACAGATGGCATGCACCCGTATGCCGTATCTCCCAAGTTCCATCGCCGCCGTTTTAGTAAATCCATACATCCCCGCCTTGGCAAAACTATAATTGGCCTGGCCGAAATTCCCTATGAGGCCGGACATGGAAGTGGTGTTCAGAATCACGCCCCCCTGTCCCTGGGTCCTCATGACCCGACCGGCCGCCCGGGTACAGAGAAAGGTCCCCCGGGCATGGACCTTCTGAACTAAATCCCAATCTTCTTCCTCCATATTCAGAAGCATCTTATCCCGCAGGATTCCGGCATTGTGGACCATGATATCCAAACGGCCAAACTTGCTGAGCGCTTTCCAGATCATGCTGTCCACGCCTTCCAAGGTCCCCACATCCGAGTAATCCGATGCGGCCTGGCCTCCCATGGCCTTGATCTCTTCGACCACCTGATCGGCCACCATGGCCCGCTCTCCCTTTCCGTCCAATCCGCCTCCCAGATCGTTGATCACGATTTTGGCCCCTTCTTTGGCCAGGGCCAGGGCCTCGGCCCTTCCTACACCCCGTCCTGAACCGGTTACAATCGCCACTTTACCATCTAACAGTCCCATTATTTTTTCTCCTTTAATCGTTTTTTTTACAACCTTGTTTTTTGATGGACTCGTAATAAGTCGTCATTCCCGCCCAGGCGGGAATCCAGATCATCCGTAACACATTAAAAACACTGGATTCCCGTTTTCACGGGAATGACG
>JACQYK010000137.1:0-29806 GCA_016208255.1 Deltaproteobacteria bacterium | reverse complement strand
TACTGATCATTTTTTTGTGACAAAGATTATAACATCGCGGCCAGGATTACAAATTAAAAAAATGATGACACTTTAGTCTCATGAAAAGAAATTATCTGACAGGATTAACAGGATTTACTTATCCCTTGTTCAGGCTCCGGACGACCCTGAACAACATCGATCAGCTTTCAGCAAAAATTAAGATTCTCCGCAGGAGGATTCGGTTTGTGCCTTTCATCCCCATGCCTGTCTGCATGCTTGCATACCGACAGGTCGAAAGGCACAAAAATCAAAATGGCAATACGGATCAATCTTCCTGTGATCCGACCGGGCGATAAACCGGTAGGGTAAAAGGCCCTTCGGGGATAACCGCCAACTGCTTATCCTCTTTCCTGGCCAGACATTTTTGAATAGCCTCTGAAAGATTTCCTATCACCTCAACCCCGGTCAAGGTCTTTTCTTCCCGGTTCAGCCCTTCGCTGAACAGGTGAATCTTAGCTTGCTTCATGGCCTTGATCTGCATCACCGTTTCCCATTCATCAATGTCGGCCAAGGGCTTGCTCAGGGACTCGGCCCAAAAAATGCCCGCTCCCTTCTCGATAAATCTTTTTTGTGATTCGGCGTATTCCCTTGAACCCAGGCCTTCCGAGCATTCGGAAACGATAAAAATATCAGCGCCCGGCTCCAGGATATCGACCACCCCGACCATGCCTTTCACGGTCTGGTAATAGGTCTTGTCCAAGGGGTATCCGGAAGCACCGGTGACAACCGTCTTATACTTTCGGCTGACCGGAATCTCAAAGCAGGGCCTGGCGAAGGCCACCGCGGCCAGGTGGCTTTCTTCAAGGGAACCGAAATTGATAAAGCAAAGATTTCGATCCTCGTCGATAACCGTATTAATGGCCAGAATTTTTCCCGCCATCCGGACCGCAGATAACAGTTCTTCCTGCAGCGGGTTGCCTTCCAGCCGTCCGGTCATCAACCCTTCCTGGCCCAGTATCCGGGTGGAATGCAAAACTCTGATGCTGTCTTCATGGGCGATCCCGGGAATAACGACTTTCCGGCCGCCGGAATATCCGGCCATAAAATGGGGTTCCACCAGACCGATGACGATTCGGAGATCCGAATTCACAAAGCGCCGGTCCATCTTTACCGGAGTCCCCCCCGGAGTCGTTCCCAAAAAAATATGATCGGCTTCCCTTCTGGCAAAATGATTGACGATGTGAATATTTTTGAGAACCCATTCATTTCCGATCAACTCGCGGAGTTCTTCTCTCTCATTGGGCCGATGGCATCCCGTGGCCACCAGCACGGAAATGGTCTCGGAAGCGAAGCCGATCCTGATCAACTCCTGAATTAAAACGGGTAAAACGATGGCATTGGGAGCCGGCCGGGTGATATCACAGATCAAAATACAGACGTTTTTCTTTCCTTGGGCCTCTTCCACCAGGGTTTTCGAGCCTGCGGTGGGGGATAAAGCCGTCTTCACAGCCCCCTCCGGGTCGCTGACTGGCAGCATCTTCCTCTTCCGGATAATGGTTGCCTTAATATCATCAGGGAATTGAAGAGGCAACCCTTTTTTGCCATATTTCATGACGATCCGCATGGCCTGTCCTTTTTAGGCTTAAAATCCAGAATTCTGAGAATTTATCCCAATTTCAAATAGGCTAGTCAGGTCTTTTGTATCATATTTCTGGCTTTATCCAGATACTCAACCGCTTCTTTTCCCATGCGGTCCAGGAGTTCCCGGCAGGTGGGGATGTCCCGGATCAGCCCTATGGATTGACCGACCATCAGCGGGGCGGATTCTACATCTCCGGAAACCCAGGCTTCCTTAACCCGCAGACCGGACATGAGCGGAATCAGCTCATCCAGGCCGCCGCCTCGTTTTTCAACCGCCATAATTTCAGAAATGATTTTATTTCTTAATCCCCGGCCCTGGAGACCGGTAGTCTGTCCATAAAGAACCGTTTCATTTTCTTGTCTGTTGATAAGCTCCTGTTTGATGGCCTCATGAACCTCACATTCCTGGGTGGCGATAAATCGACTGGCCATCATGACTCCCTGGGCCCCCAGAACCAGGGCCGCGGCCAGAGAGCGGCCGTCGGCTATTCCCCCTACCGTTACCACCGGGATTTTAACCGATTCAGCGATTCTGGGCGTCAGGAGCATGGTGGTGACATCATCATTCAGGGGATGGCCTCCTTCTTCAACGCCGGCGGCATAAATTCCGTCATACCCCACCTTTTCGGCGTGGACCGCATGCCGGACTGATCCCACTTTATGAAACATTTTGACCCCGGCCTTTTTGAGCATTTCGATTGTTTCCATTCCCAGTGCCTTATCAATGGGCGTGCCGGAAATCTCAAGTGCGGCGATTTTTTCTTCGGCGCAGACCCGGACCCACATTTGATAATTCTCGGGATTCAGCCGAACCGAGGGCAGGAGGGTGATGTTGACGGTAAAGGGTTTGCTGGTCAGCTTCCGGGTTTCTTCAAGGGCCTGGCGAAAGGCGGCTTCGGTATCCCAAATTCCAGCCGTGAGATTGCCCATTCCCCCGGCATTGGAAACCGCGGCACAGAGCTTTGGTTTGCATAAGTACATCATCGCTCCGCAGAGGATGGGGTATTGGATTCCAAACATTTCGGTGATGGTCGTCTTAAACATGGCTACCTCCCCTTTCCTTAATTAAATAAATGGTGACGAATCAGAAAAATAAGGTTAATCTTAATCAAGGTCAGGAAAGAATGTCAATTAGCTTTTCCGCTTTCAAGATCTTAGGGTTATGTTATAATAAAAGTATCAACTGAATAAAAGCGATCCACAATAAAAAGAAGGAAGGAGAATTGTATGTCAGCCATCAATTACTTTCAAAAAGCCCTAAAGGGCATTCATCAGGACTTTCTCGAGGCGGTGAAGGATTTAACCGATGAACAGCTTCATTTCAGACCTTTGGGCAAATGCAATCACATCGCCTTTTCCTTATGGCATCTGGCCCGGACCGAAGACATGGTCATTAATTTTCTGGTTCAGAAAAAAAACCCGGTCTGGAATGCCGAAGGATGGGACAAGAAATTAAGAATGGACCCCAGGGCCCAGGGAACGGGGATGAGCGAACAGGAGGCGGCGGCGGTGAAAATAAACAACCTGCAGGAGTTTTTGGGTTACGTACAAAACACCTTCAAGACTACGGAATCCTGGCTGGAGACCGTTAAGGACGAAGACCTGGATCAGGTTAACGATCTGCCGGTGCTGGGAAAGAGAAGCCTCTATGAGGTGATCGGAGGGACTGCCCTGATCCATGCGGCCGAGCATCTGGGCGAAATATGGCTTCTTAAAGGTTTACAGAGTTTAAAGGGATGCCCCATGTAAATAGATCCGGCCACCGATTAATCAGAAAGACTAACCTGAAATTGTTAAAAGTGAGAGATAAATTCTCAGAGTTAAAGTTAAAGAATCTATAAAGGCCTGCCTCAGGGAACAGGCCTCTCCGCCGATCCGTGTGCGGAGTCCTCAGATTCTAAAATCATAAGCCTGAGAATTTATCTCTCACTTTCGATACCCGCAATTTCAAATAGGTTTGGTTAGATTTTTTTCAAATCTCCCGGGTTGATGGGTAATCGTCGGATACGTTTGCCGGTGGCGGCAAAAACAGCATTTCCCACCGCGGGGGCGATGGGGGGCACACCCGGTTCACCCACGCCGCCCGGGGCTTCATTGCTGGGGACGATGTGGACTTCGATAACCGGCATCTCCTCCATGGTCAGAAGCCGATAGTCATTAAAATTACCCTGTTCCACCCTGCCCTTCTTAAAAGTGATAGCGCCATGGAGAGCGGCTGAAAGACCGAAGACAATCCCCCCCTCCATCTGGGCCTTGATGGTGTCAGGGTTCACCACCCGGCCGCAGTCGATGGCGCAGACGACTTTATGAATACGCACCTGCCCGGCCGGGGTGACGGAAACTTCGGCCACCTGGGCAATAAAGCTTCCAAAGGATTCGTGCAGGGCTATTCCCCGGGCCCTGGCGGATGCGGGCTTTTTACCCCAATCGGCCTTTTGGGCGGCCAGTTCCAGCACACCCAGGTGGCGCGGATGCCGGTTCAGGAGCCCGCGGCGGAATTCGTAGGGATCTTTCCCCAGGCTGTGGGCGATCTCATCCAAAAAACTCTCCACCACAAAAGCGGTGTGGGATTGGCCGACTGAACGCCACCATTGGACCGGCACACCGAGGTCAGGACTGTGCAGTCCGACCACGATATTGGGAATCTCATAAGGAATATCTTCCGCCCCTTCCACGGAGGTGACATCAATTCCTGATTTAATCATCCCCCGTCCAAAGAGGGTTCCCTTCAGGACGGACTGACCGACTATCGTATGCTGCCAGGCAATCAAATTTCCACCAGAATCAAGGCCGGCGGCAATCCGGTCGAACCACAGGGGCCGGTAATAACCCCCCTTGATATCATCCTCGCGGGTCCAAACCACTTGGACCGGTTTTTTAACGGCCATGGCCACCTGCACCGCTTCAACCACAAAATCCGACTGGGGATTGGCCCGCCGGCCGAAACCGCCCCCTAAAAAAGTAGTATGGATTTTAACCTCTTCGGGTTGGAGTCCGGCAACCCGGGCGGCGGCATCGCGATCGACCGTCTGAAATTGGGTACCGGTCCAAATTTCCAGATGGTGGGGACGTAAATCGACACAACAGTTCAACGGCTCCATGGGGGCATGGGCCAAAAAAGGGACTTCATATTCAGCCTGGATCTGTCTGGCCGCTGCCGCCATCGCCTTTTCCGGGTCCCCTTCTTTTCGGGCGGTAACCCCGGAAGTTTTGGCCAGCCTGGCATACTGCTCCCGTATTCCGACAGTCGAAAGACTGGCCAGAGGGCCCTCCTCCCAGTTGATTTCAAGCGCCTTTCTCCCGAGAGCCGCCGACCTGAAATCAACGCCTACTACGGCCACGCCGGCTTCTATTTTCACTACCTTTTTTACCCCGGTCACGGCCTTGGCCTTTTCAATATCCCAGTCCTTCACTTTGCCGCCGAAAACAGGGGGACGGGCGATCAGGGCCGTAAGCAGGTCTGGAATCTTAACATCGATACCGAAGAGGGCCGTGCCATCGGTCTTGGCCGGAGTATCCAGTCGTTGAATCGGCCGGCCGATCAATTTAAAGGAGGCAGGGTCTTTGAGTTGAACTTTCTTAGGCATCGGCAACCTGGCCGCTTTCTCGGCTAATTGCCCATAGGTGAGCATTTCTCCATTGGATTGAATCACGACGCCATTTTGAGCACGGCAAAGACTTTTGTCAATCTTCCAGGCCTCCGCGGCGGCCGATATCAGCCTTTCCCGGACGGCCGCACCGATCTGGCGCAATCGGTCCCATTCACTGAGGACGCTAGTGCTGCCGCCGGTCATCTGGATACCGAAAGCCGTATGGTTGTAAACGGGGTCGACGGGCGCCGGCTCCACGCGCACCCTGGCCCAATCGCATTCCAATTCTTCAGCCACCAGCATCGCTAAGGCCGTATAGACCCCCTGCCCCATCTCCGATTTGTTGACCAGGATGGTGACCCTCTCGTCCTGGCCGATACGGACAAAGGGGTTGAAGACGAAAGAAGGAATGGATTCAGCTATCGCCTTTTTCCCGCTTCCCTCTCTCTCCATCATCCCGGCGGCGCGATGGATGGCCCGGCGAATCCGTTGATAGGTTCCGCAGCGGCAGAGATTTCCGGACATGGCCTTATCAATATCGGCATCGGCCGGTTTCGGAATCTTGAACAAAAGTGCGGCGGCCGACATGATCTGTCCTGAATGGCAATAGCCGCACTGAGGTACTTCGTCGTCGATCCAGGCCTGCTGCACCGGATGCCGGCCGTCGACGGAAAGTCCCTCGATGGTGATGACTTTTTTACCTGCCAGGGTGGAAACGGGGGTGATGCAGGAACGGACAGCCTCTCCGTCGACATGCACCGTGCAGGCACCGCAGCGGGAAATACCGCAGCCGAATTTCGTACCGGTCAAACCGAGGTGGTCGCGGATCACCCATAAAAGCGGAGTGTCCTCCGCGGCCTCGACCCTATAATTTTTTCCGTTAACGTTGAGCAAAATCATGAATCCTCTCTTCTGCTTCCAATGATTTCTGTCGGGAAAGCACTTTGACCGTCACCCCGGCGGAAGCCGGGTCCAGAATTTTTCCTAACCCTATGGAAACGTTTCGGAATAATAAATACTGGGAAGGCAGTATTTATGGGAAAGAGGGAATGTATTTTAGGATTCGGATGGAACAAAAGGCGGGAAAGCTCCTCCTCTTCCTTTGATAGAATTTCAGCTTCTTTCCCTTGAATTATAAATAATAAATCTTAACATAAGTTTTGAAAGGCTGTCAGGTTGAACGGAAATCACAAAAAACCAATTTTTTTTGGAAAGGAGAAAACCGGATCATGATCAACATTGAAGGCACTACCAAACTTTCAGAGGGAGAGGTCATCGAAAGTTTAAAGAAATATTTTGGAAAAGGCGGACAGGGCCTGGAGATAACCGATGAACAGCCCTCCTGTCTGACTTTCGCCGGCGGTGGAGGTAACGTAACCGCTACGGTATGTCCGGAAGGAGAGAAAACCAGGGTCAACCTGGTTGCCCAGGAATGGGAATACCAGGCCAGACAATTCATCTCCCAACTTCCGTAAAATAAAGGTACCTTATACCGTATACCCATCTTTATTGGCCTGCCAGCTGGAAGTGGCCGATACGGCCCTGGCCGCCCTTTCAAAAGATGGAAAAGCGGGCAGACAGGCCAGGGTCAGGATCTTCATCGCCTCCCCGGCCACGGCCGCATACGGGGGAACGAGATAGATGGGCAGATGGAGCCGTTCTCTCAGCTGAGCCAAGGCTTCAATGAATGACGGCAATATTTCCGGGACGGCGAAAGGCATATAGGACATCATGATAACTGAATCCACTTCTTCGGCCATCATCTCAATACTCCTGGTGCAGATGGTTAGAGCCGTTTCCCGGGGGAGCCAGACCAGATCCAGCGGGTTGCTGGTGCCGGAGAAGGGGGGCAGATAATCTTTTAAAAAAGCGGTCAACCGGCCCCTCAGGCCGGGACTGAATGGTCTCACCTCCAGTCCCAGTTTTTCACAGGCATCGGCAGCGGCTATGCCGCCTCCCCCGGCCTCGGCCATGATTCCCACCTTCTGGCCCTTGGGATAAGGGGGGGAGGAGAAAGCCACAGCCAGGTCGACCAGGTCTTCGAATCCTTCGGCCGTAATGATGCCGGCACTGCGGGCCGCGCCCAGCCAGACTTCCCGATTTCCGGTGACAGAACCGGAATGGGAAAGGGCGGCTCGTGTCCCCGCCGGGCTAAATCCGGATTTCCAGACAATAACCGGTTTTGTTTTGCTCACTTGGAAAGCCAGATTCAGCACCTCCCTCCCCCGGGTCAGGCCTTCGGTATAAGCGCAGATGACCTTAGTCGAGGGATCACTGCCGAAGTAAGCCAGAAAATCAATAAAATTGAGATCGGCCTGATTGCCGCTGCTGATAACTTTGCTGAATCTTAGTCCCCGGGCATTGCCTCCGACCACAAAATGCTCCGTAGCCCAACCACTTTGGCCGGAGAAGGCTACTCCCCCCGGCCTGGCGTCGGATTCCTCGATTTCAACGATGGTATTCAGCCGTGCTTCCGGGCAAAAAATACCCATGCAATTGGGTCCGACCAGACGCATGTTGTTTTGGCGGGCGATCTTTAGCACCCTTTCCTGTAAACCCTTTCCCTCCTCCCCCAGCTCGGCAAAACCGGCGGCGTGGATGACCACGAACTTAACCCCTTTCCGGGCGCATTCAGCCAGCAATTTTTCCACACCTGCCGCGGGAATAGCGGCGATAACCAAATCAACAGGTTCTCCGATATCGGTCAGGGAAGGGTAACAGGGAATCCCCTCCAGGTCGGAGCAGCTCCGGCTTACCGGATATTTTTTACCTGGAAAACCCTGGGCCCGAATTTTCCACCAGATAAACCCGCCTCCCCGGCCCGGATCCTTGGATATGCCGATCACAGCCAGGGATCGTGGTTTAAAAAGGAGGTCCAAATTTACCATTTCTTCATTCCATGTTGTCTCTGCCAACGATGAATCCTTTCTTGGTTGCTCGTTACTCGTTGCTGGTTTCCCTTTTTTTCGAGCAACAGGTAACCAGAAACCAGTAACCAGTAACCAGTAACAACTTTCTATCCTCCGAAATTCTTCACCCGGTTTAATTTCTAAACCGCCATGCCCCGCCTTTTGGGGTGTGGCACCACCAAATAAGAAAATAGAACTCGATGGACTCTGAACTCTATTTTCGAACTAAATGATCTTTCCCGGATTCAATATACCATCTGGATCAAAGGCCTTTTTGATCCCGTGCATAATTTCAATTTCTATCGGGGACTTGGATTTAAGAAAAATATCTTTTTTCAGCAGGCCGATCCCGTGTTCTCCACTTCCTACCCCACCCAATCTTAGAGCGATTTCAGTCATCTCTTCGTAGACCTTCTTGGCATAGTCAATCCACTGTTCGGGAGGCACTTCATCAGGCTTCACATAAAGGGTGTGAAAATTTCCATCAGCGATGTGAGCTACGACAGCAATGGTGGTGTTGTATTTTTCTCCCAGTTTCCTTAGTTCCCTCATCATCTCCGGGACCTTGGCAAAGGGGACGATGACATCCCCAGGATTGTTATAGACCTGTTTTCCCAAAAGCCGCAAACCCGGGCCGTACTCCTCGCGAACCTTCCAGATATTTTCCGAATCGCGTCTGCTTTCGGCCGCAAAGACATCCAGCGCCCCGTTTTCCAGACACAGCTCGCCGGCCTTTTCATATATGGCCTCCAGTTCTTCCTGGGTGTTCCCATGAAGCTGGATGATAAGATAAGCCTCTACATCCTCCCGGTCGGTAAAAGGGAGAGTAATTTCATGATGCTTGGCCGACATGGTCAAACACAATTTATCCATGAATTCGACCGCCACCGGGAAAATGTTGCCTTCGACGATCATCTTGGAAACGGCCTGGACCACGGTTTCCGTATCCGGGAAGGGGACAATAAGGTCCAGGATTTTGCCTCCGCCGGGAATAAGGTTAACGATGACCCGGGTAACTATGGCCAGGGTTCCTTCCGACCCGATAATGGTCTCCATCAGGTCATAACCCCAGGTGGATTTCCTATACCTTCCTCCCAGTTGCAGAATCTCTCCATTAGCCAAGACCACCTCCAGACCGAGGATATGCTTTCGGGTGTTCCCATACTTGATGACTTTGGCCCCGCCGGCATTGGTAGCCACATTCCCCCCTATAAAACTGCTCTCCGTGCTCATCGGATACCCGGCGTACATGAGGCCGTATTCCTCCACTTTGCGGCAGAGGTCTTTGGTAATAACCCCGGCCTCAACAACCGCTACCCGGTCCACTGTGTCAACCTCAAGAATCTTGTTCATTTTTTCCAAAGACAGAACGATCCCCCTGGAAGTGGGAATGGCTGACCCGGCCAGACCGGTCCCAGCTCCTCTGGCCGTGACGGGTATCTTGTGGCTTGAAGCCAACTTCATGATGGCCGATACTTGAGCCGTAGACTCGGGCTTTACGGCCACCTCGGGTTCGGCTACTATCCCGGTGATCAAAGAAAGGGTGTCCATCCCGTATTCTTGCAGTTTGGCTTTGTCTTCGAAAATAATATTTTTCTCACCGACGATCGATTTCAATTTTTCGACTATTTCAGGCGTGACCGTACCATATAGCTGTCCCATGCGATTAAGCCTCCTTAGATTCTTCCTTCATTTTTTTATACTGTACTCCAATACTCCATTACTCCAAAGAAGTTATATGGGGAATAAATCACTTAATATCTTTGGCTCTCTCTTTCAATTTCTTGATAATGAGTGGAACCACCTCAAAAAGGTCTCCCACGATTCCATAATCCGCAACCCCGAAAATATCGGCCTCCGGATCGGAATTGATGGCCACGATGGTTTCGGCCGAGGACATCCCGGCCAGATGCTGTACCGCCCCTGAGATCCCGATGGCGATATAAAGCCTGGGGCTGACCGTCTTGCCGCTGAGACCGACCTGATGGGAATAGGAAATCCAGCCAAGGTCGGTCGCGCTCCTGGAGGCCCCCAGGGACCCTTCGAAAATTTCCGCCAGTTCTTTCACCAATTCCACCTGTTTGGCGTCTTTAAGTCCTTTGCCGAAGGCCACGATATACTCGGCGTCCTGAAGGGGGGCTCCGCCCATCTCCTCCTTGATGAAGGACAGCCGTTTGACCCTTGAAGACAGCAACTCCGGGCGGAATTCTTTGTTGATGATCTCTCCCTTCCGGGAAGAATCGATGGGAAGCGGCCGCTTGGACCTCGGTCTTACGGTAGACATTTGGGGACGTAAAACCGGGGTCTTGATGGTGGCCATGATGTTCCCGCCCACGGCGGGCCGGGTCTGGATGAGCAGTCTTTCATCCGGATCGATATCCAGGCCGGTGCAGTCGGCCGTGAGACCGGCTCCGATCTTTACGGCCATAATGGGCATAATGGTTCTCCCCATGGTCGTAGCCGAAGCGATCAGAATCTCCGGTTTGTATTCTTGGATCAGGGCCGTGAGAATGGCCGCGTAGGGGTCAACCTGGAAGTATTCCAGGACCGGATGATCGATCACATAGACCTTATCCGCGCCTCTGGCAATCAGTTCTCCGAGTTTATCTTTTATATCGGTCCCGATAATGACGATCGAAAGGTCCACCGAAAGTTTATCGGCCAATCCTCTCCCCCAGGCCAAAAGTTCATAGGATACGGGATGGATCTCTCCATCCCGCACTTCCCCCAGCACCCATACCCCTTTATATGCGCTGTAATCTTGATCTTGCATTGGTAATTCCTTTTTACGAAATATTTTAAGATGCGAGGTCCAGGGTCTAAGGCGAAGGGTCTAAGGTCCAAGGTATAAGGTGTAAGGTATGTGGAAAAACCTTAGACAATCATTTACCTTAAACCTCAAACCTTATACCTTGAACCTTGAATTTATATAATCGCCTTCCCCGCCAGAAAATCCACCAGACCATCCACGGCACTCTCCGGATCGGTGGTTGCCGAGACGATCTTTCCCTTTCTGGCCACCTGGGGGCGAAAGATCTTGACCACCCTGGTTGGGGACCCTTTAAGGCCCAGCCTTTCTTCGTCGGCCCCGAGGTCATCGGCTGTCAACAGAAGGATTTCAGCCTTCTTGGCTTTCATCTTTCCGCTGAAATTGGGCATGCGGGGTGTATTAATTTCTTTGACCACGGTCATCAGCACCGGCAGGGGGGCTTCAAGCACTTCGTGGCCCCCTTCAACGGCACGATGGGTCACAATCTGGTCATCACCGATCTTCTCTATTTTGCTGACATAAGTGAGGACCGGGAGATCCAAATAGGCCCCTACTTCCGGACCGACCTGACCGGTCTCTCCATCGGTCGCCCTCTCTCCGCAAAGGATGATGTCAAAGACCCCGATTATCTTTTTTATCGCTAGGGCCAGGGTGTAGGCCGTGACCCAGGTGTCTGATCCGGCGAACTTCCGGTCGGTAAGAAGGTACCCTTTATCACAGCCAAGCGCGATGGCGCTCCGTATCGCTTCTTCAGCTTTCTTGGGACCCATAGAGATCACACTGATTTCAACCCCGTTCCCCATCCTCTCCTTGATCCTGACCGCCTCTTCTATGGCGTATAAGTCCAGTGGATTAACTTCGGATTCTATCCCATCCCGGATCATCGTCCCGGTCTCCTCATCCATCTTGACCTTGTCGGTGGCCGGGACCTGCTTGATTAAAACCACAATTTTCAATGGATCTTCCTCCTATGAAAACGGGAATCCAGAGTTTTTAAATAGTTGAGCATAGCCTGGATTCCCGCCTGCGCGGGAATGACGCTCTTTCACGATTTCATCACAATTGATCTCATCAGTTTTTGATTTAATGATTATACGTTTCGTCTTAACAAAAACCCCGTTCAGATGGCAAAGCCTACCGAACTCTGACCTGGTCCAAAGGACCAGGGTTTTCACACCCGACTAAAGTTATCTCAACCTTTTTCGCCGATAGGGGTGGGAACTACGAAATGCTTCATTCTCCAAAACCGGTTTAAAAAATTAATTTCAAAAGCCAGGTATCTCCCCCGGGCTTCACACGTCTTTGACTACCACCCCTGGGCTTTAATATGTGGGGGAGTATAAATTGGGAATTAAATGGGAGTCAAGGGAAAATAAGAAAAAATATGTTGGTGTCTTGTTTCTTGACTCAGGCCCGATCCATCGGTATCATACCAACTCAATAATGTTTTAAAGAAAGGAAGAGGGTTATGACGGATAATCAGACGGTATTGTTAACAATCGATGGGACTATGGCCACGGTTACCTTAAACCGGCCGGAAGCGATGAACGCCTTCAACCAGGACTCCTATCGTGGGCTGATGGATGTGGCTCAGAAAATCAAGGAAACACCGGAAATCCGTGTGGTCATTATGACCGGGGCCGGAGATCGGGCTTTCAGCGCCGGGATGGACCTGAAAATGATCGCCGGCGGAGGATCCGGTTCGGCGTTGCTGGGGGGGTACCGGGATGGCTTCGACCGTCTTTATGGACTGAAGTCTATTTTTACCATGTATGAAGAATTGGCGGTTCCGGTGATCGCCGCCATCAATGGATTCTGTCTTGGTGCGGCCTTTGAACTGAGCCTTTGTTGCGACATCCGTCTCTGCATTGAACAGGCCGTGTTCGCCCTGCCCGAGATGCCCCTGGGAGTCATCCCCGATCTCGGTTCTACCCAGCGGTTGCCCCGTATCGTGGGACCGGCTTATGCCAAAGAGCTGATCATCACCGGCCGTCGTATCAATGCTCTGGAAGCCCTCCGCATCAATCTGGTCAATCACGTTTATCCCAAAGACCAGTTAATGCCCGAAGCCCGGAAACTGGCGGAGGAGATGGCCAAATTGAATCCAAGGCACGTCTCGGGAGCTAAAAGAGCGGTTAACATGGCCATGTCTACCCCATTGGACTGGGGTTTACGCTTGGAAACCGATATCTGCCTGGGGGCCGGCAGCGGTCAATCCTTCAGCGCCGAAGCCCAGAAGTTCATCCAGAAGAAATAATGATCATTTTTTATGGATGGTGGATCGTCCTGGCCTGTTTTGTAATCGGCCTTTATGTGAGCAGTATCATTTTTTTCGGCTTTACGGCCTTCTTTGAGCCCATCGTCAAGGAATTCGGCTGGAGCTACACCCAGGTATCTCTGGCCACCAGTCTGCGTGGACTGGAGATGGGCATCTTCGCCCCCTTTCTGGGTTTCCTGGTTGACCGATGGGGTTCGAGAAAATTGATGGTTTTCGGGGTCATCACCGTTGGCCTGGGCCTTATCTTACTCAGTTTGACCCAATCACTGCTTATGTTTTACCTGGCTTTTATTCTTTTGTCTTTCGGGTCCGGGGGCTCCACTTCTATCGTCACCATGGCCGTTATAGCCAATTGGTTTGATAAAAAAGCCGGAAAGGCTTTCGGTTTCATGGCCTCCGGGTTCGGGGCCAGCGGCCTTTTTATTCCAGTCATTGTCTGGCTCATCGAAGCTTATCAATGGCGCACGGCCCTGGTTCTTCTTGGATTGGGCATGTGGCTCATCGGCCTGCCCCTGTGCTTGATTATCCGCAACAAACCGGAACAATACGGCTACCTTCCGGATGGAAAATCACCGACCAAGGGCAAGGACCCGGAAATTCAATCCTTGGAAGTCAATCTGACCTTGAAAGAAGCCCTGAAGCATAAAGCTTTTATCTATCTGACCCTGGCCGAATTCCTTCGCTTCGTGATTGTCACGGCTGTGATCACCCACGTCATGCCCTATCTCGGCAGCATTGGAATATCCAGAAGGAATGCCGGCCTGGTGGCGGCCGGGATTCCTCTTATCAGTATTGTCGGTCGGATCGGGTTCGGTTGGCTGGGGGACATCTACAACAAGAAATATATCATGCTCCTTACTTTTTTTCTCCTGGGATTGGGGATGTTGGCTTTCTGCTATGCCCAAAATCTCTGGATCCTCATTATTTTTCTTTTACTTTTCCCCCCCAGTTTCGGAGGGACCATGGTCTTGCGGGTATCCATGCTCCGGGAATATTTCGGCCGTGATTCCTTCGGGAAATTGCTGGGGATTATCATGGGGGCCGCCTCTTTGGGAGGAATTATCGGTCCTCCTTTGGCCGGTTGGGTATTCGATACCTGGCAAAGTTATTATTACATCTGGATAGCCTTTGCCGTCTTGATGGGTCTGGCCATTCTGTTGGTTTTGAAGATTGAAACGCCGCGAAAAGGAGAGGTATAATCTTAAGACCATTTCTCCAATACTCCATCACTCCATTATAAAGGGTCAGAGAAAAACCCTTAGATGTCCCTTGTGAGAATCCTTAATTAATATCGAGTAACCGGACCCCCATCAAGGAGTTTATCGACCATTTCGCTCCAGGATCGGAACGGATGAAAGCTCTCACCTCTTTTGGTCAGCTCCTCTGCCAACCGTCCTTTGGCAAAGCGCCTCGAAGAATGCACCAGAAGCGCCGGGCCGAGATCCGGCCGGCCGTCTCCGGCAAAAGCCACAATACCCTGGCCGAGGGCCGTTTGTACCAATCGGGATTTATCGATGCCGATAGTCGGGGAAAAATACAGGGAACCCACTGGTAGTTCCATAACTAATCCCTCTGACTCGGTAAAGACACCGGGATTAGCATGAATTTCTGCCGTGATATTGAGTGGTGTCAGAATCTTCTCAATATACCAAAGACATCCGGCCGAGGCGATTACCAATCTCCATCCCCGGGCTTCCAAACGTTCACAGGCGGATTTAACACCCCCGTCCAACTCCATTTTGTCCAGCAGTTCATTGGCCTTGGATTCCGGGCAGCGCAATCGGAGAAATATAGAGGCCAAGGCTTTAAAATGAGTTGTCTCCCCTTTCTTGTATTGATCCCAGAATAGGGCTGTTTCCGGGGGGAGATATTCCAGGGCCAAGCGAAAAAAGTCCCGGCCGGTCATGGTCCCATCAAAATCGGTGACTAAAATTTTTTCCTTTTTCATTTTTGACAAGTTTGTAAAAAGTCGTCTAAACCCGAGTTGCGTCATTCCGTCCGGTCGGCTTTGCCGACCTTAAAAGGAGACTCCCGGAGGGAGTCGAATGAAAGCCGGAATCCAGTATTTTAAAGTAGTTATAATTCTTCTGGACCCCGGCTTTCGCCGGGGTGACGTCTTTTTACGAAGCCATCAATTTTAATTGAATCCGAAAAGGCGGTCCGGATAGTTGCTGATAATACCATCCACCCCCATAGCCAGAACTTCTTTTATGTCATCAAAGCGGTTTACGGTCCAGGTGATGACCTTTATACCTTTTTGGTGGGCGTCCTGAACAAAATTTTCGTCCAGAAATTCAAAAAAGGGCATGATCCTATTGGCCTCCATGGCCTGGGCGATACGGGCATAATCCAAAGGTTTGGCGGCCAGTAAAGGTCCGAAAGGAATATAGGGGATAAGTTCGTGACAACGTTTGAGTTCGTGGTGATCAAAAGAGGTTATCAAAAAAAGGTCGGGTTTCCATCCCCTGGACTCAAGGTATTGACGGATCATCGCGGCTACCGGACCAGCGGTTCCTTTGGCTTTCAGTTCAATGTCAATCAAGGCCCGCCGGTCCACAAAATCCAGGACCTCCTCCAAGGTGAGTATAGGATTACCGTTGCCGGCATCAAGATCCTTCAGTTCCCCGAGGGTCATTTCCCTGACCTTGCCTTGGCCGTTGGTGGTGCGGTCCACCCGGGAATCATGGATGACCACTGTTTCCCCACTTCGGCAAAGGTGAACGTCCAGCTCGATCCCATCCACCCCAAGCTCCAAGGCCTTGGCAAACGAGTCCAAAGTATTCTCAGGGGCATAACCCATAGCCCCCCGGTGTCCGATCTTCAACATGTCTGCTCTCCCCCGCCTGCGTTTTTTTATTAAACACTCATGCCTCGTTGAGGCACCACGAAACATGAAAATGGGCTTATTTTTATGTGGGACAGGCGCCCTCGCCTGTCATTTATAATCACAGCCGAGGGCGGCTGTGCTACAATTTCAAACCCTAAAAATCTATTTTCGTGTTAAGAATATAAATTAGGATTAAGAAGGGCGTCAAGGCGGAAATAAAAAATAAATGAAATAATAACAATAACAATTAGTTGAAAATTGACTAAGCGGCTCCCCGACTGTTAAAATAATCAACCGAAGACATTATTTTATTAATTGACATTATTTTTAATTAATAATAAAATTATTAGTTTAAATATCAACTCACTTTGAATAGGTCCATAAGGGGGCCTTTAACCCAAACAGAAGGATGGCGGTTATGGATTTATACCAAAAAGCCGGTGTGGATGTCAATCTGGGAAACACCTTTATTGACCGCATAAAGCCCTTGATCCGTCAGACCTTTTCCCCTCAGGTCATTACCGACATCGGCGGCTTCAGCGGTTTGTTCCGCCTGGACCCTTCTCCTTATGCTGAACCGGTCCTGGTCTCTTCCACTGACGGCGTGGGAACTAAATTAAAGGTCGCCCAGCAAGTAGGAGAACACCGGTCAGTCGGGATCGATCTGGTAGCCATGTCTGTCAACGATATCATTGTCCAGGGAGCCCGTCCCCTTTTCTTTCTGGATTATCTGGCCACCGGCCGATTGGACCTGGAAACCCAGACCGCCATCATCGAAGGAATAGTAAACGGTTGCCGACAGGCCGGATGTGCTTTAATCGGCGGGGAAACCGCCGAGATGCCAGGGATGTATCAGGCCGGTGAATATGATCTGGCCGGCTTTGTGGTGGGAATCGTCGACCGGAAAAAGATCATTGACGGCTCTCAGGTCCGGCCAGGTGACCGAATCATCGGATTGGCTTCCAGCGGACTGCACAGCAACGGCTATTCCCTGGTCCGAAAAATATTTTTTGATGATCTCAGGATGGATCCCGGAGAATCCATTCCTGAATTGAATGGGACTTTGGGAGAGGAACTGCTTAGACCGACCCGGATTTATGTGCCTTCCATCCTTTCTTTGGTTACTGAATTTCCTTTAAAGGGAATGGCCCATATCACCGGCGGAGGGATAACCGACAACCTTCCCCGAATCCTGCCGGCCGATTGCCAGGCCAATATCATCAAGGATTCCTGGGAAATTCCGCCCATTTTCTCCATCATTAAGAGGATGGGCAACGTTTCGGAAAAAGAAATGCGTCTGGTGTTTAATAACGGTCTGGGAATGATTCTCATTGTCCCTGCCGCTGAAATTCAAGCGATTAGTTCGCGCTTGCGGGAATTAGGGGAAAAATGTTTTTCCATTGGAGAAATCGTTCCCCGAACCCGACCGGGAACAGCGATTGAGTGGGTCTGATCATAAAGCGTCATGCCATGCTTTTTGTGGCGTGACACCACGAAGTATGAAAACAGAGTTCGTTTGACGCCGAACTATATTTTTGAACTAAAAATGACGAATAAAAAAAGGACAGGCCATAGGCTCTAGGCGACAGGCCATAGGAAAATCCAATTCGTGAACCTATACGCCCCTCGCCCTTTGCCTATTGCCTCACATTGAAAGGAGCAACCATGGCCAAAGTATGTATTGTTTGCGGCAAAGGCCACCAGGTCGGACATAATGTCAGTCATGCCAACAATAAAACCTATAAACGGTGGAGTCCCAATCTGCAAAATGTCAAAGCCGTTCATGAGGGAACGGTTAGACACGTCAGTGTTTGTACGCGATGCCTTCGTTCAGGAAAGATAACCCGGGCGGTTTAGGCGCTTAGCGATTGTACATCGACAAAGTTTTGTCGATGTGGTTTATGTTATTGGAATCAGTCTCCTTCTCCGTCACCCCGGCGAAAGCCGGGGTCCAGAAAAGCTTTCTATTCCTGGATTCCGGTTTTCGCTCGACCTCCTTTGGAGGTCTCTTAATAGAGGTCGGTATTCGGCATCCGAATGGATGCCTCTTCAAAAACTCGATGAAATCGAGCGGCCCGACCGACCGGAATGACTGAAAAGAAAATCCCGGTCGTTTAAATTAACTGCCCCGTTTGGGGCCACCTCTTCCGGGGAACTCCCGGACGAGGCTTAGATTCTTAGATATTTTTTTCAAAGGAACGGGTGACGTTAATCACCCCTTTGATTCTTTTCAGGTTATTGATGACGCTTTGCAAATGATGGGTATCGACCACTTCGATGAGAAACTGATAAAAAGCCTTCTTGTCGGTTGTAGTAACGGCATCGGCCTTTAAGATATTGGCTTCGCCCGAGGTGATGGCCGTGCTGACTTCGGCCAGCATCCCTTTTTTATCGTTTGACCAGATTTCAATCTTGACCGGGTAAAAGGTCCTGGTTTTCTCCGAGACATCCCACTGAACCTCGATCATCCTCTCCTGGTCTTCCAGGGCAACCTGGGGACAGAACCGGGCGTGGACCGTAATCCCTCTCCCGCGGGTGATAAATCCCACCACTTCATCTCCCGGAAGGGGGGTGCAGCATTTAGCGAAGCGGGTCATCACGTCCTGAATCCCTCGGATCAAAACCCCCCCTTTTTCCTTGGGAGGACGTCGAGTGGCAAAGGTCAGGGGTTCTTCCTCCTGTTTTTCTTCCCCTTCTTCTTTCGGCAGCATCCGATTCACGACCTGGCGAACCGAAATTTCACCGAATCCGACCCCGGCCAACAAATCTTCGATTTTTTGAAAAGACAATTCCTGGGCGATCCGGAGTAAGGCATCACTTTTCATTGACTGGCTGACGCTCAATTGATGTTTCCGGAGTTCTTTCTCCAGCAGGTCTTTTCCGATATCGATGCTCCGCTTCCGTTCTTCGATTTTAAGCCATTGCCTGATCCGGTTCTTGGCCTTGGAGGTCTTGACGATCTTGAGCCAGTCCTTGCTTGGCCAATGGGCGGAGGAAGTGATGATTTCCACCACATCCCCATGCTGTAGCGTGGTCCGCAAGGGGACCATTTTTTTATTGACCCTGGCTCCTGAACAATGATGACCCACCTCGGTGTGGACGGCATAGGCAAAATCAATAGGCGTGGATTCCTTGGGAAGGATTTTCACTTCACCCTGGGGAGTAAAAACATAGACCTCGTCCGGGAAGAGGTCGATACGGACCGATTCCAGAAACTCCTTGGGGTCCTGGACCTGCTGGGATTCTAAAAGCTGCCGGACCCATCTGAACTTTTTGGCATCGGTTTCATTGAGGGGTTGTCCTTCTTTGTATTGCCAGTGGGAAGCAATGCCCTCTTCAGCCGTCCGATGCATCTCCTCGGTCCGGATCTGAATCTCGATCCGCTCTCCGAAAGGACCGATGACCTTGGTGTGAAGGGACTGATAATGATTGGTTTTCGGCAGGCTGATATAGTCATTGAACTTTCCGGAAATCGGTTTCCAGAGGGAGTGAATATGCCCCAGGGCTTCATAACATTCGGACAACTCTTTAACGATGACCCGAAAGGCGATCAGATCATATAACTGGCTGATATCCAGGTTCTGATTGATCATTTTTTTATAAATGCTATAGAAATGCTTGGGACGTCCCTCCACCCGGCATTTCAGGTGCACCGAATCCATCTTCTCCTGAATCAGGGCCTTGACCTCCCGGATATATCGTTCCCGCTCCTCCCTTTTCCGGGCCACCCCTTCTTTGATGGTCTGATAGGCGGCCGGTTCCAGATAATAGAGACAAAGATCTTCCAGTTCGGTCTGGATTCGATGCATCCCCAACCGGGCTGAAATGGGGGCATAAATATCCAGAGTCTCCTGGGCGATGGACGTTTGCTTTTCCGGAGTTTGAAAACCCAAAGTCCTCATATTGTGCAAACGGTCGGCCAATTTAACCAGAATGACCCGGATATCATCCGACATGGCCAGAATCATTTTTCGAATATTTTCAGCCTGCCGTTCTTCCTGATTTTGAAAATGGATGGCGCTGATTTTGGTCACGCCGTTGACAATGTGCAGGATTTCAGGGCCGAATTTCTCTTCAATGATTTTTGCCGTAGCCAGGGTATCTTCAATCGTGTCATGGAGAAGCCCGGCGGCGATGGTGACCTGATCCAGCTTCATCTGGGTCAAGATCCAGGCCACCTCCAAAGGATGGGACAAATAGGCCTCTCCGGACAGCCGCACCTGGCCCTCATGCACCTTGGCCGAAAAGATATAGGCTTTCTGAATCAAATCGATATCGGCCTGAGGCCAATAGGATAAGAGCTCGTCGATGATGGTATTGATACGGATCATGAATGATATTCAGCCGACCGGTTGTAGCTCATAGCTGATAGCGGAGACCCCTTATTTCAATTATTCGATAATAGGGATGAACTCGTAAAAAGCCGATGAAAGCCCGAGGTTGTCATGCCGGTCCCGCATCAAGTGCGGGATAGACTTTTTGGGTCGGTCGACTCTGTCGACCTAAATAAGAGGCTTCCGAAGGAAGCCGGCGTTGTCCACCCTAAACCTGGAAGCTTCTTTTCCGGGCAAATTGTTTAACTAAATCCAGGGCAGGCCTTCACCGATGCCTGAGACGAGCTATGGTGTATGCCCTGCCTCGAATCAAACTTTGCTGGACTGGCCGGGATTGGGCGATAAGTCACCCTTTGGACAATCCTGGCTTCCTTTGGAAGCCTCTTCTGTAGGTCAGCAAGGCTGACCGGCCCAAAAATAAGACCCCCCTTGGTCCGTCCCTCAATTTCAAATAGGTTTGGCTAAGATTTTAACGCCTCCGAAACCTTTTCCCGGATCTTCCGGACCAGTTGATCTTTAGGCACTTTAATCACCTGGCCGGAGCGCCTTTCCCGAACCTCAACGATGCCTTCGGCCAATCCTTTGGGTCCGATCGTCACCCGCAGGGGAATTCCGATCAAATCGGCATCCTTGAATTTGATCCCCGGTCTTTCCTCTCGATCGTCCAACAAAACTTCGATCCCGGACCGTTCAAGCTCCTCATAGAAGGCCAGGGCCGACTGCTGGGTTTCCGTTCCCGGTTTCCATTCAATCGGTGTTATGAGGACTTGAAAGGGGGCCAGGGCCATAGGCCAGATGATCCCATCCCGGTCATGGTTCTGTTCAATGGCCGCTGCCACCGTTCGGCCCACCCCGATCCCAAAACAGCCCATAACCATAAATTGTTCCCGTCCCTCTTCATCCAGGTAGGTGGCCTTCATCGATCGGGAATATTTGTCCCCTAACTTAAAGACATGCCCCACCTCGATTCCCCGATAAGCCTCGAGGGCCGACTGACACCGGGGACAGGGTTCACCGGCTTGCACCAGTCGCAGATCGGCCCATTGGGGCTGAGGCATATCGGTACCCCAATTCAGGTTTATCCAATGATTATCCGCCTCATTAGCCCCCATGACAAAGTTTTTCAGTCCTTCAAGGGTTTGATCGGCCCAAAGGGGAAGAGACAAGCCCACAGCCCCGGCAAATCCTACCGGTGCCCCGGTCAGTTCCTGAACCTTCAGGGCCTCAGCCAGAATCAGTTCCTGACAATCCAGGGCCTTGGCCAACTTGGTTTCATTGACCTCCTGATCTCCCCGGACCAAAACAGCCGCCGGACCCCGTTCGGTTTGATAGATCAGGGTTTTGACCAAACTCTGGGGCGGGATGGATAGAAAACGGGTCACCTCTTCCACCGTCCTCTGCCCCGGGGTGTATATCTTTTCCTTAGCTTTCAGGCCTTCAGTCGGGCCGGCCTGAAACCGGTCCAGGGATTCGGCCCGTTCCACATTGGCCGCATAACTGCAGGCCGCACAGGCCAGAATGGCATCTTCCCCGCTTTCAGCCAAGACCATAAACTCATGGGAATAGCTGCCCCCGATGGCGCCGCTGTCGGCCTCAACCGCTTTAAATCGAAGACCGCAACGTGCAAATATCCGCTGATAGGCGTCAAACATTTTCTGATAAGTTTTCCCGGCCCCCCCCTCGTCCCGATCAAAACTGTACCCGTCCTTCATTACGAACTCCCGCCCGCGCATCAGGCCGAAACGGGGGCGAATCTCATCCCGGAACTTGGTTTGGATTTGATAAAGATTGATCGGCAATTGACGATAGGACCTGATTTCATGACGAAGGAGATCGGTGATCACTTCCTCGTGGGTTGGTCCCAGGCAGTAATCATGGTTATGCCGATCCCGGACCCGAAACAGCTCTTTTCCATATTTTTCCCAACGGCCGCTTTCCTGCCAGAGTTCGGCCGGCTGCAGGGCCGGCAGCAAAACCTCCTGGGCCCCGGCCCGGTTCATTTCTTCACGGATAATGGCTTCCATCTTTCGCAGGGAGCGCACGCCTAAAGGCAAAAAACTGTAAATGCCGGAAGTCAATTTTCGAATATAGCCGGCCCGGAGCATCAACTGGTGACTGATCACTTCGGCTTCAGCCGGTTTTTCCTTTAAGGTGGGTATATATAACTGGGAATATTGCATTACCGATCAGTTCTCCTTCTGCGGAGAAAGGCCCTTCTTTCCGCCGGGGATGGAACTAAGTTGCTCAGGATCACCGGAGCCTGAGCAAAAAACATGTTAATCCTGTTAATCCTGTCAGAAAATTTTTTCATACGTCTAAAGGGTTACCATCTTTTCTATTTCTTCTAAAAGGCTTTCAGCCAGCTCCGCCTCCGGTATCTTTCTAATCATCCTGCCTTTGGCGAATAATAATCCCAGTCCCTTTCCGCCGGCGATGCCGATATCGGCTTCCCTGGCCTCTCCGGGGCCGTTAACCACGCAGCCCATGATGGCCACCTTTAAGGGCCGGGTATATTTCTTAACCGCTTTTTCAACTTGTTTAACCAGGGGCAGAAGATTGATTTGACACCGCCCGCAGGTGGGGCAGGAAATAATCTCAACCCCCCGCCTTCTTAAGCTCAGGGCCCTTAATATATCGTAAGCCACTTTGATTTCTTCCCTGGGGTGGGCCGTCAGGGAAACCCGCAAGGTGTCACCGATTCCCTGATAAAGAAGAAGGCCGATCCCCAAGGCCGACTTGACCGCTCCGGAAAGCAGGGTCCCGGCCTCCGTGATCCCCAGATGAAACGGATAGTTTACTGTTTTGGCCAGTATTTGATAGGCCCTGACCGTCTGAAGCACATCAGAAGACTTTAAGGAAATCTTGAGATTCTTAAATTGCATCTTTTCGAAAAGGGCGAGATGACCTAATGCCGATTCAACCATCGCTTCCGCCTGCTCTCCCTCTCGTCCCTTGGACCGGAGAGTCTTCTCCAGCGAACCGGCGTTGACTCCGATACGGATGCAACCCCCCTTTTCTTCAGCCATTTCGATGATACGGGCGATCTTGGCCGGCCCCCCAATGTTTCCCGGATTGATCCGGATACCGGCTGCCCCAACTTTCATCCCTTCCAGGGCCAGACGAAAATCAAAGTGGATGTCGGCGATAACCGGCAAAGGGGATCGGAGGACGATTTCCTTTAAGGCCGGGATAGCCGCTTGATCAGGGACGGCAACCCGGATCAGTTCACAGCCGGCCCGGGCCAATTCACGGATCTGCCTTAAAGTCCGGCGGACATCATGCGTATCCGTGCTGGTCATGGACTGGACCGCTATCGGATGCCTGCTCCCAATCTGAAGCGGTCCTACGGAAACAGAAAGGGTTTTTCGCCTTTTAATCCCGGCCGCTGATTTCTTATCTAAACCCGTTTTCATGCCACCTTTCAAAAAAAATTGACAACCCCCGGCGAATGCTTTAAAGTTTAATCATTGTCTGTATAACTAATACAAACGTAATAAAAAAATGATATCATCCCCACCCTTACCCTCCCCCCTTGCGGGGGAGGGCAGGGTGGGGGGTAAAATAAATAATTGCGTCCGTATTAGTTCGAAGCTTTTTTTTCAACATAACATATTATGCCATAGATGATAATCCATTTTTTAAAATGCCCTTTCCCGCTCAGATGGAAACCCTTACCGATTATGGATTGAAGGAAATAATTCAGCTTATCAGTAACGTAACCGACTCCTTCACCACCGCCCTTTTCCTGTTTGATCCGGCAAAAAGCAAACTGAGCCTTAGATGTTATCAAAGCTTGAGTCTTCATATAAATCCCGATACCCAGCTTCAGACAGGAGATAGCCTGATCGGCTGGGTGGCCAAAAGCCAACACCCGCTTAACATTGCTCAATTTGATCGCGATACCCGTAACTTAAAACTGTATTTGCGGGATGAAAAGATAAAGTCGTTTCTAGCCGTTCCCGTGGGGGAAGTCGGTGTCCTTTGTATCGACAGCAAACGTAATTATGTTTTTACCGATAAGGACCAGAAAATATTACAGAATTTTTCCTTGCTGGTCCTCCATGTCCTTAAAACCCTGGAGATCGCCAAAAAAGAAAGGGAACAATATCAGATTCTGGAGTTTTTTAATCACATCAACAACCTTTCCAGGGAAAAACAAGATATCAATCACTATTATTCAAAAGCCCTTAACTGTTGTCGCTCGTTTTCCAGGACGGACGCCGCCTTCTTGGCCCTGGTTCCCAGAAAGCGGGATAGATACAAAATCGTGGCTTCTGATGGAAAACTGCCGGCCCCTTTAAAAAAAACCTTCCATTCCATTGAAATGGGATTAACCGGTTGGGTCATTCGGGAAGAAAAACCCTTGGTGCGGCGTTCGATGAAGCCAAGAAATCACAAATCGTATATTTTTTACCCTGATGACCCCTGTTCCCATTTCCAGTCTTATATCGGTCTGCCCCTTTGTTTTTTCGGAAACTTATATGGGGTAATGAATTTAATCGGCCACCGGGAAAATGATTGGAAGGAAGATGAAATTCAAGCCTTGACTTCGGTAGGCCCAACCATTATCACATCCATACTTTATTTAATGAACTTGTGAGTAATACATATGCTGATCAGAAAATTTTTCGGCCTCTTTTCCGAAGATATGGCCATGGATCTGGGAACGGCCAATACTTTAATCTTTAAAAAAAACCAGGGGGTGGTCCTTAATGAGCCTTCTGTGGTGGCTATTAATAATGAAACCGGACAGGTTCTGGCCGTCGGTAAAGAGGCCAAAGACTATTTGGGCCGGACCCCGGCGCGGATTTCAGCGATTCGTCCGATGAAGGACGGGGTGATCGCCGATTTCGAAATTACCAGGGAAATGATAAAATATTTTCTCCTAAAAGTTCGTGATAAATCGCGTTTTTTCAGACCGAATTTAGTTATCGGGGTCCCCTCCGGCATTACCATGGTTGAAAAAAGGGCCGTGGTCGAATCGGCCCTGGAGGCCGGGGCCCGGGATATTTATCTCATCGAGGAACCCATGGCCGCTGCCATTGGAGCCGGCCTGTCGGTTGAATCGAGCCGGGCCAATATGATCGTGGACATCGGAGGAGGGACCACGGAAGTGGCCATCATTATTTTGTTTTCCACGGCCTACAGTGAATCCATACGAGTGGCCGGTGACGAACTGAATGAATCCATCATTTATTTCCTGCAAAAGAAATTCCATTTACAAGTGGGAGAGAACACCGCCGAACAGATTAAGATGGACTATGGTTCGGCCTACCCTCAGGGAAAATCCACCCCTTTCCGGGTCTCGGGAAAAGAGGTTTTTTCCGGAATCCCTAAAACGATTCAGCTGACCGACAAAGACCTTCGGGAAGGAATGGCTGAACCCATTTGGGCCATTGTTGATGCCGTAAAAAGGGCTTTGGAAAAAACCCCTCCTGAATTATCCGGGGATATCAGCCAGGAAGGAATGACCCTGGCCGGAGGTGGGGCCTTGCTTAAAGGCTTGGATAAACTCCTGGAAAGGGAAACCGGTCTTAAGGTCCGAATAGCCGAGGATCCCTTAACCTCCGTGGTCATGGGGGCGGGCAAGGCCTTAACCCAAACCGACTTCTACACCAAAGTTTTTATCAATTGATTACCTTCCCTTTTTGAAGAGGCTCCCAAAAGAAAACCGATGAGGAGAAAAATCCAAGCCCAGAATGACGGAAATGGGCGAGAAACGAGTAACAAATGATAAGTTCTCAAAAAGCCGTCTTTCCCGCGGAGGCGGGAATCCAGACTATCTTCAACCTATTAAAAACACTGGATTCCCTTTTTCAAGGGACTGACGAAAAAGGGCTTTCGGCGACTTTTTACGAGTCCATCACAAGTAATGATTAACAAAGAATTCTAGGCGGATCACGAACCGAGCGTTGTTAGGGAACCTCTTCTTTCTCCTTATGGTACATCTTAAATAACTCGCTGGTGATAATCATTTTCTGGATATTGGAGGTACCTTCCAGGTATTCCATCCCCCGGGCGTCAGCGGCCAATTGATTGATCAAATCATTTCGAAGATACCCTCTTCCTCCCATTAGAATCTGTGCCTGGGCAGCCACTTCCATAACCATCTGGGAAGCAAAGAGCTTTGCCTGGGAGGAACACAACCGGTATTGGGGACTGCCTATGTGTTGAAGGGCCTGCAGGCAAAGCCCCCGGGCGGCGTTCATCTTGGAATACATTTCAGCGATCTGGAAACTGATGTCTTGACTGCTGGTCAGGGGATGGTCGAACTGTCTTCTCTGAAGGGCATACTGATAAATTTCCCGAAAAATCCGGTAGGCCAGACCGCAGCAAATCCCGGCGATATGAATTCTTCCCTGATCAATAACCCCCAGGGTCAGAAAAAGCCCTCCCCCTTCTTCTCCAACCAAGTTTTTCAAAGGAACGGGGGTATTCTTAAAGATAAGTCTCCCGGTGGGCAAAACCTTCAGACCGTCTTTTTCAG
This sequence comes from Deltaproteobacteria bacterium, assembly GCA_016208255.1. Classification (GTDB taxonomy): domain Bacteria; phylum Desulfobacterota; class RBG-13-43-22; order RBG-13-43-22; family RBG-13-43-22; genus RBG-13-43-22. Next base: position 3,009 of record JACQYK010000137.1, on the reverse strand, counting down.
GCAATGCCTCGACCGAGAAACCCGGCGAAGGGTCATCGACCAGAAACAGGCTTAAAGAACGCGGGCCTTTGGTTCCTCTGGTATTGACCAGGACTGAATAGATCTTGGCCAAACCGCTGTTGGAGATAAATATTTTCTGGCCGTTCAGCAAATATTGATGATCCGCCTGGCTGGCGATTAATCCTATGGCGCTGGCGTCGGAGCCGGCTTTTTCCTCGGTCATGGCAATCGCCCCTAAATCTCCACCGGCCATCCTGGGGAGGTATTCGTTCTTTTGCGATTGATTTCCGCGACAAACGATATCGATAGCCCGGCTGTGGGAGACAAATATGATGCCTATTCCTGGGGAAGCATAACCCAGCAATTCCATCAGGCAATAGATGTCCAACTCTGATGTTTTTTGCCCTCCATATTCCCGGGGTATAAATTGCTCAAAAATATGGGCCTCTTTAAAAGCGGAAATTAACTGATCCCACTCTTTGGAAAAGACGGCCTTGTGGTTTTCAATTTTTGATTCAAGAAAAGGATAACTGGGAATGATCATCTCTTTGGCTATAGCAAAAAAATCTTGGATGGGTTTCTTTTCTTTCAAACCGCTCTGAAACGAATCCAGAATGTTCAAGAGAGCATCCATAAAGTTAACCTCCCTTACTCTGTCGCGATTAGGTAAGAATTTCAAACTTGTTTTTTGAATATAGGATAAGAGAATAAGCGGGTCAAGGAGAAAAAGAGATCTGCTCCAAAAACGATCCAGAGGAAGTTTAAGGTCTTTATTGATGGACTCGCAAGAAGTCCATCAACAGGCCGAGGACGATTAAGTCCCGGCCTGGGGTGAAGGTGGAACCACTTGAATTCACTTCAAGTGGCGGGAGAGGGGAAGCCCTTTCCCGCCTCGTGAAAAGTCGTTTTTTGGCTTTTTACGAGGTTATCTTTATTGACTCCGGAAGTCAATTCCGATATGATGCCCCCGTTGATATCAGTGATCCTGACTTCGGAAAAGTTGAATGGGAAAACCGCAGGCTCAATTATCTGTACCTCTTGGATGCCGGGAATGGACGGCATCGAAGCACTGAAACGGATGAAAGGGATTGCCCCGGATTGTCCGGTGGTTATGCTCTCCGGGCATGCCACAATTTCCACAGCCATGGCGGCGGTGAAACTGGGGGCCTTCGATTTTATTGAAAAGCCCCTATCCCTTGATGTTCTTCTTAAAACCGTCCACCGGGCCATCAGCTTTCAGGAAGAGGTTGTGGCGATCCCGAAATCGGTCCAGACCGGCCCCGAAGGGACTCCTCTGACGGAAAGATTGAAATCTTTCGAAGAGTCCACGGAAGACATAACCGGGCTTCCGCTTTCCTCCATTCAGGAATCCGATTTTTATGTAAAAAAGGCCTCCAAGAAAAAAGGGACCGCCTTTCCCCTGCAACGAACCCTCAGCAAAAGCATGGTCCTTTACGGGACCGGCCTCCATTCCGGGATGAAAACCGGATTACTGTTACAACCGCTTCCCCCAAACCGGGGAATTCTTTTTGGAAATGTTTCTTCCGATGAAGTGGTTCCTTTGCACGTCGATAATGTACAGACGACGGGAAGGGCCACCTCCCTGAAAAAAGGGATGGCCGTGGCCAAGACGATCGAACACCTTACGGCCGTATTTCACGCCTACCGGATCACCAACCTGATGGTGAAAATGATTGAGGAAATCCCGATCATGGACGGCTCGGCCTTGGAATTCTGCAAGTTGATCGAGGAGGCCGGGATTGAGGAACAGGGAGAACGTGAAGAAGAACTGGTTATCGACCGGCGGTTCGAGATCGGTAATGGGGAAAAATCTCTGGTCATCGAGCCGGCTGAAATCTTTTCCGTTCAATATTTCCTCGATTATCCTCCTCCTATCGGGCAACAGTCTTATGATTTCATTCTGGAGAGTGAAGAAGAATTCAAGAAAAATATCGCCCCGGCCAGGACCTTCGGTTTTCTTAAAGATATGGAAATGGGTTACCGACTGGGATTGGGAGAAGGAGGGAGGATTAACAATGTCATCCTGGTAGATGATGAGAAGGTGGTTAATACCGAACTCCGGTTTCCCGATGAATTTGCCCGGCACAAGATTCTGGATTTAATAGGAGATTTTTATCTTCTCAATAGACCGATACGAGGGAGGGTGACGGCCCATCGGACCGGCCACACCGATAATATCTGCATGATGAAAAAGCTCCTGGCGGAGACGGTGAATAAAAGTTGACACTTTCGAAGAAGGTATTGGAATTAAGACCTAACCCGGGCAAGCCGGAACCAAATTAGAAAAATTCGTAACACTTTAGTCTTATGAAAAAAAATTATCCGACAGGATTAACAGGATTTACATGTACTTTGCTCAGGCTCCGGACGACCCTGAGCAACCTCGATCCGCTTTCAGCGAAAATTAAAACTAACCAGGAGGATTCGGTTTGTGCCTTTCTTCCCCTGCTTGTCTGATTGTTTGCAGACAAGTCGAAAGGCACAAAAATCAAAGGAATCCTGTAAATCCTGTCTAATATAAGTATTTGAATTTTAAAAAGTTAAACTGATACAATAATTCTATCCATTTTGAGTAGAATTTTATTCCTAAGTTACTAAGGTATTCGGGTTTCCTTTAACTCCGAACTTTGAACTTTGAACCTTGAACTCCCGTCAGGGATCTAACTCCTCTTCTCAATCTCTTTTAGCAGATTTTTGAAAAGAAAATGGTGAAAGGGTAGGAATAGATACCAATAAATTCTCCCGAAAAGGGTATGGGTATCATAGTAGGCGACCACGGACAACCTTCGCTGTCCTTCTTCCTCCCGGATATGGAATTCAAGCCAGGCCATCCCCGGCACCTTCATTTCGGCTCTCAGAAGAAGCCGTTCGGCCTGTTTAAGATCTTCCACCCGCAAAAAATCAACCACATCATTGATCTCCAGGTAAGTAGGGCTTTTTCGGCCACGAATGGATCCCACCCCCAGCAGCATTCTATCCAGCATTCCC
>JACQYK010000250.1 GCA_016208255.1 Deltaproteobacteria bacterium | reverse complement strand
GCACTCTTCAAAAGAGCTAGATCCTCTTTTTCCATTTGTTCATATGTCTTGCTGGAGATTGAGGGTTGGGGGAGACGAAGTGTTAGAGTATATTTTTGAGAAGTTCCAACATCCGCTGATTTTTGCCCTTCCTTTTGATAATAATCCAAGGCAATAATGAGCCATAATAGAGCTGATATATCCCAAAAAGTAATTTGTGATAAATCTATAATAACCTCTTCACCTCTTTGTATCTGTTTGACTTCAACAGCAAATTTTCTAAAAAACTCATGTAGCTCATCCAGGCCAAATGAACCATCTTTTATGTCTGGGCTTATTTCTATTTTCTTCATTCTGCCGGTCCTAACTTTTTTAAATTATAACTTAGTATGAGGTTTGTGGAGACTCAAGAAGTGGTGATGGTGTCTCGCGTTTTTTGATAAAGAAATACTAATAACATGGGGAAAACTTAAAGTCGAAAGAGGTTGAAAAACTATTTGTGTAACTTAAAATTCCGATTAACTATATCGCCCTCAATTTCATTCAATCGAGACTGTAGAATCCTTAGAGAGAACTTTTTCTTCTGGCGACGATGTGTGTGAGTTACGAGAGTTCAATATTTTTTATGCCCCTGATCAAATTACAAATCAAAATAAGTAACTTGTGAGAATTTAAATATGGAAAAGGGAAATGTCAAGAAAAAAAGAAGGGGGAAAGCTGACATTAAGAGCTAAGAAAAAATTCATGTCAATATCTTGACTAAACATGTCTCCTTTTGTTATCAATAAATTAGCACTGTTCTTTAAAATGAAACCAACTTATTATTATGAGGTAGCACAATGTGCCCGGAGGGCTTATCGTGCTGCCTCATATGTAAGAGGGAGCCGCAACAGCGAGAGCGAATCTCGCATTAGAAAAGGAGATTTGCTCCGATGAAAACATATGCTCCCTCACAATGTACTGGTACCATCAAAGATCCAAAAGCCAGTAAGTTTATCTCTATCGTCGAGGCGGAATACAACAAAGCCTCTCTTTCTGAGAAAGAAGCTCAACTCGTAAATGATGATCCCGGTCTCGCTGATCTAATTGCCAACTTTATCGCCGAGAACCGCGTTGGCAAATTTAAAGGTTTAGAGGTTGAGCCCAACTACGATTACCCCAAAGAATACATTGGACCAATGCCGATTGAATACCAAATCAAAGTACTCGCCGAGGTTCTTAACCTTGATCCGAGTAGGGCTTTCGAGTTTGCCAAAAAACTACCTCCTCTTGAATCATTCGTTCCTGAGGAGGCACTGAAATGGACAGGCTGGTTTGCAACTGCGGCCCCCAGAGCTCTAAATGCCTTCCCGAAAGTCACTAACCCAGCCGAGGAATATATCCGTGCAGTTCAGTTCATTCACAAGGAGATCGCGGTTTCCCGGCCGTTCTACAACTACAGCGAAGGACGACTAATACCGGGACAATTCCGGCTCCACAGCCGCACCGCCCTTGCACTTAATCTGATCACCAAGACTCAGAAGGGGGATATTCTCATCGTTGCTGGACAACTCGGAATGTGCCATCGCGGTCGGTCTGTTAGTCAGGTGCGAGCGAACTTCAGAGCGAATGAATTTGGTTTCGGAAGCCTTATTGTCGGTTCCATTGTCCTAACCCACCCTGAAAGGCTTGTCCGCCGAGAAGAACTGGACATTGATTGCCCTGGTGATGAATTCGCTCCGGATTTAGACGACAATTTCTCTGAAACTCCTTTCTTTAATTTCAACTTTCAAAAAGTGGAGTTCGGGACGGATGTTAGCATCCCAGATCCCCGATATGGATCGGCTTCCGGCTTTCTACCCCAATATTGATCTTATGAGGCCTAAGATTTTCGATCTTTTTTTAAATTTTTGATCTTTGATTCAAACACAGCTTGTCAAAATTTTAAAAGGGTTATTCCTATTATAAAGTGAGTAACCCTTCTTTTATTACTTTGAATTACGAAACCTCTTAAATGGTGTAAAATATAGATAGACCGTCAAGCCATATTAAAAAGCTGACGGTCCACCACCATGAAAGTGGTAATCCCATTATACAACAAAATCCTGAAGGTGGTGAGCTTTTTCTCAAAACAATTAAAATTCGATAAGTTTGCAAAAAAGACGGGTCGAAAATTAGCGTTAACAATCAATCAGATAATATCCTTGGCCTTGTTTAAACAAAAAAACAATATCGCCACTAAAAAGTCTCTGCATGAAATATTAAAACCGGACTGCTCCTACAAAACCTTGGTCGTTAATCTTAATCGCTTTGCGAATCTCGGAGCCATCATTCTTTTTCTGTTAATGAGAATCAATAGAAACAGCCAGCATCCGGTAAAACATATCGATTCCACCGATATTCCAGTTTGTCTGTTTAAAAACGCTAATTTACACAAGACAATGAAAGGATTGGCCAGCTTCGGCAACAGTGGCAAAGGGACATATTTTGGCTTAAAGATGCATTTAATCGCTGATCTTAAAAAACAAATCTTAGCTGTAAAGTTCACTTCGGGCAAGGTGGATGACAGAAAAATGGTCATTCCTTTAAGCCGGGAGCTAGCGGGCATATTCATTGCCGATGCCGGTTATGTTTCCAAGAAATTATCGGCAGAATTCTATCAAGAGCATAAAAGGATTCTGCTGGTTAAGCCGAGAAAAAATATGAGAAAACTGATGACGAAATTTCAAGAGTATTTGTACAAAACCCGAGTGCTGATAGAGTTTAATTTCAGAAGTTTAAAGATGTTTTACGGGCTAATCACGTCTTTGCCACGTTCAGTGGCCGGATATTTCGCTAACTATGTCTGGTCATTGCTGGCTTATCAAGTCGTTTAATTGTTTTAAGTTTTAAAAGAAACGACGAGAAAAACTCGCTATCAATCCGCTATGCCAACCAGATCTCAACAATTTGACCTGTTTTTAAATTGCTGAGATTTGATTGGTAAAAGGGGGTTTCGTAATTCAAGGTTATTATTAAGTAAAATATCTTCCTTGGGAAAAATTAGGGCTTCAAATCACAAAAAGGGTGTTGATTATCGAGTTCTAATTATTCTGCATAAATTTCAATTCACACTGGCTCATTCTGATTTCATCTATGTTTCCCCACGAATTTGTCCTTTTATTATTTAAATCTTGTTGTTAATATAAAGGACAATTTAATAAAAGAGGTAGATTATGAGCAAAACCAAACCTGTCGGCATCTGGATCCGGGTCTCCACCGAAGACCAAGCCAAAGGCGAAAGCCCGGAGCATCATGAAAAGCGGGCCAGGGCCTACGCCGAATCCAAGGACTGGGAAGTCAAAGAGGTCTATCACTTGGAGGCGGTCAGCGGCAAATCGGTCATTGAACACCCGGAAACCAAGCGTATGCTCCATGACATCCGGACCGGCCATATCCAGGCCCTTATTTTCTCCAAATTAGCCCGATTAGCTCGCAACACCAGAGAACTCTTAGAATTTTCTGATATATTCCGTGAGCACAATGCCGACCTGATCTCCCTCCAAGAGGCCATAGACACCTCCACCCCGGCCGGAAGGCTTTTCTATACTATGATCGCCGCCATGGCCCAATGGGAGAGAGAAGAGATCGCCGAAAGGGTAGCGGCTTCCGTCCCGATCCGGGCCAAGCTGGGCAAACCCTTAGGCGGTCAGGCTCCTCTGGGCTACCAGTGGAAGGATAAAAAGCTGGTTCCCAATCCCCAGGAAGCCCCCATACGGAAGCTCCTCCACGAACTCTTTTTAGAACACCAGCGAAAAAAGACCGTAGCCCGACTCCTGAACAAGGCAGTCACCGGACCAGGAACGGGGGCAAGTTTTCCGATACGACCATAGGGAGGCTACTCCGGGATTCTACGGCCAAAGGACTCCATAAGGCCAACTATACCAGGAGCCTTGGAGATAATAAAAAATGGGTTTTAAAGAATCAGGAGGACTGGGTGATTACTCAGGTTGAGCCTATAGTCCCTGAGGAGCTTTGGGACCATTGCAACTATATCCTGGATGAACAAGAGAAAAAATACAATAAACCCGCCCGCAAGGCGGCTCATTTATTTACCGGGGTGGTGGGTTGTGAATGTACGGGTAGCTTTAATAAAATGTACGTTCCCTCCAACTCTCCAAAATACATCTGCCAGAAGTGCCGGAATAAGATTGAAACCACCGATCTGGAGGGGATCTTCCACCAGCAGCTTAAGGACTTCTTTTTCTCTTCGGATGAGATTGGCAACTATCTGAATAATGCCGATCAGGTGATTAAGGACAAGGAAGGGGTTCTGAATACCTTAATAGGGGAAGAGAAAAAACTCAGAGTCGAAATGGACAAGGTTTACAGGCTATATATAGATGACGAAATCACATCGGAAGGCTTTGGGCAAAGACACAAACCCATGGAGGAACAACTTAAACAAATAACCGACCAGATCCCGGAACTCCAAGGAGAGATAGACTTCCTCAAAATCCAATACCTCTCCAGTGATCAGATCCTAAACGAAGCCAGAGACCTCTATTCCCGCTGGCCTGACCTCCAACCTATTGAAAAACGCAAAATCATCGAAAACATCACCGACCGCATTGTTATCAACCAGGATTTATAACGCTGGATTTGCGGATAAGTACAATGACACTCCCGCTGCGGATCGGATAAAAAACCGCAGGGACAGGGATTCATGGCGGCAACCATCATAAATCGGGCCGGATAGGTCAGGGAGGTGATGGCCCGGGAAATGGTGACCCGTCCGTCCTCAAGGGGCTGCCTTAGGACTTCCAGGACGTTTTTTTTAAATTCAGGCAATTCATCTAAAAAAAGGACCCCGTTATGAGAAAGACTGACTTCACCGGGACGGGGGATTTGCCCGCCTCCAATCAAGCCGGCGTCAGAAACCGTATGATGAGGGGACCTGAAAGGTCGGGAAGTAATCAAGGCCTGATCGGCCGGCATCAGTCCGATGACACTGTAAATCTTAGAGGTTTCCAGGGCCTCTTCGAAGGTCAGGTCCGGTAAAATAGAGGGCAGCCTCTGGGCCAGCATGGTTTTACCGGAACCGGGAGGTCCGACCATGATGATGTTATGCCCCCCGGCTGCGGCTATTTCCAGGGCTCGCTTGACCTGCTCCTGACCTTTCACCTCATTAAAATCATAAGGATAATCTTGAGAAAGAAAAAAAGGACGGTTTTGATCCGGAAGGAGTGGTCCGATTGAGGGGAATCCTTTTAAAAATTCAATCACCTCTCCCAGGGTCCTGGCCGGGATGATTTCAATCCCTTCCACCACCGAGGCTTCCAGGGCATTGACCTCGGGGACGATCAGACCTTTAAAGCCCTTGTCCTTGACCGCCAGGGCCGTCGGTAAGGTACCGCGAATCGGTTTGATTTCCCCATTCAGGGAAAGCTCCCCCAAGATCAGGTAAGAAGACAGAACCGACGAGGCAATGAGGTCGGTAGCGGCCAGAATACCGATGGCTATCGGAAGGTCAAAGGCCGATCCTTCTTTTTTTATATCGGCCGGGGCCAAATTGACGGTAATCCGGTGGCTGGGAAATTCAAATCCGGAATTTTTGATGGCCGATTTGACCCGGTCTTTACTTTCCCGTACCGCCCCCTCCGGCAATCCAACCGTGGAAAAGGCCGGTAATCCCCTGGCAATATCGACTTCGACCTGGACAATGTAAGCATCAATCCCTGAAATGGCACTGCTGAAAGTTTTGGCGATCATGATTTTGGTTAACCACCCCTTTAGTTGATTAATTTTCTATATCGGCCCGATATCAGGTCATGAAAATTGGACTTGTGTTCAACCGAAGAGACCAGTCAAGAAGCGATAAACGGAAATGAACTAAATTATAGAAAAAATAAGGAGTTTTTGCAAGGGAAGTTATTCAATTTAAAGTCTCGATGTTTTATAAGAAAACAATTTACATTTGCTTAAAAATGAGTTATACATAAAAATTTAATTAAGAAAGATGACTTTAGGAAGGAGTAGAAATGGCCCGAGTTACCATTGAAGATTGCCTCGAGCAAGTTCCTAATCGATTTTCATTGATTCACCTGGCATTTCAAAGAGTTAAACAACTACGATCAGGGGCTGCCCCTGCCCTTCAGTCCAAAAACAAAGAAGTGGTTGTGGCCCTCCGGGAAATTGCCGCCGGGAAAGTGGAGGTTCCTGTCGAAATGGATTTAAATCTTGGGAAAAAAGAAATAGAAGGCAAGGATCGTGGGAAAAAAGGCGGAAAAGCCCTCCACTAACAAGCCTGTCAGCCGGGCAACCGTTCCTGTTTCGAAGGGCTGGACCCATGTGGATTCCAAGGGCCAAGCCCGAATGGTTAATATCGGGACTAAGAAGATAACCAGGAGGAAGGCCATAGCCTCGGGGACCGTCAGGGTTAAAGCGGAAACCTTAAGAAGGATAAAAGATAATTCTCTCAAAAAAGGGGATGTCCTGAGCGTTGCCAAGGTTTCCGGGATTTTGGCAGCCAAGAGGACTTATGATTTGATTCCCATGTGCCATCCGATTCGGATTACCGGAGTGGAATTGTCCTTTTCCCTGGGGCAGGCCCCCCCCCGGGTGGATATAGTAGCTCAGGTTGAGGCCACAGACCGAACCGGGGTGGAAATGGAGGCCTTAATGGCCGTGGCCGCCGCCGCTTTAACCGTTTATGATATGTGTAAGGCCGTTGACCGGGGGATTCAGATTACGGATCTGGGTTTGATAAAAAAATCAGGCGGGAAAAGCGGGATTTACTTAAGGAAGAGATTATCTCAGGTAACGATGAAGTAAAGGGATGGGAGAAAAGTAATGAATGCCAAAAAAATTGCTTTTTTCAAGAAACTCCTTCAGGCGCAAAGGAGCGTCTTGATTCTGGAAGCTCAAAGAACGGTCAGCGGTATGACGGATTCCAAAGAAAATTTCCCCGACCCAACCGACCGGGCCACCCTGGAATCGGACCGCAATTTTTTGCTCAGAATCAGGGGGCGGGAACGCAAACTCATTTTAAAGATTGAAGAAGCCCTGGAGCGGATTGAAGACGGAAGTTTCGGGATCTGTGAAAAATGCGGTGAGGACATCTCGGAACAGCGTTTAAAGGCCCGACCTGTAACAACCCATTGTATTGACTGCAAGAAAAGAGAAGAGGCCATGGAAAAGGCTCGAGGGGACTAAAGCCCCTATAGTGTTTTCTTCCTGCCTGATCTTCCTTTCTCCCTTAAACCGTGGAGAGGCCTTTGAATCATGTTTAAAAAAAGACTGCAGTTATTTCAATCTTTACTTATTGTTAACGATTTCATCATCCTCACGGTTTGTTGGATTGCGGCCTTTTATTTGCGGTTTTACACCCCTTTTATTCCGGTTACCAAAGGCATCCCTTCTTTAGACGACTATCTGATCCTGCTTGTTTTTGCCCTGGGCATCTGGATGGGGACCCTTCATTTAACCGGTGTTTACCGACGTTTTTTCACTCGAACTCAGGAAATCATGGCCCTTTTTAAGGCTAATTTGATAGCCTTGATGATCCTGGTCTTTATCACCTTTTTCTTTAAAAGGACTGAATTTTCCCGTCTGGTCTTTCTCTATTTCGGTCTCCTGAATATTTTGTTCCTCTCTTTGAGCCGTTTTTTTTTCAAAGGCTATTATATTATCCTGCAAAAAAAGCATCTGAGATCGGAAAGGGTTTTGATTGTTGGCGTCCGGGAATTAGCTCAGAATGTAGCCGCGACCATCCAGAAACATCCCGAGTTGGGTCTTCAGATCAGAGGATTTTTGGCCCGGGTGCCCCAAAGGGTGGGGACTGAAATCCAGGGGATCAAGGTCCTGGGATTGTACGAGGAGATTGACCAGGTGATCCAGACCTGGGGGATCAATCTGGTCATATTCGCCCTGCCCTTAACCGCTCATCAAAAACTGGAAGAACTCCTGAACCGGATTCGCAACGAAATGGTGGACATCAAGATTGTTCCTGATTTATATCGGTTTATCAGTCTGCGGGGGGGCGTCGAAGAATTTGAGGGATTGCCTTTCATCAATTTAAGGGAATCCCCTATGGTTGGCTGGAATCGAATTCTGAAAAGGTCTTTTGATATTATTGTAGCCAGCCTGGTTCTGATCATTCTTTCTCCTCTGTTTTTATTGATTGCCCTGGCGATCAAGGTCACCTCGAAAGGTCCGATCTTTTACCGTCAAATCCGCATGGGGCTCGACGGCCATGTTTTCGAAATGTTAAAATTCCGTTCCATGGTAGTAGGGGCGGAAAAGGATACCGGCCCGGTTTGGGCTCAAAAGGAAGACCCCAGACGAACCAGGTTGGGAAAAATATTAAGAAAGGTGAGCCTGGATGAGCTTCCTCAGCTTATAAACGTCATCAAAGGGGAGATGAGTCTGGTCGGGCCCCGGCCGGAGCGCCCGGAACTGATTCAAAGTTTCAAAGATAAGATCCCCAAGTATATGTTGCGTCATAAAATGAAAGCCGGCATGACCGGCTGGGCGCAGATTAACGGTTGGCGGGGAAACACCTCCCTGGAAAAACGGATCGAATTCGACCTCTACTATATTGAAAACTGGTCTCTCCCCTTGGATAGCAAGATTTTAATCAAAACCCTTTGGAAAGGAATCCTCAGCAAGGAAGCCTACTAAAAACAGAATTCAGAATCCAGGAGTCAGAATCCAGAATGTCGGATGGGAAACGACTCTTAAGTACACCAATCCTTGAAATTTTTTTTAGGTTCTTCTTCTGGCTCCTGACTCCTGGATTCTGAATTCTTAGAAAAAAAATATGTCCTCACTGATCCTCCAACATCTCCAGGAATTGTTTCATTACCGAACTCTGGTAAACAGTCTGGTGATCCGTGAACTGAAAGCCCGCTACCGGGGATCATTCCTTGGGTTCTTATGGACTTTTCTGAATCCCCTTTTACTTTTGGGGGTTTATGCCCTGGTTTTTAATTTTTATCTAAAAATTCAGGTAGAACATTATGCCGGATTCATGTTTGTGGGTTTGCTCCCCTGGATCTGGTTTTCCAGCTCTTTATTGGAGGGAACCAATTCGATCACCGCCGGCGGCAGTCTGGTTACCAAGGTCCTCTTTCCCAGTCAGGTTCTGCCGGTCGTTAAGATATTGTCCAATCTGATAAACTACCTGTTGAGCTTTCCGATTCTCTTTGGATTTCTTTGGGCCATGGGGGTCTATCAGGGGTGGCCCCTGCTCTGGCTGCCGATCATAATTTTTATTCATTTGCTGTTTATTGAAGGGCTGGTTTTGATTCTGGCCGCGGTTAATGTTTTTTTCCGGGATGTCCAGCATATTCTGTCCAATCTTTTGACCCTTTGGTTTTTTTTAACGCCCATCCTTTATCCCCTTTCCCAGGTCCCCAGTCCATTTAATAAATGGGTCCTGTTCAACCCCATGGCTCAAATCACCATGGCTTACCAGGATGTTTTTTTTTATAACCGTCATCCGGACCTAAGGATTCTTTCAGTTTTTACGGGGTTGTCCCTGCTTTTCCTGGGGATTGGAATGGTCTTTTTTGAACACCACAAAGAAATTTTTGCCGAGAAAGTATAGCCCTCAATGCCCCCCGCCGTCATCTTAAAAGGGATTTCCAAAAGATTTAAACAAACCGCCTTAAGGCGGGATTATATTACCTTGAAATCCATGCTCCTGCATCCCTTTTCCCTGAAGGGCAAGCCCCAAGAAGAGACCAGGGTGGTCTTTGAAAATTTGAACCTGGAAATTCCCCAAGGGATCAGCCTGGGGGTTATCGGCCGGAATGGATCCGGAAAAAGCACCCTGCTGAAGGTCATGACCGGTATTTATAAACCCGACTCAGGGACGGTCCGGATGAATGGACGGGTCTCATCCTTGATTGAATTGGGGGCGGGTTTTCATCCTGAATTCACCGGCCGGGAAAATGTTTTTATCAACGGAACCATCCTGGGATTAACCCGCAAGGAAATCGAAAAAAGGTTTGACCGGATTGTTCGTTTTGCCGAACTGGAACCTTTTATTCATGTGCCGGTCCGCACCTATTCCTCAGGGATGTATGTACGTTTGGGATTTTCGGTGGCCGTCAATGTCGATCCGGATATCTTGCTGGTGGATGAAGTCCTGGCTGTAGGAGACGAATCTTTTTCCCGAAAATGTCTTGATAAGATGGCCAATTTTAAAAAGGCCGGGAAGACCATTGTCCTGGTCACCCATGACCTGCCGACCGTCGAACGGTTTTGCGATCAGGCCCTCTGGCTGGACTCGGGATGCATCCAGGTCATGGGAGAGCCCCGGCAGGTGATAGACGCCTACCGCCAGGAGGTCGCCCGAAGGGATAATGCCCGATTTCAGGAAGAACAATCGGCTGAGACCTGCAACGGCTTGGAAAGGGTTCTTTCCAAAGATCGCTGGGGAAATGGGGATATCGAAATTAATAGGGTCCGGTTGTTAGATGGCCAGGGGCAGGAGAGGCACGTCTTTCAGGATGGAGAGGACCTGCTGATAGAAATGAATTTTCAGGTTCATCGGCCCCCCCCGGATTGGGTTTTTGGAATTGCCGTTTTTGATGGAAAAGGGACCTGCTGCTATGGGACCAATACCGATCTGGACGAAATGGTGCTTCCGCCCCTTCAGGAAACCGGCCGGATCGGGATAAGGCTGGAAGAGGTCCATTTGATAGAAGGGAATTATTTTCTCGATGTGGCCGTTCATGCCCGGGATGGCCATAATTACGATTACCAGAGTGGTTGTCTTTCTTTCGCCATCCGGTCGCCCAGGAAGGATGCCGGGATTTATCGAATTCCCCACCGCTGGATCGTAGAGTGAAACCGGAACAAAGAGATTTTAAATGTGCTGTAAATCCCAGACCATTCCAAAGACCTATCTGGAGTATTGGAGTAATGGAGTAATGGATTTTTTTGACCATCACTCCCATACTCCATTACTCCATTCGAAAGCATCAGGGATAAATCCTTATATTTACCCTTTATGAATTTAACGGAAAGTATTTTATGGAACTCGAAAACCAAGGGAAGTCAGCGGTGGACGTAAATATTCTTATGGATCGTATCCGCTCCCGTATTGAAGAAAAAAAACAAAACGGGAGTTATTCCCCCGAGGAATTGGAAAAAATTGAACGGATGACCCTTCAGATTCAATCCGATTCGGATTCCCAGGAAGGGGATATTCAATATCGTTTATCCCAGCTTAATTACCTCTGCGACACCCGGAGACCTCCGGAACTCTCCTCGCACCGAAAGACCCTGGGGTCTCTGGTTAGCGGAGTCAAAAAGGTCATTCTGAAACTGACCGGACCTTACATTCAAATGGTCCTTAAAAACCAGGTGGAGTTCAATGTGGAGCTGGTCCGATTGTTGAATCAAATGGCCCTGGATTCTCGTTTCCGTTGGTCGTCCCTGGAAAAACAGTTGGCTAATCTGGAAGATAAGGGCGAACAGATGACCCGGTCACTGGAAACCATTCCTCAGGAACTAAAGGCCCAAAAAAATGTTTTTGAGGAGGTGTTGACCCGAATCAAAGAGATCCAGAATGCTTCGACCGCAGGAAGCCCCCCTTTAAACCATTTGTTAGACAGGGTCCGGGAACCGGAATATGTGGGCTTTGAAGACCGGCATCGGGGCAGCGAAGAGGCCATTAAATGGAAACAGAAGAATTACCTCCCCTATTTCAAGGACCGGGGACCTGTTTTGGATATCGGCTGCGGCCGGGGAGAATTTCTGGAGCTTTTGAAAGAGGCCGGAATTCAGGCCTTCGGTGTGGACACCAACCAGGAAATGGTCCGGCATTGCCGATCTAAAGGCCTGGAGGCCGATTCCGGAGACGGGCTGACCTACCTGAAGGGTTTGTCCGACCAGAGTTTGGGCGGGATTTTTTTATCTCAGGTCATTGAACACCTGACCCCCGAGGTGCTTCGAGAACTGGTCAGGGTCAGTTTTACCAAACTGCGCCCCGGGGGCCTCCTGCTGGCTGAAACCATCAATCCCCAGTGCCTGAGCACCTTTAGCGGTGCCTTCTATCTGGATCTCTCCCATAAAAACCCGATTCATCCCGAAGCCGCCCGCTATCTGTGGGAATCTCTCGGATTCCGGCAGGTGGAACTCCTCTATGTTTCCCCATTCCCCGAAGAGATGAAACTCAAAGAGATGGTCAGGCGGGAGGATGATTCTTATGAGGATGAACTGGGACGGATCTTAAATGAAAACGTCCGAAGCCTCAATGCCCTGTTATATGGATTTCAGGATTATGCGGTGTTGGGATATAAATAAGCGTGAGGCGTAAATCGATAGGCAGGGGACATAAGGCGTAAGGGGTGAGGCGCAAGGCGTGTAGTCCGTTAATTTTTTTTTTCGCTCGCTCCTTACGCTTTACGCCTTACGCATGTCCGGCAGACCAAATAGACTCAATGATCAAGACAGACTGTTAGGCTGAATAGAACAAATGAAGACCGCATTTATCTGCCCCTGGTACTGGCCGGATATCCCTGGAGGGGCTGAAGCCGAAGCCCGGAGAACCGTTGAGAATCTTCATCAGCGGGGAATCCCGGTGGAAGTTTGGACCACTTGCGTCAAGGACTTTGAAGGGGACTGGGGGCGGAATTTTTATCCCGCCGGGGATTCTCTGCTCAATGGGGTCCCGGTTAAACGATTCCCGGTAGGGCCTCGAAACGGGGAGCTTTTCAGCTCTCTGAACCGGAGGATCCTCTCCGGGGAAAAGCTTTCCCGGCCGGAAGAAGACCTTTTCTTCCAGCACATGATCAACAGTCCTTTGCTCTACCAGTATATCCGGCGAAAGGGCCCGGAAACTCTTTTATTTTTTATCCCCTATCTTTTCAGTACCACTTACTGCGGAGCCCGGATATTTCCGGAACATTCTTTTATTATCCCCTGCCTTCATGATGAAGGTTACGCCCACTTGGAAATCCTGGGTGAATTGTTCCACCGGGTGCGAGGGTTGATCTTTCATACCCGATTCGAAATGAATCTGGGTCAGCGTCTGTATGGCCTGGCGCAGAATCAGACCTATCTTTTCGGCGAAGGGATCGATACCGAGATTCAATCCGACCCCGAAAGATTTCGAAAAAAGTTTCAAATGAGAGATCCGTATCTCCTCTATGCCGGAAGAAGGGATGCCGGAAAAAACACCCCTTTGTTGATGAACTATTTTGCCCTCTTTAAAAAAAGAGTCCCCTCCAACCTGAGACTTCTTTTAATCGGCAATCTCCCGGTTAAAATCCCCCTCGACTGGAAAGAGGACATCCTGGATCTGGGCTTTGTATCCAGGCAGGACAAATATGACGCCTATGGGGGGGCTGAGTTATTTTGCCAGCCTTCAGTCATGGAAAGCTTTTCCATCGTTATTATGGAATCCTGGCTCTGCGGGACTCCGGTCCTGGTCAATGGCCATTGTCCGGTAACCGTGGAACACTGTCAGAATAGCCAGGGGGGATTATTTTTCAGAGATTACCTGGAGTTTGAAGGATGTCTGTTGGAAATGAAGGAACGCCCTGAGCTGACCGAGGCTTTGGCCCGAAACGGACGGGAATATGTATTGTCCCATTTTCATTGGGATTTAATCAGCGATCGGTATATTCAATTGATCCATCAGACCCGGCCGATTCTGGAAACCAACCCGACGGACTCCGGTCAAAAGGAGAAATCCATGAAAAGCCGGCAGAGGAAACCCGCAATTTCCATTCACCAAATGCTGCCTGATTTCAGTTATGGAGACGCCATCGGCAACGATGTCCTGGGGATCCAAAAAACGCTCAGGAACTGGGGCTACGAGTCCGAAATTTATGCCCAGCACGTCCATTCCAAGTTAAGCGGTTTGACCCGTTCCTTCCGGGAGTATCAAGAAGTCAGTCATCCTGATAAAATTCTGATCTTCCATTTCTCCATCGGCTCTGAACTTTCAGAGTTTGTCAAACGCCTCCCGGATCGAAAGATTCTGATCTATCACAACATCACCCCTTCCCATTTCTTCAAAGGGATCAATGCCGAAGTGGAAAGACGCTGTGAATGGGGACAGGAAGAGCTAAAGAAGCTGGCCCCCCATTTCGACCTGGCCCTGGGGGTATCGGACTTTAACCGCCAGGAACTGGAACGGGCCGGATTTCGAAAAACCGGGGTTCTGCCGATCTTCCTTGACTTTAATAATTATTATGTCGTCCAAGAAGAGACCCTGAAAAAAACCCTGCAGGATGGAAAGATCAATATCCTTCATGTCGGCCGCCTGGTTCCCCAGAAAAAAATCGAAGACCTGATCAAGGTATTTTATCTATTCCAGAAGCGTCTTTATCCCGAAAGCCGCCTGATCCTGGTCGGCAACGACAGCGGGTTGGGCAACTACAGCCGGGCCCTCAAGAAGATGGTTGAAGAGCTGGCTTTATCCGAAAAGGTCCTGTTTGCCGGATTTGCCTCTTTCCGGGAACTGATCACCTATTACGCCTCCTCCCGACTCTATCTTTGTTTAAGTGAGCACGAAGGATTTTGTGTCCCCCTGGTGGAAAGCATGTTCTTCGGTATCCCGGTCCTGGCTTATTTGACCGGGGGCATCCCGGAAACTTTGGGTGGAACCGGGATCGGTTTTGCCCAAAAGAACCTGGAACAGATTGCCGAAATGATGGCCCTGGTCCTGGAGGATGAGGCCCTTCGGAAAAACATTATTGCCAATCAAAAGGAAAGGCTTAAGGATCTGTCTTTGGAAAAAAACAGGCAACGGTTGCGGGCCCATCTGTCCCCGTTTTTGGAGGGCCGTTGAATCGGTTCAAAGGTTATTCCGAAAAACTCCATTGGGCTTATATCGTCAACAGCCTGATGACCAGCGGACATACCGGAAATCAGTTTGTCCGCTTCGCCCTGGTGGGCAGCAGCGGAGTTTTAACTAATCTCGCTGTTTATTCCAGCTTGATTTATTTACTTTTGGTACATTACTTGATTGCCGCCACCCTGTCCTTTGTGGCGGCCATGTCCGGCAATTTCATCTTGAATTTACGATGGACTTTTAAAACCCACGGCCAGGGAATCAAGGCCATTCGGGACCAGTACCTGAAATATGCCATGATCACCCTGATCAGTTACGGGATTAATATCCTGACCCTTTGGCTCCTGGTCGATATCGGGCATTGGCATAAGGTCCTGGCCCAGTTGACGGCCATTTTTATAACGACCTCGAGTAATTTTTTGGGCAGCAAGCTCTGGGTTTTTAAATTGAATGGTTCCCCATAATTACTCTAAAGCACTCAAGACCGTTGAAAGCAGCTCAAAAAATGATAATTCCTTACAGGGGAGCTATAGGCAATGGGCCAGGGGCTATAGGACTTACGGTTCTCCGGTTTTTTATTTTCCTATCGCCTCTTGCCCATAGCCTATAGCCTTATTGGATTAAAAACTATTTTCAAACAAATCCGATAACAACTTTTTCGGGAAGGAGTTTATCGCTAATGGCCCGTATGACCTTCGGACCCGGCCGGCATTCCCGCCGGGGGCCGAAACCCGGTCAATCCGGAAATAAATCGATCAGGGAAATCGTGGAGGAAATCCGGGCCGGTCTGCCCTCCAAAGAAAATTACCGGGAACGATCCCTGACCCTGCACGGTTTGATCTGTGCCCGATGCGGCCGGGAATTTACTTCGGCCCAGAGACAGCTGTTAACGGTTCACCACAAAGATGGCAACCACCTGAATAATCCAGCGGACGGAAGCAATTGGGAGAACCTCTGCGCCTATTGTCATGAGGATATCCATTCCCGGGAACTGTTGGGAGAGTATCTGGAGAAGGGGAAAAAATGATTATTCAGTTACCTTTTCCTATTATAGTCGCTTAGTGCCTGAACATCGACAAAGTTTTGTCGATCTTTTTTAGACCAAGGAACCCCCTTGACCCGTCTCCCCGGCGAAAGCCGGGGTCCAGGAAAAAATTAAATTCCTGGATTCCGGCCGACTCCCAAAGGGAGTCTTTGCTCAGAGTTCGCCAAAGGCGAACGACTCAAGCCCGGAATGACGAAAATGGGCTTTGGCGAATTTTTCGAAGTCAACTGCCCCGTTAGGGGCCTCCTCTTCCGGGGGAACTCCCGGACGAGGCGTAGGATTCTTAAGAGTAAGAATTTCCCAACACTACTTGAAATATTAGAATTCAGAATCCAGGAGTCAGAATTCAGAATGAGAAAGAATACATAACAATTTTTCTAATTTTATTCTGAATTCTGGCTTCTGACTCCTGGATTCTAATCAGCGCCCCAGATCAAGACCCCACTGAACTAAAAGTTTTATTATCTGAAATCGGACCAAGAAATAAATGATCTCTCTCAGTCAGGTTGGTAAATTTTATGGGAAACAGGATATTCTGAAGGATGTTTCCTTCTCCATCCATGCCGGGGAACGAATCGCCCTGGTGGGAGTCAATGGCGCGGGCAAGACGACCCTGTTTAAGATCCTGTTGGGGACCATGGAACCGGACCAGGGTCTGGTCCACCGCAAGAAAGGACTTCGAATCGGCTATCTCCCTCAGGACGTGATCGAGCTGAGGGGGAGAACCGTCCTTCAGCAGGTGATGGAAGTCAATACCTCGGTCCAGGAAGTCCTGGCTGAATTTAATACCGTTACCCGCGATCTGGACCGGTCCACCGACCCGACTCAATGCGAGATCCTGGCTAAAAGGCAAAGCCACCTCCTGTCAGAAATGGAACGCCTGGGAGCCTTTGACCTGGAATACCGGGCCAAACAAGTCCTGGCCGGTTTGGGTTTTAAGGAACCCTCTTTCCAGGCCCTGGTGGAAACCTTAAGCGGGGGCTGGATCATGCGGGTGGCCCTGGCCCGACTCCTGCTCAGTGAACCGGATCTCCTGCTCCTGGATGAACCGACCAATCATCTGGATCTGGATTCTTTGATCTGGCTGGAAACCTTTTTACAAAATACTTCCTCCGCCCTTCTGCTGATTTCCCACGATCGGGCCTTTTTAGACCGGGTCGTTCAAAGAACCTTTGAACTGGAGAAAGGGTCCCTCACTTCTTTTCCCGGTAATTACAGCCGTTATCTCGTTGAAAAACAAAAGCGGCTTCAACTTCAGGAAGCCGCCTTTTCCAACCAGCAGGAAAAGATACGCCAGTTGGAAGATTTTATTGCCCGCAATCGTTCCCGGAAAGACCGGGCCAAACAGGTCCAATCCCGCATCAAGACCCTGGATCAAATGGAACGAATCAAGCCTCCCTCCGCTGAACAGAGGATAGCTTTCCGTTTTCCGGAACCGGAAAGATCGGGTAAGATCGTGCTGGAGTTGGAGGGGGTTTCAAAATCCTTTGGCCCAACCCGCCTCTATCAAGGGCTGGATTTGGTAGTTACCCGGGAAGATAGGATTGCCCTCCTGGGACCGAACGGGGGGTAGCCGGTGATCGAACTTATGGGACCTTGCGAAATTTGCTGGCGGCCTTTCTTTTTCGAGAAGAGGATATTGAAAAAAAAGTCTCCGTCCTTTCCGGAGGAGAAAAGAGCCGTCTGGTCATTCTCAAGATCCTTTTATCAGGGGCCAATTTTCTTCTCTTCGATGAACCGACCAATCATCTGGACATCCCTTCCCGGGAAGTACTGGAGGAAGCCCTGCGATCCTTTTCCGGAACCTTGTGCCTTATCACCCACGATCGTCACCTGATCAATGCCTTGGCCAATAAAGTACTTTATATCCGGGAAGGGATAGTGGAATTTTTTCCGGGGAATTACCAGGATTTTGAAGAAATCTGGAAAACCCGCCTTTCGACTCTCGATTCCTTGCCGGGAAACCGCCCGGGAAAAAAAGAAGCCCAGACTCATAAATCCGTCAGTCGAAAATCCCAGGAAGAAAGACGTCAAGAGGCCGAACAAAGGAATGCCCTTTTTCGGCGCCAGGCTCCTTTAAAAAAACAAATCCAGGAATTGGAGGAACGGCTTTCAACGGCCTTTGCCGAAAAGATAAAAATGGAAAGCCTTTTGGCCGAACCGGACACCTATAAAGATAATTCAAAGTTCGAAGGATTGCTGCAGGCCTATTCCGGTATTGAAAAAGAGGTGAATGCGCTTACCTTGGCCTGGGAGGAGGCCTTATTAAAAATGGAAATGACGGAAGGGCAGGAATGATCTTGGAGTAGGGGCGACCGGCTGGTCGCCCCTACTACCCCGATATGATTTCCCTTGACAAAGTCGGGAGCCAACCGCTTAAATATATTTTTCTCAAAATACCGATTAGCAAAAAGGAGTCTCTTGAAAAAACAAACGCAGGGAAAAACAAAAAATCATTATCTTATGGAAAGCCAGGAAGAATCCATCCGTCTGGACCAGAAAACCGATCCCCTGGTGGTTGAAAAACAGGCCCGATGGGCCGGGATACAACCCGGAATGCGTATCGCCGATCTGGGCTGCGGTTCCGGAAAAACAACCCAGGTCCTTTATAGTTTGGCCCAGCCGGGCGGAGAGGCGGTTGGTCTGGACTTTGCCCCGAACCGCTATGAGTTCGCCCAAAGCCATTATACCAAACCCGGAGTCCGGTTTCTCTGCCGGGATGTACGTGATTCTCTCGACGATCTGGGAACCTTTGATTTTATCTGGGTGCGCTTTCTGCTGGAATATTACCTGTCGAGCAGCCTGAAGATCGTGCAACACATTTCAAAATATTTAAAGCCGGGGGGGACCTTGTGCCTGATCGACCTGGATCATAATTCCCTTAATCATTACGGGCTTTCTGAGAAATTGGAAAAAAGCCTGAAGGATTTAACGGCCCTAAGCCAGGAAAAGGCTGATTTTGATCCCTGGGTGGGAAGAAAATTATATTCTTTTTTTTACGATCTGGGATATGAGAAAATTTCCGTGGATGTTTCGGCCCATCATTTGATTTATGGGCCTTTAAACGAGATGGAGGCCTTCAACTGGGTGAAAAAAAGTGAGGTGGGTCTTCCGAAATTAGGTTATGATTTCCCGGCTTATCAGGGCTCCTTCAACAAATTCCACAAGGAATTCATGGAATATATCCGAAATCCGAGAAGGTTTATCTACACCCCGGTCATTGCCTGCCGGGGAATAAAACCGGTCTACGGATAACCGCTTCTCTTCCCCCAGGGCATTAAAAGGGGAAGGGGGCAAGGAGATACTAAAATATGGGTCTAAGGTATAAGGTGTACGGTCTAAGGTTTTTCCTTGAACCTTACACCTTGGACCTTGGACCTTCAATCACGCGAATCTGTCCTCGAAAATTGGCCACCCTGCTTAACAACTCTGACGTGTCCCCCCAGACAATACAGCCGGTGGGGCAGATCAGGCTGCAGGCCGGCGCCTGTCCTTCTTGAATTCTCTCCAGACAAAGATCACACTTGGCAGCCGTTTCCTTGATATCATCAAATTGCATGGCCCCGAAGGGACAGGCGGTTACACATTCCCGGCACCCGATGCAGATCTCTTCATTAATAAGCACCACTCCCTTTTCATTCCGGAAAATGGCTTCGACCGGACAGGCCTCCCGGCAAGGAGGCTTGACACAGTGGTGACAATAGACGGGAATAAAAAAGGGGCTTTTTTCATTCACCCGGATTAACCGGGGACCGGTCCCGAGATGGTGTTCCTGTTTACAGGCCACTTCACAAGAATGACAGCCGCAACAATCTTCTTTAAAGATAGTCATTGATAATTTTTCCATGATCCGGACTCCTATTCAGTTTCCATCCGGAAATTCAAATTTCCGGATGGAAACACCTGGGTTTCCGCTCGGTCGACCTTGTCGACCTCAGATTAAGGTCCCCATACGGGGACCGCACGAAGCTCTCGCCAGAAACCCTTTTTCAATCGGTCGATTTCATCGACCTTAACAGGAGCTCGGCTAAGCCGAGCGGGGGGTTTCTGGCCATAAATGATGGCCAGTATCGGAGTGTTCTCATCCGGAAAAGTCTTTTCCGGATGAGAACTAATCAGATTCGCAGCGGGCTAGGTTGCACAGCAAAACTCTCAGATTGGTCGCCCCCATCACCGGGTCCATGGACTGGTGCGAGTCATCGGTCAATAAATTGATATTGGAAATATCCCACCCATGACCGGCCTCTCTAATCTCCGGGAACCACCAGCCGTGTTCGGCTACCACCACCCCGGGATCGATTCCGTCATTCAGTTTTACCTTTTGCCTGATTCGCCCTCTGGGGGATTCGATCCAAACCCAGTCCATCTCCTTGAGACCGTGTTTCCTGGCCGTTTCCGGATGAATCTCCACTATAGGATCTGGCCTGATCTCCCGAAGCCAGGGGA
>JACQYK010000271.1 GCA_016208255.1 Deltaproteobacteria bacterium | reverse complement strand
GATGAGGCCCGTCGTCTGGAGGGAGAGATCTGGAAAGCGCTGAGCGCCCGGATCATGCGACGTCTGCCGATTGTCCTGTCCGCTTTTGTAACGTGATAAATCGACCACTCCTGCCAATGAGGGAGGGAAAGTAAGTTTTTGGGCCGTATTGACAACAGGGGTTCTCCATGATAAAAATTTAGGATGCCTGGACAATCCCTGATCACAGAACAAATGAAGTCCTGTATAGGCGTCGAGATAGACTGGGGCCCTCCGTTCGATATGGAGAAAGGGGCCATTAAAAACCTCGCTGAAGCGATCAATGATCTCAATCCCCTTTTCACCGATGAGAATTATGCTAAAAGTAAAGGACACTGCAGTGTCATAGCGCCGCCGATCTTCCCCGTCTATGCGCTGCCTCTGGGCGCTCCCCTGAATGTACTCCGATTCCCTTTTACCGTAGTTGCCGGCTTGCACGGCGCCGATGAGTGGGAGCTGCTTCAGGACGTTCATGCCGGAAACGGCTCGAATCCATTGGGTTGATTTAAAAAGCCCGCAATAGACTGATTGTCAGTTCAAAATCAGGAGTTTATTCAGGGAGGCCGTCCCATTATTGAGCATCAGAATATTAAATTAAAACTATTCGACATGTTTGCCGGCGTAGAGGCGGCCCGGGCCTTTTCACGCCAGGTGATGGTTTATAATTTCCAGCAGATCGTCGAAGCAAAGCCCCCGGCCCTGGAGTACTCGGTTGCCTCCAAGGTGTTTTGCACGGAAACGGCCTTCAGAGTGGCCAGCCAGGCCATACAAATATTCGGCGGTAACGGGCTATCCCGGGAATATGCTATCGAAAAGATATTTCGGGATGCCCGGGCCTCGATGATTCAGGACGGCATCAACGAGACCTTGGCCATCGGGGCGGCCTCCCGGCTTTAATTCCACCTTGGATAACAGATTAATACCCTTCGGATGCCGGATCCCGATCTTTTAGGAGACTCCTGGAAGGAGTCGGGCAAGAAGCCGAGACATGAAAACAGGCAAGTTGGACTCGGAAACTATTTTCGAACTAAAATAAAAAAGGAGGATTTCAGATGGCTAAATTATTGGAAGGAAAAGTCGCGGTCGTAACCGGAGCCGGCCGTGGGATTGGAAGAGGCGAGGCCATGGCCCTGGCCGCAGCAGGGGCCAAAGTCGTGGTCAACGATTTAGGCGGTGGCGGCGATGGGGTTGGGAGCGATGCCACTCCGGCCCAGCAGGTCGTCAATGAGATTAAAGCGGCGGGCGGAGAAGCGGTTGCCAGCCTTGATTCCGTTTCCGAAGTTGGGAGTGCAGAGAGGATTATCCAGACCGCCGTGGACCATTTCGGCCGGATCGATATCCTGGTCAACAATGCCGGGATTCTGAGGGACCGCATGGTTTTTAATATGAGCGATGAAGAATGGGACATTGTGCAGAAAGTCCACCTCTATGGGCATTTTTATTGCGCCAGGGCCGCCAGCCGGCATATGCGGGCCCAGAAGTGGGGGCGAATAGTCAACACTTCTTCTTCGGCCGGTCTGGGGTCGACCTTTGGACAGGCCAATTACGGGTCTGCCAAGGAAGGGATTATCGGGCTTACCCGGCAGATCGCCCGGGATATGGCCAAGTATAATACGACCTGCAACGCCATCAGGCCTGGGGCAGCCACTCGGCTGACTTTGAATCCCGAGCTGATCGCCAACTGGGAAAGGGCCGGCCGAACGGACCTCAAGGAAAGGATCGAGGCCAATCAACCTGATGATATCGCGCCCTTCATCCTTTTCCTCTGCACCGAGGCGGCCGGTAACATCAGTGGCCGGACCTTCAGCGTTGCCGGGGGAGAGATCAGCCTTTACTCGGAACCTGTGCTGGAAAGGACCATTTATAAAAAAGGCCGGTGGACGGTTGAAGAGCTGATAGATGTTGCCCCGAATACCTTGGGGCAAGGTTTGAAGTTGGTGGGTATCGAATAACCAGAAGGAGCGAATAGCTGTCAGCATTCAGCAATCAGCAAAAAAGGTTTTTAAGGGGTTTTCTGAAAGCTGACCGCTAACAGCTCTCACCAGGAAATGCCATTTCCGGATGGGAACTTTTTAGTGCCTTTAAACCGCCATGCCCCGCCTTTTGGGGCGTGGCACCACGATGCAGGAAATTGTTTTCGCCGAACGCCGAACGTTATTTTCGTATTAAACCGTCATGCCACGCCAGTGGCGTGACACCACCCAATCATGAAAACAGACTCGTTGGGTGGTGAATCCTATTTTCGAACTAAACCATGATCATTGATATGCATGTGCACACCCAGGCCTCCGGAGATTCATCGGCAACCGTGGATAGATATTGCCGCCTCATTAAAAGGTATCGGAAATTTCATCCCTTCCACGGCCTGGTCATTACCGAGCATGGTATCTATGATCGACAAATGACCTATCGGAAAATCGCTGCAAGAGACGATGTTTTGATTTTCCAGGGTGTTGAAGTAGATACGAATCTTGGTCATCTGCTTCTTTATGGAATCACGTCCAGGTTTCTCCAACAGGTGGATGTATCCCGGAGAATGCTCGATAGTCAAAAAGTCATTAAAACCATTAACGATTGCGGAGGGATCGCCGTCCCGGCCCATCCCTTCAGAAGTTCCATCTTTGGCCGGGCCTTGACCAAGAAGGAGATTAAACTGGACGAGGTCCGTATAATCGAAGAGCTGAACGGCAGTAATTCCGGAGAGGAAAACAAAAAGGCGACCAGGCTGATGGAGCAAACCGGCCTGAGGGGAATCGGAGGAAGTGACGCCCATTTTGCCAATCCGGTCTGGTTTTTAAATTGCGCGACAGAGTTTGAGAATACCGTCCATACCATGGAGACCCTGGTCAGGGAATTGCGTTCGGGGCATTTTCGAGCGATCCCTCTTAACCGTTCATCGCTGGAGGAGTTTTAAGCGATTGTTTCGGCGTTTTTAACTCAATCCATACCTTATGAACAAAGGTCTTTCTTAGGGAGGATTTAAATTGGGCTTAAGGTGGGAGTTGACATCTGTGCGGATAGTTGTATTATCCCCAGTAAGAAGAATCCCCTCCCTCTTGGGGGGCACAAACTACTAAAGATGAAAACAGAGCTTATTGGATGTTGAGCTCTATTTTCACACTACAGAAAGGAGAGTTGATATGGTTGGAATTGTTTCCTTCGGCGGTTATATCCCCCGAATGCGGTTGAGCCGTGCGGCTGTGGCCAAGAACATGGGCTGGTTTGCTCCCGCCTTATTCGGAGCGGCCAGAGGTGAGCGCGCCATGGCCAACTGGGATGAGGATTGCCTGACCATGGCCGTGGCGTCCAGCCTGGACGCCCTGGTGGGAGTGGATAAAACAAAATTAGATGGTGTCTATCTGGCCTCGACCACCTTGCCTTTTAGTGACCGGGACAATGCCGGGGTCGTGAAGTCCGCTTTGAACCTCAGAGACGACATCACTTCTGCCGATTTTGCCTCTTCGCTCAAGGCCGGGACGACGGCCCTGATGACGGCTCTGGAGGTGGTCAAAGGAGGAGATAAGCACCGGATCCTGGTGACCGCTTCCGATAAACGGCGAACCAAGGCCGCCTCGAACGAGGAAATGCTTTTCGGAGACGGGTCGGGTTCCCTGGTGGTCGGGGATGACCAGGTGATCGCCGAATATCTGGGCGGTTATTCGACCTCTATCGACTTTGTCGACCATTACCGGGGTGAAGAAACGAAATTTGACTATAATTGGGAGCAACGCTGGGTCAGGGATGAGGGTTTCTCCAAGATTTATCCCACGGTCTTCAAAGGCGTGATAGATAAAACCGGTATCGCGGTGGGGGATATCACCAAAATGATCTTCCCTTGTATTTTCGGACGGATAAACGCCAAGCTGGCCGGTTCCGTGGGCGCCAAGCCGACTCAGTTGGCTGATACCCTGGAAGCCCAGGTAGGCGAGTGCGGGGCGGCACACCCCCTGGTCATGCTGGCCAGAGAACTGGAAACAGCCAAACCCGGTGATCTGTTAATGGTGGCCGGTTTCGGTCAGGGGGCCACCGCCCTGATGTTTCGGGTGACGGAGAACATCCTGAAACTGCCGGCCAGGACCGGGATTTCCGGATACCTGGCCAACAAGAAAACAGAGGAAATTTATACTAAATGGCTCCAATACAATAATCTCATCGAAACCGACCTGGGCGGAAGGGGGGACCAGGATTATCGTACCGGGCTTTCCTCGTTATACCGAAACCGAAAATATATCCTGGGGTTTGTCGGGGGCAAGTGCAAAGTTTGTGGAACGGCCCAGATCCCGGCCAAACGGATCTGCGTCAAACCGGATTGCGGAGCGGTAGATTCCCTGGAAGAATATGAGTTTGCCGACAAACCGGCCAAGGTGGTGACTTTTACGGCCGATAACCTGGCGGCTTCATTGGATCCCCCGGCGATCTACGGCATGATTCAGTTTGAGGGCGGCGGCCGGACCATGACCGATTTTACCGATTGTTCCCTGGATGATATCGAGGTCGGGGTACCCATGAAGATGACCTTCCGAATCAATTATCAGGATCCTAAACGCGGTTTTACCGGATATTTCTGGAAAGCCGCTCCCGCTCATAGTGGAAAGGCTTGAGCCACCGGCTAAAGGACGAACCTGGTTTAAAAAATAATTTTTTTGTATCTGTTCAGCTTTCTGAAATTCAAAACTTTTCAAGACAGGATTTACAGGATTACCTGTTTTTTTGTGCCTTTCCGGAAGAAAGGCGCAAACCATATCGTCCTGCACCTAGAAGCCTTAATTCCCGCGGGAAGCGGATCGAGGTTGTTCAGGGGCCTCCGGAGCCTGAGCAAGAACCAGGTAAATCCTGTTAATCCTGTCAGATATTTTTTTTCATAAGTTTAATAATGTTACGATTTTTTTAAAAGCAAAGGAGAAAAACATGGCTACAGGAATAAGAGACAAAGTGGCTATTCTGGGAATGGGCTGCTCAAAATTCGGCGAGCGCTGGGAGAGCAACGGTGAAGATTTAATGGTGGAGGCCTTTGTGGAATGTCTGGCCGATGCCGGTATTGAGAAAAACGAAATACAGGCGGCCTGGCTGGGGACCAACTCTCCGGAATTCGGCGTCGGCACCAGCGCCCTGCCTCTGCCGACGACGCTTCGGCTGCCGAACATTCCCGTGTCCCGAAATGAAAACATGTGCGCCACCGGTACGGAAGCCTTCCGCGCCGCCAGTTATGCCGTAGCTTCCGGGGCCTACGATATCTGCCTGGCCCTGGGAGTGGAAAAACTCAAGGATGTGGGGTATGGCGGGTTACCCGGCGGCGGTGGGAAAATAACCTTGGGCAGTTTGACCTCTCCCAATATGACGGCCCCGGGCATGTTTGCCCAACTGGCCAGCGCCTATCGGGCCAAATACGGCATCAGCCGGGATCTGCTTAAAGAAGCCATTGCCCATGTATCCTGGAAAAGTCATCAGAACGGGGCCAAGCATCCCAAGGCCCATTTGCGAAATCCGGTATCAATGGAAACGATCATGAACGCCCCCATCATCAGTGATCCCCTGGGACTTTTTGACTGCTGCGGGGTGTCGGACGGTTCGGCTTGTGCCATCGTCACCACGCCGGAGATCGCCGCGAAAATGGGGAAAAAGAATATCATTTCGGTCAAGGCCCTCCAGTTGGCCGTTTCCAATGGCTATGAAAGCGAGTATGACGAATGGGAAGGGGAACATTTCGTCACCACTGATAAGGCGGCGGATAAAGCCTATGCCGAGGCCGGTATCACCAACCCCCGGAAAGAAATCAGTATGATGGAGGTTCACGACTGCTTCAGTATCACCGAACTGGTGACCATGGAAGACCTGAAAATATCCGCTCGTGGTCAAGCCGTGAAGGATGTCCTGGATGGATTCTACGATATGGACGGCGGGGTTCCCTGCCAGGTGGACGGGGGCTTGAAGTGCTTCGGGCATCCCATCGGTGCCTCCGGGCTGCGCATGCTCTATGAAATGTACCTGCAACTGAATGGCCGGGCCGGTGAAAGGCAGCTCAAGAATCCCAGATTCGGCCTGACCCATAATCTGGGCGGGGCCCCTTTCCGAAATGTCGCGGCCGTGGCGATTATAGGAAAATACGACGCTTAAAGGCTAAACAAATATTTGAAATTTTGGAATCCAGGAGCAGGGTCTCAGAATTCAGAATGAGCCAGTCGACTTATCGGCTCCCCCAGGGGAGCCGGAGTTGAATCTTCAAGAAGGTTTGGGTCTTATTCTGAATTCTGAATTCTGGAGAGGCATTCCTTTAGTCTCAGCAGCGTCTTCTCACTTGCGACATCCCAGCCTATAAAAACCAGACGGGTTTCACTATCCTTTCCCTCGTCTGTCCATTCATTCTTCCCCCCGACATAATTGACCATTACGGTTCGATCCTGAAACCGAACCGTACCTTTCATCCTGAATATATTTAAGGGCAATTCAGTGACGAACTCTTTGAAACAACTCTCATCCAGGGGTTCGGAATTTTGGTAAGAAAGGGTTACAAAACCTTTGTCAGCCTTTTGTGGGCCAGGGCCTTTATCATGATCATGGGAAAAAAGAGTATGGCTCTTTATGCTGTCACTCCATAAAACGCTTTCCAGGTCGATACGGCAACGGACCGTCGGAACAACTGGCGTGTAGGGAAGAATTTCTTTGACTTCATCTAAATATCGCTCAATTATATCGGCTTCCAACAGGTCGACCTTATTAAAAAGGATCAGGTCCGCCGGATCGACCTGACAACGAAAAATATCTCCCATGATCGACCGCATCTCCCAAAATCCGGCGTCAAGAACAGTGACCGTCCGGTAGGATTCGATTTGCGACTTGATTCCATCTTCTTTGAACATAGAAATAAGAGTATGGGGATCGGCGACTCCCGAAGCCTCAATAAAAAGGGTATGGGGATTATACGTTTTCCAGATCTTATCCAGTAAAATCCTTAAATCTGTAGCCAGGGTACAGCAGACACAACCGCTAACAAGTTCAATAACCTCCGTGTTCTTCTTTTTAATCAATGAGGCGTCAACCCCGATGCTTCCGAATTCATTAATGATTACTACAATACCAGACATTTCGGTTTTTCCTGAAATAATGTGATTCAGGAGGGTTGTCTTACCGGCGCCTAAAAATCCCGCTAAAAGCACGATTCTAGTTTTAGTTCCCATGAGGTTCCCATGTAACAAGCGCCTGTTTCTCCTTCCTAACCCCTGCCCAAGGCCCCCAATCAATCGGCCGGTTCAATGGGGGTAATAATTCTTGGCCGTATTTATCATCGCTCTAAAGTTATCCATCTTACATTCCACGGGACAGGTGCAGCCGGTGCTCAAAATAAAGCCGCCCCCTTCACCGACCACATCGATGAGCTTTTTGCAGTAAGCTTCCACTTCTGCCGGTGTCCCCAAGGATAACAAAGCCGCGGGCACGTCCCCGGCAATGCACATGTGCCCCTGAAGGATCTCCTTGGCTTTAAAAATATCCGTGGTGCTGTCGAATTCGGCGACGACCATCTTGGGCGGCAGGTCTTTGAAATAGGGAACGTTTTTGGTGTAATCCTGATCAAGATGCATGACCGTGATAAACCCTTCCTTGGCAAAGGCCTCGACCATTCGTTTCATATGCGGATATTCAAATCGTTCATATATTTTCAGCGGATAAAAAAATCCTCCGCCGCGTTCCATCACTAAAAATACACCCGGCTCGCCACTGAGTTTCGCCGCCTCGATGGCGTTCGCAATCATGTCATCCATCATGGCTTCCATGACCGCTTCAAGTTTATCCGGTATCTGATAGATGTCCCTGGTAATCTCCATCAAAGAACGCGATGTGGAAAGAGCCATCAGCGGCGATCGGGCAAAAGCTCCGCTCAGACTTCGGACCCCCTTGTTTTTCCAGTAGGCTATTTCATGTTTGTATCTTTCCATCTGTTTTTGGGTCCATTTGATAATCCGGTCATCGTCCCAAGGGTTATACTCGTTTTTCCTTTTCATCAGGAAACCGTTCCAACCGAGATTAATGATATCGTCGTAATCTTCGCGTTTTAATACTTCAGCCTCAACAAACTGAGTCGGCTGATCCGCGTCAAGACCCGCACCGGGATAGATATTCTTACCCGGGCTGACAGCCGAATAGATATGAGGTGTGGCTGGAATACTGTACCCCGGCAAGATCATGCCGTCCCAGCCGCCGACTTCTTCATAAACATCGGTGATGGAATGAAATCCTTTTTCCCAATCCCTGATGGCTTCAATCATATTATAACCCTTATATTTTGCCGGGAAAAAAACATCCATTAACGGCGCACAAGGGATTCGGTCCAGCGGTTCCAATCGGATAGCCGCTTCCATTCTTTCCATCGGACTCATTGTTTCGACTGGCATTTTCAGTTTTCCTCCCTCCATAGTTAAAAATTTTTTTACACTGATTCAAACATAACGACATACATAGTTGAACTCGAATAAAATCTCCACACAAAATTTCGGCAGGAGTTGTCGACTTAATGGGTCCACTAAAATTAGATTCTTACGCTATAAACTTGAGGATTTATCTCTAACTTTCGATACTAAGGTCCAAGGAGGTCTTATTTTTGTTTGGCTTCTGGCCCAACAGGATCGTCAACCAATTCGTCCTGCCCTGGCAGCCTGGGTATATTGGCGACAAAACCGGTCCTGGCCAAGAAGCATCTTGGAAATGAGCAGGGTGGACATGATCTTATCATCCAAGGGGTCCAAAATGGCACCGTCCAGCCCGGCGGTCATCAGAATCGGCAAAAGAATGCGGTTGATGGCCTTGCGCAGGGGCAATCCATAAGAGATATTGGAAAGGCCGCAGGTGATGTGGACTCCCGGGTACTTTTTCAGAATTCCCTGAATAGCCTCAATGGCCTTTTGTCCGGCCTTGATATCGGTGGCCACCGGTAGATCAAGGGATCGAGGTGGATCCGTCCTCGATCGAAGCCGACGTCTTCCAAGGCTGCAATCAAAACACCAGCCCGATCGATGATTTCCTGGGCCGTCTTTGGCAGGCCCTGGTCATCCAGACACAAGGCAATGATGGAACAGTCCTTTCCTTTCAAGAAAGAAAGCATGGATTGAAAGCGGCCGCTTTCCAGGCTGATCGAATTGATTATCGGCGGTTGCCTGACTTTTTGATAGACTTCCTCCAGTACGGCCGGGTCCGGGCTATCCAGGCAGACAGGCGTGGATACCGCATCCTGAACGACATCAAGCAGCCAAATCATATCCTGGCTGATCCGTCCGGGACGACTGCCGGCATTGATATCCAGATAATCGGCCCCGGCCTGGGTTTGTTGAGTCGCTTCCTGCCTGATGGTTTCAATGGTACGATTTTCAACCGCGGCCTTGATGGATGGCCGGGTGGCGTTGATCCGTTCACCGATAACTATAAACATAGAGTCCCCTTATTCCCCGTTCAACTAACTGTTTTCCCCATTATTCATGATTTCGGCTTTCAAAATGTTCCGGCAGATCGACCAGGACACCCGGTCACCTATCTTTTTTTAAAACCGTTTCCCTTATGTTTCTGTAATGCTAAACATAATACCTGCTTCAATATTATAATGAAATAGAAAAAACAAATCGGGTGACAAGTAAAGCCAAAAAGAGAAACCCTTAATAAATCCGGGATGAAAAAAAACACCCCTGTTTTTCATTTCGGTGGGCGAGATTGAAAAATCCAGAAAACTTTTGATATTTCAACAATAACGCCTTGACCCTTTTTTTGATTTTAAGTTATGATGAATTCTCAAAAACAATCATCCAAGGGGAGGAACGGATCAGAAAGGTCTATCTGGGTCTTTGATTCTAGAATTTTTCTTAAACCCACCGGCCCTTGAAACGCCATAAAAGATGGAAAAAAGTATAAGTTCAGGGTATAAGGTTTAAGGAAACCCGGACCTCTCATACCTTGAACCATGAACCTTGAATCATTAAAGGAGGAAGAACGTGACTAAAGAGTTATTCCTGGCCCTGGCCGATTTCGATGAGGATTTTGTCCTGGAGACACTTAAAACCCGCCTGGAAGGCGGTGAATCCCCGCTCTCCTTACTTAAGGAACTGCAAAAGGGAATGACCCTGGTGGGAGAGCGCTATGGCAAAGAATATTATTTGAGCGATCTTATGCTGAGTGCCGACCTGTTTAATCGTTCCATGGGTATTCTTATGCCTTTTCTGAGCGCGGAGGAAGGTGATTTTATAGGCCGTATCTTGATCGGCACCCCCAAGGGGGATATTCACGACCTGGGCAAGAATATTTTCGCTTCCCTGGCCCGGGGAAACGGCTTTGAGGTCCTTGATCTGGGGGTGAATGTACCGGTTGAAACCTTTGTCGAGAAAATTATAGAGTTCAAACCCGATATTCTCGGATTTTCTTCTTTGATCACCCCCGCTTTTACCCCCATGAAGGAAGTGATGGATATCCTCT
Organism: Deltaproteobacteria bacterium; assembly: GCA_016208255.1. Classification (GTDB taxonomy): domain Bacteria; phylum Desulfobacterota; class RBG-13-43-22; order RBG-13-43-22; family RBG-13-43-22; genus RBG-13-43-22. The sequence goes on along the minus strand of JACQYK010000271.1, from coordinate 3,950 downwards.
CAGCCCGAAATCTGAGGGCTTCCCTAAAAGTTATCGTGGGCGGCGGGGTGGTCACAGCCACGGTGAAAGAATTCATCGGGGCCGACGGGTTCACCACCGATGCCATGGACGGCCTGAATCAGTGCAAGACCTTTGTCGGCGCTGGTTAAAGCTCACCAGTCAGGTTTGAAATTTTTGTTAATCCCGAACGATTTAAATATCTTGATTTGGAGTAAAGGAGTATTGGAGTATCGGAATACTGGAAAGTTGGAGTACCGGTTTTTAGATCATTACTCCAGCACTCCAGTACTCCAGTACTCGGTTCGTAATAGTTAGAGATAATTTCTCATATTCGCCATGTTAGAATCGAAGAGAAGAAAGTGTGAAGAAAATGGCTCAGGATACGATGAACGTTTTTGACAGGTACGAGGCGGCGATCCGTATCGCCGAGGTGGACCGGGCTCCGGTCTTTCCCATTTTGGTCACGGCGGCAGCCAGACTATGCGGAATGTCACAGGCCGAGGCCTGGAAAGACCATGCCAAGGCCCGGGAAGCAATCATAAAATGTTATCATGAATTTGGCTACGATTTTGCCTGTAAACCAAACTTTTACTACGACCAGCTGCCCGGCAAATTGACCGGCGCGCCGGTAAGAAATCTCATCCCCGGCAAGCAGCTCGCGGAAAATGATCTGGTCCAGATTGATGAGCGTCCCCTTTTCGGCCGGGAGGACTACGATAAGATAGCCGCCCTGGGCTGGAACGCCTTTTGGGAAGAGCACTATGAAAAGATGGGCGGCCGGCCCTTTTCCCATTTGGTTGAAACCCAGCGCTACGGAAATCAAATATTCAACGAAGATCTGAAAATCTCCGAGGAGCAGGGGGTCCCGATGATGATGGGCGCGGCCGTGGACTCGGTCCTGATGGCCTTTTCTTTGAGTCGCACCCTGATTGAATTCACCAAAGACCTGCGCCAGGTTCCGGACAAGGTGGAAAAGGCCATGCAGAAGGCCTGCGACGACCTGATCGACAATACCGTGGAAATGCTTAAAGACAGGCCGAGGAAAATGGCCTTCATCGTCCTGGAGCGGGGTTCGGGAGCCATTTATCCCCTGCCAATTTTTGAGCGTTTCGAATGGCCTTTTCTGAAACGCTACGTGGAGGCCTTCGTGGCCGAAGGCATCCTGCCCTGGCTGCACCTGGATACCGACTGGAGCAAGAATTTGCCTTATTTCAAACAACTGCCCAGGGGTAAGTGCGTGGCCGATCTGGACAGCACCACCAACATCTTTCGGGCCAAGGAGATCCTCGACGGCCATATGTGTATCAGCGGCGACGTGCCGGCCAGCCTGTTCTCATTGGGAAAACCGGAGGAAGTGGCGGATTATTGCAAAAAGCTTATCAAAGAAGTGGGCAAGGGGGGCGGATTCATGCTCACTTCAGGCTGCGAGTGCCCGGTGGATGTCAAGCGGGAAAACCTGGTGGCTTTTGTGGAGACCGGCAAGAATTACCGGCCCTGAGCTGGATATGGGAAATTATGGAAACCCAAATTTTAAAGGATATTCCGTTCAACGCCGATATCGATTTCTTAAAACGCCGGTTGAGGATTCGTGAAAACAGCCCGAGTCTCTCCCGTTTTCTGACCCTGATCGATGAGGCCAAACTCATAGCCCGCCCCAGGGCCATGGTCCGGACCGTGTATATCGAAGATCGATCTGAGGAAGCGGTCAAGGTGGCGGGGAAATGGTTCCGAAGCCGGGTCCTCACCGTAAACTTGCGCCTGGCCCACCGGATCTTTCTCTATGTCGCCACCTGCGGAGTGGAATTAGATGAATGGGCCAGGAGTCAGAAGGATGTTCTGATGGCTTTCTGGTCCGAAGCCGTCAAAGAAGCGGCCCTCCGAAAGGCTATCAAAGCCGTTGGAAGCCATCTGGAAGAACGATACCACCCCGGCCGGACCTCCCAGCAAAATCCGGGGTCCCTGGAAGATTTCCCCCTGGCCGAACAGGAGGCCCTTTTCAACCTTTTGGGAGACACCCGGGCGGCCGTGGGGGTGACCCTGCTGCCCAGTATGATGATGTCTCCCACTCATTCCGTTTCCGGGATCATCTTCCCCACGACCGAGGATTTTCAATCCTGTTTGCTATGTCCCCGAGAAAAATGCCCCGGACGTCGCGCACCCTATGACCCAACCCTTTACGATCGAAAATATTCCAACCCCAAGGGAACAATCGACCTATGACCGGTCGGGTGTTGATCACCTTCGAACCCCAAAATCTGACGGTCCCGGTCTCCTTGGATTTTACCGTCTTAAAAGCGGCCCAATGGGCCGGGCTGGAAGTCGATTCCATTTGCGGCGGCAAAGGGAAGTGCGGAAAGTGCCGGGTAAAAATCCTTTCGAATGAAGTTGCGGAACTCGCTGAAAGGGAAAAACAGTTACTAACTCCTGAAGAAATCCAGGAGGGGATCCGCCTGGCCTGCCAGACAAAGGTTCGGGAAGGGATGGTGGTCCTGGTCAGCCAGGAACCGATAAGTCGGGGGCTGAGGGGTAAAGAGATAGGAGGGACGAATCTAAGTGGTTTCGAGGGAAGGGTCAAAAAGAGATATGTAGAGCTTGATCCCCCTTCTGCAAAAGATACGGCCTCCGATTGGGAGAGAATAACCAGGTCTTTGCCTGAGATAAAACAACCCGGTTTGGAGACGTTAAAAAAAATATCCAGATTGATCCGAAAAGCGGGCTTTAAAGTTACCTTCGCTCTTTTCAATAACGAAATCCTGACGGTCGAGGCCGGAGAGGAAGATTTCAAGAGCTATGGTCTGGCCGTGGATTTGGGCACCACCACCGTTGCCGTTTATCTGGTGGATCTGGAATCCGGTCAAATAAAGGCCTCCGGGGCGGCCCTCAATAAACAATCCTCCTTCGGCGCGGACGTGATCTCCCGTCTGAGTTTTACCCAGGAGCACCCGGAAGGGTCGGCGACCCTGCAGAAGAGGGCGGCCGCCACCATCAATGGGATTATTGACCAGCTGTCCGCCGATAATCCGTCGATTCAAGAAAATATTCACCTGGTCACCATGGTGGGCAATCCTTCCATGATGCACCTTTTTTTAGGAATAAATCCCCAGGGGCTGGCGGGGTTCCCCTTCACCACGGTTTTCTCAGACCTCCTCACCTTAACCGGCCTTGAGGCCGGATTAACGGTTCCTTCACATACCAGACTGGAAATCCTGCCCTTGGTTTCGGCCTATGTGGGTGCCGATACGGTGGCCGCGGCCCTGGCGGCCGGTATGGATGTCCCGGGCCCTCCCCGGTTGCTTTTGGATGCCGGCACCAATGGCGAAATAGTTTTGGCCTTTGGAGATAAAATCTTAGCCTGTTCCACGGCCGCCGGGCCGGCCCTGGAAGGGGGGGGCATCCAATTCGGGATGCGGGCCGGGCCTGGAGCCATATCAGGGGTAACCATGATCAAAGATGTGGAGCTTTCGGTCATCGGCCCTGGACCCGCCAAAGGTCTTTGCGGTTCAGGCCTCCTGGACACCGTGGCCCAATTGCTCAAACAGGGCCTGATTACCAAAACCGGGCGTTATAAAGAAATCGATGGTCTTCCGGGGGATTTGCCTCCAGCCATAAAAAGACGCTTGACTCCCGATAAAAAGGGCCGAATTTTTCATCTGGCCCCGGGGATTTATTTAACCCAGGCTGATATCAATCAGCTCCAGTTGGCCAAGGGCGCCCTGCGGGCCGGGATAGAGATTTTAAGGGCCGAGGCCGGGATAACCTTTAATGATCTGGAGGAAATTATGCTGGCCGGGGCGTTTGGAGCCAGCCTGAAAGCGGAGAGTTTAATCACCGTGGGCCTTCTCCCGCCCTTTCCGGTGGAAAAGGTGAAGACGATCGGCAACGCCGCCGGATTGGGTGCGGTTTTATGCCTTCTGTCGGATCCACATCATCAAAGGGCCCTGAAGCTTGCT
>JACQYK010000270.1 GCA_016208255.1 Deltaproteobacteria bacterium | reverse complement strand
TTGCGGAGCAGCGCCGCATCGTTGCCAAGGTGGATGAGCTGATGAAGCTGTGTGATGAGCTGGAGGCGACCCAGCAGAAGCGTGAGAGGCTCCGGGACCGGTTGATAACCGCCTCACTTACAAAACTAACCGATGAAAGAGAAAATAAATCCATTCTAAATTTTTCCGTGTCTTCCGCCTGTTCTGCGGTCTCCCGGCCCGAACATATCCACCAACTCCGCCAAACCATCCTCAACCTCGCCGTCCGTGGCAAACTTGCCACACAGGACCCGAATGATGAACCGGCAGAGGAGCTTTTACGGCGAATTGAAACCGAGAAACAAAGATTAATTTCCGAAGGAATCATTAAGAAAGTTAATCCGTTATCACCAGTCTTAGAAAATGAACACCCATTTGAACTTCCACAGAGCTGGTTATGGGAACGATTTGGGAATATCGCAACAATTCAATCAAACCTTGTAAAGCCACAAGATTACCCAAACCATCCGCATATCGCTCCTGACAATATTGAGAGCAAAACGGGCAAACTTTTACCTTACGTCACGGTAGCCGAATCTAGAGTTTCCAGTGCTAAACACCTATTCTTTCCAAAAAATATCATCTATTCAAAGATCAGACCAAACCTGGCCAAGGCTGCGGTAGTGGACTTTGAAGGCTTGTGCAGCGCAGACGCATATCCGATTTATTCGCTACTGAACATCCAATACCTACTCAGATTCATGCTTTCTGAGGTATTTATACAGCAATCCGTTAAAGAGGATAACCGGGTTGCAATGCCTAAAATCAACCAAGAGTCGTTAAATAAAATTTTGGTGGCAGTGCCACCTCTTGCCGAGCAACACCGGATCGTGGAGAAAGTGGATGAACTGATGGCGATATGTGATGAATTGGAAACCCGAATCACTAAGACCAAAAACACTCAACATCAACTCCTCGAAGCTACTCTTTATGAAGCGATAGAAGGGCAAAGGCACCAAATTTAAATTGCTGTCTGATAATAGATAGGTCTCCGATATGGATCTGTTTTAATAAGTTTATTTTTGTTGCCTTTGATAATATTTATGATGCCCGAACAACCTCTTACAAAGGTACGGTGTCCCCCGATTTCCGTTTCAAAAGGGAAAATAGGGCCCTCCACGACTACTTAAGGGTGAAAACGACTTACAAAGAAAGACCGGGGGATAACATTTTCTACTGTTAATTCATGAATGAATGTGGGATAATTATGAGAAAATTTTTACAGAGAGATTCTTATTTGTTTAAATTGATAAAAAATGGCTGAATATCCGACATACCCGAATGCTCCAATTATAGAGGCGATTTTAGATATTCATGCTTTCCTGCCGATAAATGTCTCACTCGATCAACTCCGTAGTCTTCATGCCAGAATTCAGGATAGATATCCTGAAAAACAAGAAAGAATTGCTATTAAGAGTTCCTTCAATTTGGATTTTAAAGAAAAGCGACCTATAACAACAGGTTTAAGTAAAATAGATGGATTTCTTTTTCGATCTTCAATCGAAGGCAAGATCGTCCAATCTCGACTTGATGGTTTTACTTTTAACAAACTGAAACCCTATGAGTCATGGATTTTGTTCAGTGCTGAAGCTAAGGAGATGTGGAATTATTATTGCGAGTTAGTAAATCCTATAAAAATAAATCGTTTTTCGCTTCGATATATAAATAAAATTATTATTCCTTTTAATGCTGATATTAAAGATTACTTTTTGACTGGACCAGAAATCGGTAATAAACTTCCCCAGACCTTTGGATCTTTTTTTATGCGGTTAGAAGTACCAAACGAAAAGATTGATTCGGTCGGTTTAATAAATATTGCTTCACAGCCCGCCGAAGAATCTGGATTTCCGATTATTTTTGATATAGATGTAATAAGAAATATTGTCATTTCGTCAAATGATGAGAAATTATGGCTTTACTTTGAAGAGTTGCGAGAATTCAAAAATGTTATTTTTTTTGAGAGCTTAACAGAAAAGGCGAAGGAGATGTTCTCATGAGAAGCCCAACAGCATCATTAACCCACAAAGTGGTCAATTTTGTAGAGTTCCGGGGGGCAATGAATACGGGTATTGCTAAAGAATCTCAAATCATATTTCAGGCTTTCGAGGAATTTTTAGAACATCACCTTGAACCAATTTCTAGAGAATGGGATAAACCTGTTGTTCGATTCCTAACCCTTAAAGAAGAATGGTTAAGAGATACAGAGTTTCTTTCATCTATCCATGAAATAATTTTGCATCCGGCGTACCTGCAAATCATTGGAATGGGACCTGTAGCAGTTCCGTTGATTATCAATGAGCTTCAAACTAATCCCGATTATTGGTTTTGGGCATTAAGTGCAATAACTGGGGCAAATCCAGTTACACCAAATAAACTCGGCAACATTGAGGCCATGACGGAATCATGGCTCGAATGGTGGAGGGCTTGTGACCTGCGCAACGAACCCATCTGTAAGGCAGCAATTTCCGAACTTAGACGATTCTAATCATTCTGAAACAAGTCCGAGATCCACAAGGTATAATTGCATTGCTTGGGCAGCTGGAGACTGCAGTAATTTTTGGTGGCCTAAATATGGTTATTGGCCTTCCGGCGTTTCATCTGAACTCACAATCGATAGTTTTATCGAAGCCTTCCAAACCCTTGGATATCAGTCATGTAACGGGCCTGATTATGAGCCAAGCTTTGAAAAAATTGCGATCTATGCCAAATCAGGAAGCCCGACCCATGCAGCACGCCAGTTGGCGAGCGGTCGCTGGACAAGTAAGCTTGGTAAATATGTTGATATCGAACACTCTATTGATGCCCTTGACGGTCCTGCCTACGGGACAATTGAAATATTTATGAAACGACAAGTCACATAATCTAATTTCCTTATTTTCCTTCATTTCTGCTTTACCAAAAAATTAAAATCGTAATACCCATAAATGGGAGACGTTCTTCATTCCATTCAGAAATTAATAAGGGAATTTGGAATTAAAAAATATTCTGGACACAATATAGCATTTCTGCTATACTTCCATCATGAGTTGGACAATCACTTATTATTGTGAAGCGGTTCAAAAGGAGATCCTTTCCTTATCCGCAGGTCTCCTTGCACGCTACCTTCGATACTCAGACCGAATGGAAACCTATGGCCCGGACCTGGGTATGCCCCATACGCGCGCTATGGGCGATGGGTTATTTGAATTGCGTCTCAAAGCCCAGGAGGGCATTGCCAGGGTATTATACTGTATGATATCCGGACGAAAGATTATGATCCTCCACTTATTCATAAAAAAAACAAATAAGACCCCGTCAAAAGAGCTTGCCCTTGCTCGAAGACGAATGCAGGAGGTCAAAGATGCTCACTCATAAAGAACTTAAGTCTCGTGCCCTGGCACGGGCTGATGTAAAGGCGGAATACGATGGGCTCGAAGAAGAATTTGCCTTTCCTGATCAATTTCTTAAAGCCCGATCATCTGCCGGCCTGACTCAGACCGAGATTGCCGAACGAATCGGGACAACTCAATCGGCCATCGCGCGTTTGGAATCCGGGGGTGGAAAGTATTTACCATCATTAGGCACATTACAAAAATATGCCCAGGCTCTTGACTGTCGTCTGGAGTTAAGACTGGTCAAAAAAACAGATACTCGTAAGGGTCTTAAACTGACCAGGCATCCGACTCCGTCTGTCCGCAAACGAGCGATGGGTTAATTTTATACCATGATTGGGGTCGGATCAAGCGAACGAATCGAAATTTGAAAGAATAAAAATGAAGAGTAAAAAATGCCTTAAAAGTTCCTTTTTAAACTCTAAATGACACTTCTGAGCCGTCGACGATGGTGCAAACCGATAGATTTGAGCAATCAGGCCGGATAAGAAAAAAGGCTTTTTCCCAATAGGAGGGGATATGAAGAAGGTGAAGCGGCAAAATTCTAATCCATCCGACCGGTCATTTCCCATGGGAAAAGCTTATTACGACGGGACTACGCAATCCGTTGAATGGATTCTGGAACAATACCAGGAAAAAAAACAGACCGAAACAAGATTCCTTGAAAAATATTCCTATCTGCCCAGAGAGAGCTTACATGCCATTTTGTTCACTTCTGGCCGACTCCCAAAAGGGAGTCTTTGCTTTAAGTTCGGCGAAGCCGAACGACTCGAGTCCGGCATGACGGAGAAAAATCAAGCCTGGAGTTTAATCCAGGGTTATATTCGAACTAAAGGGTCGGACGCCATTCATATAGGATTTCCTCTCATTCGATTCAGAAAAAACATCCCCTCATTCGAGAGCTGAATGGAAAAGAAGACGGGCAGGGTAATAGGATCATTGCTATTGATGGTAGCCGCCATGTCTCTGGGAGGTTGTAGTATGCAAAATAGATATCTGTATTTCCCCAGTTCGGAACCGCCCTCCGCGAAATCGTTGGCCGTTGAAAAAATGACGCTTTGGCAAAAAACCTCAGCCGATTACCGGGGTTTGATCGCCGACCGGGAGGCGCCCGCGCCCAACGGGACCTTTGTTCTTTTTCACGGCAACGGCGGCACCGCCTTGAACAGAGGATTTTATATAGAGCCTCTCGGGAAGCTGGGTTTTCGGGTTATTTTGGCTGAATATCCGAAATATGGGGGCCGCCCCGGTAAAGTGGGGGAAAAACCCTTTGTCGCCGACGGACTGGAAACGGTGCGATTGGCTTATGAGCAGTATGGAGGGTCGCTTTACCTGCTGGGTGAATCGCTGGGCTGCGGTGTTGCCGCCGCTGTCGCCAGACATACTTCCGTTCCCATCGCCGGCCTGATATTAATGACCCCCTGGGATACGCTGGCCGCCGTGGCCAAGTCTCTGTTTCCCTTTCTACCGCTGTCCCTGCTTCTTACCGACCAATATGACAACATCGGCAATCTTCGATCGTTTGTAGGAAAAATTTCCGTGATCAGCGCGGAGCGGGATGAAATCCTGCCCTTACATCACGCCCAACACTTATTTCAGTCTCTGCCCGAAGGTAAAAAGTGGATGTGGGCCATCCCAGGGGCAGGGCATAACGACTGGCCGTTTTACGCGGAGGCGTCTTTGTGGAAAGAAATGACCGATTTCGTTAAACCAACAAGTGAGCCAGGCCAGGGATTAGCTGGTCATTCTGGATTGAAAGGGCTGCCCTTGACTTCGATTCCAGGCTGACCGCCTTCAAGATTGAGGAAGATGGTTATTCTTGACCCAGCAATATCTTGAGACGCCTGACGGCCGGCGGCAAAACCTCCCCGATCCGTTCCTGGAAACGTAAATCGGCCATACGGTCAAATGGGGTTTCCCCGGCATTGATGATAACCAGTTTGGCTCCGGCCCTCAGGGCCTCCCGGGGCATATCGGCGGCCGGCGTCACTACCAGACTGGAGCCGACAACCACGAAGAGATCACTTTTAGTCGACTGTTCAAAAGAAAGGGAAAGATCCTTGGCCGGAAGAGACTGGCCGAAATCAACCACACTGGAGACCAGGGCCCCTCCGCAGTCGCACCTCTTTTTTTCCAGGGAGCGGTCAAAAGTCCGTTGGCATTTTTGGCAGCGCACCCGATTGATGTTGCCATGCAATTCGGCCAGCAGGTCAAAGGGAATGCCCGATTTCAGATGCAGATTATCCACATTTTGGGAGATCAGAAATTTAAGTTTTCCCATCTTCTGCAATTCCACCAGGACCATATGCCCGCTGTTGGGATCGGCCCTCTCCCAGGGTCTTTCTTCGGGCTTAGGCGGAAGTCCTTTGTCCCGACGTGTCCAAAGCCCGTCCGGTCCCCGGAAATCCGGAAGCCCCGACTCGGTGCTGATCCCCGCTCCGGTAAAAAAAACCGGATAGCGCGCCTTGAATAACATTTTGGCCAGGGTTTCTATACGTTTTTCCAGGTCATTCGACATGGTCACCTTCCTATAACATTGAATCGTTAACTGTTATTTCTTCAGCGGGAAGTTTATATATAGTCTAAAATCATACCCTGTCTATGTCAAAGGAAATTAAATTATCTAAAAATAAGGATGACCCCGTTCCTTTTATTCCACCGGGGGCGATCCTTCCCAGCTAATGATTTAAAAGAACCGTCAGGCTATCCTTTCAGATCGATATAGTGGCAGAGCGCCTTTTCAAACCTGAGGAGCCCCGGAATTTCAATCCATTCATCCCGGCCGTGAAAGTTCCCTCCGAATCCCGTACCGGTAATGATCACCAGTGATTTGTAGGGAGCGAAGTTATGGGCATCGGTTGCGCCGTGCATGCTGTCGAGCCTCAGTTCTGTTCCCAGCGACTGCTCCATGATTTTTTTGAACTCCTGAATCTCTTTCTTGCCCGGGTCGATACTGTAGAAAGGGGTATAACTCAGGATCTCGACCTGATCAACCTCCTTGACGGCCCGTATGGCCTTGATCAACTTCCGGTGATCGCCCTTTTCCGTCAGCCGGATATTCAAAAGCATCTCCGCATAATCGGCGATCTTATTGATCACATCACCTCCCCGGATCAGCCCCAGATTGACCGTCGCTTTCCAGCGATCCCTGACCGTGGTGGCCGGAAAGAGTTTTTTAATCTGCTCATAGGCCCTCAGGAGCTTTTCGTTGGCATTGATTCCCAGCCAGGGCATCGATCCATGGCCGCTTTTCCCTCGGCAGACTACCTTGAGATTCAGAATGCCCTTCTGCCGAAAGACGATAGCCAGATCGGTATCGAGCATGATCACTTTTTTCCCGTTGAATCCCCGGGAGAGCAGCAGACTGGTGGTCGGACCGCCGATCTCTTCATCGGTGGTGAAAAAGGCTCCCACCGATTTCCCTTTTTTAGCGGCATGAATGAGCGCCTGGATGGCCACGGTAACATGGTTTTTACAGTCACAGGCCCCGCGTCCGAAAAGTTTTTGACCTTTAATGAAAGGCTTGAACTGATCGGCTTCTCCTTCCACCACATCAAGGTGGGGCACTATCAGAATCTCGGGCCGTTTGATTTTTTTGGTGCAGGCGTACATCACCGGGCGGTTAGGACCTTTGAGGGTCAGCCGCTGAATCCAAAGCCCCTGGGGTTTTAGAATCTTTTCAATAAAGTTTAAGGCCGCTTCAAGTTCGCCGATACGATCAGCGGTAGTCCGGAAGGTGATCAGTTTTTTTAACAAGGTGATGGAGTCCATTTATGTTCCTTTCTCTTTTGAAGGTCCTGGGATTCAAGGGGTCCAGGGGTCAAGGGGTTAGGTGAAAGGCGTGGAAATTAAACCATCCGACCCTCGAATCCTGTTTTCGCACTAAACCCTCTTGCCCGCCTGGGCACCGACGAAGCATGAAAATGACCTTATGTTTATGTGGAACAGTCGCCCTCGCCTGTCATTTATAAGTCACAGCCGGGGGCGGCTGTGCTACAATTTCAAAGCCTAAAAATCTATTTTCGAACTAAAGAAAATGGAAACCTCGAAGGCTGTCTGAATCTTTTTCTCAATCATCTCATTCGATCCAGCCATTCTTTGGAGGCTTCCAGGTTTTTCAAGGCCCCGGTCACATTGGCAATACCGCCTTTATCGTCGCGCCGGGTCTCCGGATCACGCATTTCTGTACCGATGAAGTAGCTCTGATAAGCCACATCGATTTCCGCGGAATAACCCATCTGATCCATCATATGATTCACCGAAAACTTGGCGCTTCGGATTCTCACGGGGTCGCGCAGCCAGTTGCTGGCCACACGATCGGCGTAAGCCAGGGTCTCTTTCTCCAGCCGGTCCCGGTCCGGATAAACGCGGTTAACCCAGCCATAGTGATAAGCCTCCCAGGCGGTGATAAAGCGGTGTTCAAACAGGATTTCTTTGGCCCGCCGGTAGCCGATATCCCAGGGAACGGAAAAATACTGGGTGTGTGAAGGCAGGAACAGGGCATCTTCCGCCGCGAAGACCAGGTCCATGGCCGCCGCGAAAATCCAGCCGCCGAAGATGCAGTAGCCGTGGACCATGGCGATGGTCGGCTTGGGAATATTCCGCCAGCGCTGGCTGTTCTCCAGGCAGATACCCCGGACGCGGTCATAGCGGTGGTACAGGTCCTGGGGGATGTTGCGCCGCTCCTGCTCCTCTTTCTCCTCCTGAGTGCCCACATCATGACCGGATGAAAAATGTTCGCCGTTGCCGGAGAGAATAATACATCCCACTGCGTCGTCCTTAGCGGCCTGGTTAAAGGCCGCATCCATCTCCTCCCGCATCACGGTCGTCTGAGCGTTGTGATAGCGCGGACGATTGAGGATGATCCGGGCGACTTTCCCCGGCTGGTAGATAATGTATTTGAATTCCATGGTTCCTCCTTTTTGAGATCTTTGAAAATTGGGGCTCCCGGGTTTTTCATGGGTACCCCCAACATGTTGTGGTACAATGGTACGATGGAAGGCGGCTGCTCCGACGAGCCGTTTAGAGGCCCATTCTCGCAGCCGCTTTTTTATTAAAAAATAAAACATAAAGACTTTAGC
>JACQYK010000269.1 GCA_016208255.1 Deltaproteobacteria bacterium | reverse complement strand
TTGTCCCTGGTGCCGACCATCGTTTTGTTTTTTATAGCCTACGAATTCATGGCCATGGGGATGGATTACTGGTTTAATATTCATATCGAGAAATCATTGCAGGATTCCCTGGATGTGGGCCGGGCCTATTATCAGGCCTCCCAAAGCAGGACTCGGATATATGCCCAACAGATCAGCCTCAATCTGAGCCAGGCCGGCCTGATGGCTAAAAACGATCCGGCCGAACTCATGGAGAATATCCTGGAAAAACGCCAGGAATACGGCCTGGCTTGGGTCGGTCTTTTTTTGCCGAATCTGGAACAAAAAGTTCGCGTCGTCACGCCGGAGATCCATATGAAGGCCTTTAAAGATCCCCCCTTAAGTCTGATACAAAAAGGATTCCAGCCTAAGGGAATTTCCGAAGTTCAATCCACTCCGGAGGGGGATTTTTTTATTGCCGGTGTTCCGGTCTGGGGTAATTCGCCTCAGCGGGAGGGATTGGCTGTCGTGGTGGTTGCCACCTATTTTCCCCGCTCCTTACTTAAGAAGATGGAAACCATCTCAACCGGTCTGGAAGGTTACCGGCAGATGCAGATGTTAAAAAATCCTATTAAATTCATCTACTTGATCGTTCTCTCGATTGTCTCCCTATTGATTCTTTTTTCAGCCACCTGGTTTGGTTTTTATTTGGCCAAGGGAATGACGGTTCCGATCCAAAGACTGGCCGAAGGGACTTTACGGATCGCCCAGGGGGATTATGATTTTTCAGTCGATCTGGAGGCCAAGGATGAATTCGGCTTGTTGGTCAATTCTTTTAATAAGATGACCTCCGATTTGAGAAAAGGGAAGGAAGAGATTGAACAGACCTATCAAAAATTAAGAAGGAGTAATGAGGAAGTCAATCAACGGAAGCAATATATGGAGACGGTCCTGGCCAATATAGGAACCGGCGTTATTTCCACAGATGCGGAGGGACATATCAGTACCATTAACCACTCGGCCCGGGAGATGCTGCGCTTAAAAACCGAACAGGTTCTCGGCCGGCGGTATCAGGAGGTGCTTCGCCCGGAGCAAAAAGTCCTCCTGCACGACCTGCTAGCCAATCTGGACCTGATAAAGAGGGGAACCTTGGAACGCACTATTCAAATCCCTCTTCCGGACAAGACCTTAACCCTGGTGGTGAAGGTCACCATGTTGCAGGACGAAGAAAAGCGGAATTTAGGAATGGTCCTGGTTTTTGACGATTTGACTGAGATCGAGAAAATGCAAAAGGTGGCGGCCTGGAGAGAGGTGGCCAGACGTCTGGCCCATGAAATAAAAAATCCGTTGACCCCGATCAAATTATCGGCCCAGCGCCTTCAGAAAAAATATTCCTACCTTTTGACCGAGGGAAAAGAAAAGGATATTTTTGATGATTGCACCCAGACGATCATTAATCAAGTGGATGAATTGATCGGTCTGGTCAACGAATTTTTTACCTTTGCCCGGTTGCCGGCGGTAAACCTTTCCCTGAATGATTTAAACGCCCTCATTCAAGAAGTTCTCGTTTTATATGGGGAAAGTCAAAAGAGGATCGATATTTCCTTCCAGGCCGATCCCCAAATACCTAAATTTCCCCTGGACCGGGAACAGATGAAGAGGGTTATGATTAATTTGTTGGATAACGCGGTGGCGGCCATTGAAAACAGCGGGTCGATCAAGGTTCGAACCGTTTTCGACCCGTTGCTGGAAATGGTTCGTATCGAAGTGATGGACACCGGTATCGGGATTGCACCTAAAGACAGGGACCGGCTTTTTGAGCCCTATTTTTCCACTAAAAAGGGAGGGACCGGCCTCGGATTGACCATTGTCAGCTCCATTGTCTCGGATCACCACGGCCATATTCGAGTAAAGGATAATAAACCCCAAGGGACTGTTTTTACCATAGAGTTGCCGTTGGGGGTATAAAAATAAATCGGGACTAATTTCCAAACCTGACCCAAATATGAATGGAGTAATGGAGTGCTGGAGTATTGGATTTTATACCACCACTCCAATACTCCAGCACTCCAACTGAAATAGTTAGTAATAAATTCTCAACTGACTACTATTAGATTCTAAAATCAAAAGTCTGAGAATTTATCTCTCACTTTCGATACCGCAATTTCAAGTAGATTTGGCTAGAATTTATTTTCAAAAAGAGCTTTCAGTTTAACGGAGAACAAGGTGAAACATATCCGACTGGTCGTGAAAAATAATCCCTTGGCCTATCAAGAAGCCTGGAAGATCAAGGATTGGCTGGAAAAGAAAAAAGGGATTTCGGTTCACTGGGATGAAAAAGAAGAATCCTCCGGATATGAAGAGCCGCCATCGGCTGACCCTTTGGATCTGGTGGTGGTTTTGGGAGGGGATGGGACCCTGCTGAAAGCGGCTCGTCTTTACGGTCATCAGGAAGCCCCCATTCTAGGGGTGAATTTGGGTGGACTGGGGTTTTTGACTGAAATTTCTCTGGATGAACTCCGCCTTCTTATGGATGGGATCCTTCAAGGAGATTATCAGACGGAAACCCGAATGGTTTTAACAGCCGGGATTATCAGGGAGGGAGAGACCCATCCGGTCATTCCTTTTTTAAATGATGTGGTCATCAATAAAGGAGCCGTGGCCAGGATCATCGACCTGGAAACCAGTATCGGGGGTCAATTCCTGACCTCCTATCGGGGGGACGGTTTGATTGTAGCCACCCCGACAGGGTCAACGGCCTATAATCTGTCGGCCGGCGGCCCCATCCTGCACCCGGCCCTGAAGACTATTCTTCTCACTCCGATCTGTCCCTTCACTCTGACCAATCGCCCGATCATCCTCCAGGACGATGCGGTCATTGATATCCGTCTGGGAACCAAGGCCAGTGAGGTCTGGTTGACTTTTGACGGGCAGGTGGGATATCCTTTGAATGCCGGAGATCTGGTGCGGGTGCAAAAGGCGGTTAAATCCATACGGTTGATTAAGACCCCTTTTAAAAATTATTTTGAAATCCTGCGAACAAAATTGAAATGGGGATGAAAGGGAAAGGGGAACATTATGAAGTCTCGAATAAACCTGGTCATAATCATCGTTGCCGCCTTTTTTTTGATGGGCATGGGAAAAATGGACCAATCGGAAAAACCCGGTGAGATCCCGGTCCCCGATAAAGAAGTAACGGCCGTCATTACCGACAGCGAAGGTCTGACCTTGAGCCTGACCCAATTCAGCATTAACGGGAATACCCATTTAACAGGCAGGTTAGGGGCCGGTCGCGTGGCCGTTCCTTTCAGCCAAATCCGGGTTATGACCTTTTCAGCGGAGCCCAAGGGAACAGCCGTCAGGTTGGAGCTGACCGATCGAAGCCAGATGAATCTCCTCCTGGAGAAAAGGTTAACGGCCTATGGGAAGATCAAGGCCGGGACCTATCAAATTCCTGTAGAGCAATTGAAAAGAGTAGAGATTCAGGGTATTGTCGAGAGGAAAAAGGAAAAGGACCGGAGCTAAGTCCTGCGGAACGACTTGAAGATCAGGATCAATACCACCCCGGTTAGAAACCCCCCTACATGAGCATACCAGGCCACTGATCCCCCAACGGTCCCGGCGTTTAACAGTTGAAGCAGGAACCATAACCCCAGGATTAGAACAGCCGGGACCTTGATGATCTTGAAAAAAATGATGAAAATAAAAAGGGTGGACACATTGGCCCTGGGGAAAAGGACCAGATAAGCCCCGAGGACGCCGGCAATGGCCCCGCTGGCCCCGATCATGGGGATGGGGGAGTTAAGATCCGACAAGGTATGAATAAAGGCGGCAAAAAAACCGGAAATCAGGTAAAAAATAATATACTTGACATGACCCAGATAGTCTTCCACGTTGTTTCCAAAGATCCAGAGATAAAGCATATTCCCGAGTAGATGGAACACCCCGCCGTGAAGAAACATGGAGCTGAAGATGGTCAATCCGAAGGGAATGGACCGAGGAAAGACCTGGTCCCCCCCAAAAGGGTGAATTAACCGGCCGGGAATGGCCCCATAGCGAAAGAGAAAGGTCTCCAGTCCCTCGGACGATAAGGTGAGTTGATATACATAAACCAATATATTGATGGCCACCAGACTAATGGTAATCAAAGGAAAGGTTTGGGTTGGGTTATCGTCCTTGAGAGGAATCACGTCCTGGCCTGCCGGCAAATTTTCTTCCCTTGTATCCTTTTCCCCGAATAAGTCAAGGAAATTTTGTCAACCTTTTCTTCCTTGATATTTATTGAAAATTTGACTATCATACCAATATGAAACAGGTCCACATCGCCACTTTTGGCTGTCAAATGAACGAAAGAGATTCCCAGACCATGGCCCGGGTCATGAACGGTTGTGATTACCGGATCACCGAGAGGATGGAACAGGCCGACCTGATTCTGATCAATACCTGCAGCATCCGCCGAAAAGCGGAAGAAAAGACCTACAGCCTGCTGGGTCGTCTTAAGGATTTAAAAAACAGGAATCCCGGTCTGGTCATTGGGGTTGGGGGATGCGTAGCCCAACAGGAGGGACCACGATTGCTGGAAAGGGTGCCCCACCTGGATCTGGTTTTTGGGACGCGAATGATCCATCAGCTCCCGGCCCTGATTGAAGAGGTCCGATCCGGAAAAAACCGGTTATCCCGCATTGAAATGGTCCAGGGAGAACTTTATGTCCGGGACTTGCTTATGGCCCCAGGCTGTTCACCGGGGCTCAAGGCTTCAGTAACCATTATGCAGGGCTGCAACAATTATTGTGCCTATTGCGTAGTCCCTTATGTCCGGGGACCTGAGGAAAGCCGTGGGAGCCGAGAGATTCTGGCCGAGGTTGAAGCCTTGGCGGCCGAAGGGGTCCAGGAAATCCTTCTCTTGGGTCAAAACGTTAACTCTTACGGTCTGAACCGGGAGGGGGAGCTGACCTTTGCCGGGTTGCTGGATCTTCTGGAAAAGGTTCCCGGCCTGGAACGGATTCGTTTTACGACTTCTCATCCCAAAGACTTATCCCCGGAACTGATGGGTTGTTTCGGGAGAATCGCCAATTTGTGCGAGCATATTCATCTACCGGTCCAGGCCGGGTCGAACTCTGTTCTGGAACGGATGAACCGGGGCTATACCCGTCAGGACTATTTAAAAAAGATTGACCAGCTTAAGGCCCGATGCCCCGGAATTGCCATAACCAGCGATTTTATTGTCGGATTCCCCAGTGAGACCGAAGCCGATTTTGAGGAGACTATGGATCTGGTTAAAGCGGTTCAGTTTGATGATATTTTTTCCTTTAAATACTCGAATCGTCCCCAGACCCCGGCTTCGAATTTTCCCGATCAGGTAGCTGAAGAAGAAAAGGGGCGTCGGTTAATGGAACTTCAAACCTATCAAAAAAAAGTGACCCTTTCCAAGCATCAAACCCTGGTGGGGACTATCCAGCAGGTTTGGGTGGAGGGAAACAGCAAGAAATCGCCGCAGGATCGAATGGGACGGACCCGGACCAATAAAATAGTCAATTTCCCCGGCCCACCGGACCTGTTGGGGAAAACCGTGCCGGTCCGGATTGAAAAGGCTTATATCAATTCCTTGAAAGGGGTAGTAGTTTAAAAAAATGGTTACTTGTTGCTCATAATTAGTTTCTTAACCTGCAACCCGTAACTATCATTTTTTTATTTTAGAGAGGTGTTATGTCCATTCCAATGAAGGTCTTCGGATTAACCATCGATCCTTTAACCAACAGCCCGATTATGATTTTAAAAAATCTCGAAGGTGACAAGACGGTTCCTATCTGGATAGGCCTTTTGGAAGCCACCGCCATCGCCGGAGAACTGGAACACGTAAAATTTTCCCGACCGATGACCCATGATTTAATGAAAAACATGATGGATCAATTGGGAGTGCGGCTGGCTAAGGTTGAAATTTGCGATCTTCGGGATAATACCTTTTTCGCGCTCCTGTATCTGGTTTTCAAAGACCAGGAATTTTCCATGGATGCCCGTCCCAGCGATGCCATCGCTCTGGCTTTACGGGCCGAGGCCCCTATTTATGTGGAAGAACAGGTCATTCTTAAGTCCAAGGATGTGGATCTGGGATCCAAAGAGGAAGTTCAGTCGGCCGAGGGCAAGAAATGGACAGAAATCCTGGAATCCCTTTCTCCGGATGAGTTCGGAAAATATAAAATGTAAGTCGTTACTGTGAGGGCAGCCATTCCCGTTTTTTTTTATCCTCTTAGAATTTTTTTATCCCCCCCGTCCCGGCGCCGATGGGCCTTTTATATTTTTCCTTTATTGGCTTATGGGGCCTTGATTTTTTATGGATCCAGTCAAAGCCGATGGTTCTTTGAACCTCCCGCTTTTTTTTCTGTGGATAAAATTTATCATTTCCTGGAATACGCGATTTTTGGGGTCTTGCTGGCCCGAATTTTAAAAGAATACGGTATTCCCCCCTCCCTCCCAGGGAAAATGATCTGGGTGCTAATGATCAGCTTTCTTTATGGAACCAGTGATGAATTTCACCAGTGGTTCGTTCCCGGACGTTTTGCAACCTTCGGGGATTTGCTGGCGGACGGCCTGGGAGGAGGACTGGGGGGCTTCCTCTTTTTTAAATTTAAAAGAAAGGGTATCCGGTCCGGATAACGACCATGATCGATCTTCATTCCCATTCTCTGTTCAGTGACGGAGTCCTCCTGCCTTCGGAATTAATCAGGAGGGCTGAAGTCAAGGGTTATCGGTATTGGGCCATAACCGATCACGCCGATGTCTCCAACCTGGATCTTATTGTTCCCCGAATCGTTTCGGCCGCCCGGGAAGTCAATGCCCATTGGAACATCAAAGTGATTCCCGGAATTGAATTAACCCATGTCCCGCCGGAGACTATCGCCGTTTTGGCCCGGAGGGCCAAGGAACTGGGGGCCCGTCTTATTGTCGTGCACGGGGAAACCATTGCCGAGCCGGTGCCGCCGGGAACCAATCTGGCGGCCATCGAGGCCGGGGTTCATATCCTGGCCCATCCGGGCCTGATTACTCCGGAGGAAGCCGAGTTCGCCGCCAGGAAAAAGGTCCTCCTGGAGATCACCTCCCGCAAGGGACACAGCCTGACCAACGGTCATGTGGCCCGTTTGGCCCAATCGGCCGGGGCGGTTATGGTTTTGAATTCCGACACCCATGGGCCGGGGGATATTGTCTCTCTGGAGAGGCGGGCCAGGATCGTGGAAGGGGCCGGTTTGGATAAAGAAGCCTTACCGTTAATGGATGAGGCGGCCACCGGTCTGTTTCATCAGTTGTTAGCCACCCTCTGAGTTCTTTAGTTGTTGATCCGTCAGGGAAGAACTCGAGGCCCGGAAGGGTATCCAAATCAGCAGGTAGAAAGGATAGGAGCAGGGGGAGCGGGCCAAGAAATAAATAAGGACAGGGAAAAATGACGGACCTTAAACCGGTCAAAACCGCGGTGATCGGCTGCGGGGATATCAGCGACATTTATTTCAAAAATACCGCCGGCTGGAAAATACTCGACGTTATCGCCTGTTCTTCGCTCAATAGGAAGAATGCGGAAATGCAGGGAGCGAAATATAATATCCCCCATGTTCTTCAGGCGGGTGATATTATGGCCGACCCCGAGATCGAACTGGTACTCAATTTAACCGTTCCGGAGGCCCATGCGGAGATTGCGCTGTCCGCCTTACGCGCCGGTAAACATATCTATAACGAAAAACCGCTGGCCATCCGGAAAGAAGACGCTCAAACCATCCTCAGGGAGGCAAATTCCCGAGGGCTTTATGTGGGGTGCGCACCGGATACTTTTTTGGACGCCGGCCTGCAGACCTGCCGCAGAATAGTCGACGAAGGGTCCATCGGGCAGGTGGTTGCGGTCACTGCCCATTTTCTGGCCTGCGGGCCGGAATACTGGCACCCGAATCCGGAATTCCTTTTCAAGGCCGGGGCGGGACCGCTTTTCGATATGGGGCCGTATTACCTCACCGCTTTAATTTCCTTCTTCGGGCCGGTACACCGCGTTACCGGAATCGCGAAAACAACCTATACGGAGCGCATTATCCGCAGCCAGCCGAAGAAGGGTACGAAAATCAAGGTGGAAACGCCGACCAATATAGCGGGTATACTGGAATTTAAGAACGGGGTAGTAGCGACGCTGGTAACCACATTCGATATTGGGGAATATTATCGATCGGCCATAGAAATTTACGGGAGCGAAGGCACCATAAAGGCCCCCGACCCCAATACCTTCGGCGGGCCTGTCCGGTTGCGCAAGATTGGGGAAAAGGATTGGGTCCGGATAACGATGGAATCCCGTTTTACGGAAAACAGCCGGGGAATAGGATTGGCGGACATGGCTTATGCCATACGCACGGGGAGGCCGCATCGGTGTAACGGCGAAATGGCCTTTCATGTCCTCGACGTAATGCAGGCCATCCTGGAATCTTCCGACTCAGGAAAACATATCAGGATCAGCAGTACCTGCGGGCGGCCCGCCCCCCTGCCGGACGTTGCTCCGGGCGAATTATTCAAAGCAATGGATGATCTCATTTAATGACCGGGCTAACTGGTTTTACCTGCCAACATTACAAAAACCAGACCGGCAGGGTAGGCAAAACAGACCGCTCAATGGACTTTTCCCCCTATGGGGCTTCAAAACGGATTCCCTGGGCCAGGGGGAGCTCTCCCGACCAGTTGATGGTGCAGGTCTGACGCCGCAGGTAGGCTTTCCAGGAATCGGAACCGGCTTCCCGTCCCCCGCCGGTAGCCTTTTCTCCACCGAAGGCCCCTCCTATTTCGGCGCCGGAGGTGCCGATATTGACATTGGCGATGCCGCAGTCCGATCCCTTTTGACTTAAGAAAAATTCCGCTTCCTGCATGTCCTGGGTAAAGATGGCCGAGCTCAACCCCTGGGGGACCCCATTATGGATGGAGACGGCCTCTTCCAGGGTGGCATAGGGGATGAGGTAAAGAACCGGGGCAAAGGTCTCTTCCCGGACAATGGGCAGATCGGCCCGGGCCGAACACAGGCAGGGCCGCACATAGGTGCCGGCATCATATAAACCTCCGGAAAGGACCTCGCCCCCGTAAAGGATTTCCCCACCCTGCTCCTTCAGTTGTTTCAGGGCCATTTGCATGGCTTCCACGGCTTCCCGGTCGATCAAGGGTCCCATGAGAGTGCCTGGTTCCAGGGGGTTCCCGATGGGGATTTGACGGTAGGCGGTTATCAGGGCCTCCCGCAGGGCGGGAAAGATGCTCCGGTGCATAATAAGCCGCCGGGTGCTGGTGCAGCGCTGGCCGGCCGTCCCTACGGCCCCGAAAACAATGGCCCGGACCGCCAGGGACAGGTCAGCCCTGGGGGTCACAATAACAGCGTTATTCCCCCCCAGTTCCAGAAGGGTCTTTCCCAGTGCCTGGCCGATGGTTTCGGCCCTTCCGATTATGATACTGAGCAGACCTTCGGGCAGATCATTTTCCCTGAGGACCTTCCAGGCGATGCCCATGACCGCCAGGGCGCACAGGGGCACCTTGGAGGACGGCTTCCAGATCACCGGATCGCCGGCCACCAGGGCGAGCAGGGCATTCCAGGCCCAGACCGAGACCGGAAAATTAAAGGCCGTTATGACCCCCACCGGACCCAAAGGATGCCACTGCTCGTACATCCGGTGCCCGGGGCGCTCACTGGGCATGGTCGCCCCGTTCAGCATCCGTGAAAGACCGACTGCATAATCGGCCATGTCGATCATCTCCTGGACCTCCCCTTCCCCCTCAACCCGGATCTTTCCCATTTCCAGGCTGACCAGGGCCCCCAGATCAGCCTTCCATATTCGAAGGGCCTGCCCGATCTGTCTGACGATTTCACCCCTCCTGGGGGCCGGGACCAGGCGCCACTGGGCAAAGGCCCTGACCGCCTGACTGACTACCTTTTCATAGTCAGCGGGGGAGGCACAGCGAACTCTTCCGATCGCACTTCCGTCGATGGGGGATCGGGACTCCAAAAGTTCCCCTTTGCCGCCGGACCAGGAACCGTTTCCCGCCCCCGGCAGTTCTCCCTCCAAACCAAAGGCATGAAGTATTTCTTCTTTCATCCGGCTACCTCCCTAATCACTTCTTCAAAGATAGAAAGGCCGACATCGATTTCCGTTGCCGTTATGGTCAGGGCCGGGCAAAACCGGATGGAATTTTCCCCGCAGCCCAGGAGCAGGAGCCCTTTAGAAAAACATCTGCGGATGATCTCATTTCTCAAGTCGCCGGCCCGTTCCTTGGTCTGGCGGTCTTTGACCAATTCGACCCCGACCATCAGACCCTTTCCCCGCACATCGCCGATGCATTCCAGGGACCCTTGCAGGGTCCGGAGCCCTTCGATCAGCCTCCTCCCCTGAATACAGGCATTGTCCATCAAGCCTTCTTCCAGCAGGTGGATGGTGGCCAGGGAGGCCCTGCAGGAAATGGGATTTCCGCCAAAGGTCGAGGCATGGGAACCGGCCTCCCAATCCATAATCTCGGCCGGGGCGATCATGGCCCCCAGGGGCAATCCCGAGGCGATGCCTTTGGCCAGGGCAATGACCTGGGGGGCGACGCCGAATTGTTCACTGGCCAATAGGGTCCCGGTGCGGCCCATACCGGACTG
Organism: Deltaproteobacteria bacterium; assembly: GCA_016208255.1. GTDB lineage: Bacteria > Desulfobacterota > RBG-13-43-22 > RBG-13-43-22 > RBG-13-43-22 > RBG-13-43-22. The sequence goes on along the minus strand of JACQYK010000269.1, from coordinate 12,141 downwards.
GACTTCATCGGCCACGTAAAGAATCTCGTATTTGTCGGCCACCCGGATGAGCTCCTGATGAAATTCCGGAGGGGGGACGATATAGCCTCCTTCTCCCTGAATGGGCTCCACAAAGATGGCGGCCACTTCTTCGGGGGGCATGACGGTTTTGAAAAGGGTTTCTTCGATCCAGCGTACGCACTCGATCCCGCACTGGGGATAAGTGCACCCATAAGCACAGCGGTAGCAGTAGGCGTAGGGTACATGGGTGATGCCCGGCACCAGGGGATTATAATGTTTTTTTTGGATGGTTTTGCTGGCGGTCAGGGACAGGGCCCCCATGGTACGCCCATGAAAAGCCCCGAAAAAGGCGATGTTCAATTCCCTTTTGGTATGCCAGCGGGCCAGTTTGAAGGCCGCTTCTACGGCCTCGGCCCCGGAGTTGCCGAAAAAAACCTTTTTGGAACCCTCCCCCGGGACCAGGGAGGTCAGCTTCTGGGCCAGAAGAACCTGGGGGGAATAGTAAAAGTCGGTACCGGACATGTGGATAAGCAGGTCGGCCTGTTCTTTGATGGCTTCCACCACATCCGGATGGCAGTGGCCGGTGGCGCAGACGGCAATGCCGGCCGTAAAGTCCAGGAACAGGTTTCCATCTACATCCTCGACCCAAAGTCCTTCTCCTTTTCTGACCACCAGAGGGTAAACCCGGGTATAGGAGGGAGATACGACCTGGCTATCGATCCGAATAATCTCAGAGGCCCTGGGCCCTGGAAGTTCTGTTTTTATTTTCGGGACTTTCACACCACCCTCCATTTATATCTACCCGTTAATATTTAAATTATCCATATAGAAATGTTTATGTCAAGAAATACTGGTTTAATAAACGATAGAGAAGTTTTCCTTCCAATCTTTTTTTCTCCTTGCCCCGGTCTTTTCATTGCCTTATAATTTTTCCAGGCCCTGAGTAAATGATGGGATGCTTCTTTCACATTGACTATTATCGACAACAGGCGGAAGAACCTGATGTCCCGAGGGATGGTCCGGAGAAAGGGGGATAACGGTGAGCGATAACATGACGGTTGGCAAATACCTGGTGCGCCGGCTGGAGCAGATGGGGCTGCGGCACATCTTTGGCGTGCCCGGCGATTACGTGCTCAAGTTTATGGACCTCATCGAGGAGAGCAGCCTCGACCTGGTCAACACCTGCTCTGAGCTCAATGCCGGCTACGCGGCCGACGCCTACGGCCGCCTGGCTGGAGTGGGTGCGGTTTGTATCACCTATGGCGTCGGGGGATTCAGTGTCTATAACGCCGTAGCCGGGGCCTTTGCCGAACGGGTACCTTTGATCGTCATCAGCGGCGGGCCGAGGCTCAGCCTGAGAGGCCGGCTGCACCCTTATCTCCTGCACCACACCATCGGGGACATGAATCTTCAGCACGACATCTTCGAGAAGATCACCCAGGCCGCTGTGGTCTTGACCAGTCCGGAAAGAGCCGTGGGCCAGATCGATGAGGTCCTGGCCACCTGTCTCCGGACTTCCCGCCCGGTCTACCTGGAGATACCGGCCGATATGGTTGGAGCCAGGTGCGAGAGCCCCGGGTTGTGGCGGCCGGATACGGACCTGCACCTGGACCAGGAGGTGCTGAAAGAGGCGGTCGAGGAAACCCTGACTCTGATCCGGGCCGCCCATAACCCGGTGATTCTGGCCGGCGTTGAATCATGCCGTCTGTCGGCCAATCAGGATCTTCTGGACGTCATTGAACATACGGGGTTTCCCGTGGCCACCACGACTCTGGGGAAAGGGATTATCCCCGAGCAGCTCCCCAATTTCATCGGGACCTATTTTGGATCTCTGGCCAATGAGTCGACCCGGAAAGTCGTCGAGTCGGCCGATCTCCTGCTTTGCCTGGGGGCCTGGATGACGGACATCGACTTGGGCGGGTACACGGCCAACCTCGACCCCAGGCGGTTGATCATCGCCAACAGCGAAAAGGTGAAGGTCAGCCACCACCTTTACGATCACGTGCCGCTCAAAGATTTTCTTAAGGCCCTGCGCGCCTCCGTGGTCAAAGGAACGTTCCGCGGCTCCAAAGAGGAGCATCCCGCGAACAGCCTCTGCCGGCCCTTTACTCCCGTCCCCGAGGCCAGGCTGACTACCGATCGGTTTTGGGAGAGGATGAATCACTTTATCACCGACAACCACGTCCTGCTGGCTGAAACCGGAAGCGCCGCCTTCGACGCGGTCAAGCTCTGTCTGCCTCAAAAGGCCGATTACATCTCCCAAACCTTCTACGCCTCCATCGGCTTTTCCATCCCGGCGGCTCTGGGCGTCAAGCTGGCCCAGCCCCTATGCCGCCCGGTGGTATTCGTGGGGGACGGTGCCTTTCAGATGACCGGGCAGGAACTTTCGACCATCATCCGTCTCGGCCAGAATCCGGTTATCTTCCTTCTTAACAATGACGGCTATCAAATAGAGCGGGTCATTTACGACAACCGCTACAACAACCTCCAGATGTGGGATTATACCCTCCTGCCTGTGGTCTATGGCGCCGCCAAGGGTATCCAGGTGAACACCGAGGGGGATCTCGAATCCGCACTCCAAGAGGCGAAGGAGCGGACCGACTCCCTGGTCTTCGTCGAAGTACGGCTCGACCGGTTTGATTTCTCCGAAACGCTGTGGAAGGTAGGGGAAAGGCTCAAATAGCGGTTCGGTCTCCCAAATTGCCATAGCGATGATAGCTGTCGCAGACCGACTGCTCGCGAAAGTACCATAACAACTCGAGTCGGCCTTCGGTCAGGACCTTGGAATGGGCGATAAAAAAACCGTTCCCGGCGGCGGCCTCGAAAACCTTCTCCGGCACCCGTTGCGGCGCGGCGTAGCGGATACGCGACAGTTGGGGAATCATCCGGACCAGGTCTTCATCGCTGTGGCGGATGACCGGCAGGGTGATGATTAAGGAGCATCCGGCGATTTTGGCTGCGGCGATCCTGGCCAGGATCTCAAAAAGGGTGTCCTGGGGATGGATGCGGACCAGGACTGTGGCCAAAGGAATATAGCGGAGCCGGTTATCCTGGCCCCGAAGATGAAAGAAGTCCTTTTCCCTCAAGAATTCATTTTCCGCCTGGAAAAGGTAGCTTCTTACCGCCCGGACGGTCTGCCGAAGATCGGGCCCCCATTCGGAGAGTTGCCCCCAATCCAGCTTTTGCTCCCATTCCAGCATTAATCTTAAAAGGGCGTGATTTTTTTCAATGGCCCCCGATGAAGGAGAATCACCCTCCTCAAATTCCATGAACTGGGCCGCATAGTTTGGTCCGCCGACTTTAATTCCCGCCCCCAGGGCGGACTTTCCCCACCCTCCGAAGGGCTGACGCAAAACCTTGGCCCCGGTGGTCCCCCGGTTGATGTACAGGGTCCCGGCTTTGACCTTTCTCTGCCACAGGTCCTGTTCCCGCTGGTCGAGGCTTTCCAGACCGGAAGTGAGTCCATAACCGGTTTGATTGACCAGCTCGACCGCCTCCTCCAGGTTTTCCGCACCCATCACCCCCAAAAGGGGGCCGAACAATTCGGTCCCGTGGGTGTAGCTGCCCGGCCGGACACCCCATTTGATACCCGGAGTCCATAACAGGGGATTTCCGGCCCCGGGTTCCGGTTTTAAGGCCCACGATTCTTCGGGTTCAAGCCGGGTCAGGGCGCGGCTCAAAACCGGCCCCGGCGGTTGAATCAAGGGTCCGATCCGGTTTTGAAATTCCCAGGCCGAGCCGACGGCCAGGCTCCTGGCCCCATCGATCAGCCTGGCTTTGAACTTGGGATCTTCATAAACTTCTTTTTCCAGGATGAGCAGAGAGGTGGCCGAACATTTCTGGCCGCTGTTGCTGAAGGCTGAATGAAGCACATTTTTGATGGCCTGGTCCCGGTCGGACATGGCGGTAACCATGGTGGCGTTTTTCCCGCCGGTCTCCGCGGCCAGGTGAAGGCTGGGGCGCTGTTTTAACAAGGACAGGGCGGTATCGGTACTTCCGGTAAAAACCAGGGCATCGATATCCGGATGGGCGGCCAGTTTCGCCCCGGTGGAGGACCCGGAACAGGGTAGAAACTGGAGGACCTTTTTGGAAACGCCGGCCCTCCAGAAACACTGGCAAAGGATCCAGCCCACCAGGACCGCGGACGAGGCCGGTTTGAAGATGACCGTATTGCCCGCGGAAAGCAAGGCCGCAATCCCGCCGCCAGGGATGGAAATGGGGAAATTCCAGGGAGAAATGACCAGCCCCACCCCTTTGCCCCGGCCGATGGCCGAAATTTTCGAGGTCAGGTCCTTTATCGACCAGGGATAGTATTCGGTGAAATCGACGGCTTCGGACACTTCCGGGTCGGATTCGGTGAATACCTTTCCCGTATTGGCCGCGGCCGCGCCGATAAGATCTCCGCGGCTGGCGCGCAGTTCCCGGGCCGCCAGGGAAAGAATCCTCCACCGCTCCGGAAAAGGTTTTTCCCTCCAGCCGTCCGGATCGGCTTTGGCTGCGGCTACGGCCTGATGGATGTCCGACTCGCCGGCCTGGGCGCAGACCGCCACCAGGATGGTTTCATACTCCTGGGAGGGATCGAAACAATCCTGACGGACTCTTGCCTGAAAAATTTCTTCTCCCCCGATCACCAGGGGAATTTCAAGGGGAAGATCTCCCTTTTTCTTTTTCCATTTTTCACGGATGGTCCCGGCCCATTTCCGGTTGGCGGCCAGGGACCAGTCGGTATCCGGTTCGTTTTTAAAGGCTCCTCCCCAATGGCTCCCCTCTCCGCCCGAAAAATCTTCCTTCATCCGGTTTTGGCTGCGGAAGGAACGGCTTCCACAGCGGTCTCGATAAGAAAAAGAGGTCAGGAATTGGTCTTTGAGAAATTCCCATTCGCCGGACTTAACTTCCAATCGGGGCGCATAGCGCAAATAGTTTTCTTCGGAGGTGTTTTCATCCAAGCGCCGGATCAGATAGGCAATGGCATTGATGAATTCTTCCCTGGTGGCCACCGGGGCATAAAGGACCAGTTCCTGTCCGGTTTCCTGAAGGACCCGGCGAACATGATCGGCCATGCCTTCCAGCATCTCAAAGGAAAAATAGGGGAACACCCCGTAGTAGCGGGCCAATTGGTAGCCATAGGCCAGCTCAAAAAGGTTATGGGAGGCGAGGCCCAGATGAACGGCAGGAATGTTTTCCGGTCGGAAGCCATATTCCATCATGCGCCGGTAATTGCCGTCCACTTCCCCCTTGGAGCTGTAAGGGGCCAGGGGCCAGTTTTGAAGGGCGGCCTCGACCCTTTCCATTTCCAGGTTGGCCCCTTTGACCAGACGGATTTTGATCGGCCGGCCTCCGGCGGCCACCCTTTTTTTAGCCCAGCCCGTCAGGGCCTGCTGGAGTTCAAATGATTCCGGAAGATAGGCCTGCAGGGCCAGGCCGGCGGAACAGCCCTTGAATTCTTCCCGGTCCAGGGTTCTGCGAAAGGCTTCCACCGTCAGCTCCAGATCCCGGAATTCCTCCATATCCAGGTTGACGAATTTGGGGATCCGGAGGCCGTCCTTCCGCGTGAAAAAATTTTCCCCGGCCATCCGGAATAACTGGCCCAGCCGGCCCTGGAGGATGTCAACCGTATAGTCGAAGGCGATGGGCAGGATCTGGGAAAAGAGGGTTGAAATCTTGACCGAGATATATTCGATTTCCGGATCCTTTAAGGCCTCCAGATAAGCATGCAGGCGAAAGAGGGCCTCCTCTTCTCCGAGGACCGCCTCTCCCAGCTGATTGATATTGACCCGGACCTTTTCGCTTTTTCTTTTCTGAAGATAGTCCTTGAGCACCTTCTTCTCGCCGGGAATGACCGACCGGGAGCTGTCTTCGCGCACCCTTTCCACCATAGTGGGAACGGAAATATGGGGAAAGTGGCGGCCGATCCCCAGGAAAAGTCTCAGGAGCAGTTTTTCGGTGGTATCGAAGAAATGAGGGACGCCGTGCCGCCGGAAGATATAATCGACCTGATCGGCCACCCGGTGGTCGTTGTGAGAGCGAAAACTCTGGTCGATCATTTTCATCATGACCACCCGGTCGGAGGGATGGTCCAGCAATTTTTTCAGGTGTTCATAGATGATTTTTTCTTCATGGGTCAGGAGTTGATTGGCCCGGTTCTGCCAGGCTTCGGCCAACGAAACCGCCTCGGTTATTAACTCTTCGGGGGGGTGATGGTCCATAGCTTCTCCTGTGCTTTGATGGTGGGTAACAATTTAGATTCTAAAATCATAAGTCTGAGAATTTATCTCTCACTTTCGATACCGCAATTTCAAATAGGTTTGGTTAGTCTTATGAAAAAATATCCTGTCTAAAAAGATTTTAAATTTTAAAAAGCTAAACCGATACGATGGTGCGGACTGCCCAGCCCCTTTTATTTGATATAGACGGTTTTGATATTGACAAATTCACGAAGGCCGGTCTGAGAGAGTTCACGGCCAAAACCGGATTCTTTCACGCCGCCGAAGGGCAGTCTCGGATCCGATTTGACGAAGGCATTGACAAAACAATTTCCGGCCGTCAGGTCCTCTCTGGCGATTCTTTCCCCCTTTTTGAGATCGGAAGTAAAAACAGCAGCGCCCAATCCGAAGTTGGAATCGTTGGCCAGTCTGATGGCCTCAGTCTCGTCCTCCGCTTTAATCAAGGCGGCCACGGGCCCGAATATCTCTTCCTCAAAAGCCAGCATCCCTTTTTTGACATTTTCAAGGACGGTCGGAGGATAGAAGGCGCCTTTTCCTTCCGGAATTTCTCCACCCAGAAGAAGCCCGGCCCCCTTCTCCAGGCTTCTTCTGACCTGATCATGAAGATGGCGACGACTGGAATCCAGGGCTTGAGGACCGAGATCGTTGGCTTCGTCGAAAGGATCTCCCATCTTTTTCTTTTTCATGGTTTCAACAAAACGATCGCGGAAATCATCATACCGCTCTTTGACGATGATAAACCTTTTGGCGGCGATACAGCTTTGTCCCCCGTTTATCAGGCGCGAGGTCACACAGGCTTCCACGGCGGGTTCCAGATCGGCATCACCCAGGACGACATAGGGGTCACTGCCGCCGAGCTCCAGGATCGTCTTCTTGATAAGCGATCCGGCCTTGGAGGCCACCGTCTTTCCGGCCTCCACATTCCCGGTCAGGGTCACCGCCCTGGTTTTATCGAGCTCCAAAACCCGGCCTATTTTGTCCGAGGAAAGCAAGATCGTTCTGAATAAATTTTCCGGAAACCCGGCTTCCCGAAAAATGGCTTCGATGGCCAGGGCGCATCCGCAGACATTGGAGGCATGTTTTAACAGGACGGCGTTTCCGGCCATCAGGGCCGGAACGGCAAAACGGAAAACCTGCCAGTAAGGGAAATTCCAGGGCATGATGGCCAGGATAAGGCCCAAAGGCTGAAAAGTGACCAGACTCCTGGCCGCGTCCGTTTCTATGATCTGATCCTGCAAAAATCCTTCGCCCTGGTCGGCAAAATAATCGCAGGCCCAGGCGCATTTCTCAATTTCCGATCTGGACTGGGCTATAGGCTTTCCCATTTCCCGGCTGACCAAGCGGGCCTCATCTTCTGCTTTTGTCCTCAGCACCTCGGCGGCCCTTTTAATTCTTAAGGACCTGGTGGAAAAAGAAGACCGGCGCCACTCCAGAAAAGCCTGGTCGGCCGATGAAACAATTCTTTCGATTTCTTCCAATTTCATTTCCTGGTAGGAATTGATTTCTTCCTCCGTTGCCGGATTAATAGATTTAAGCATCGCTGACCCCCTTCTCAGGCTGAGACCTTTGAAAAAGGTCCCCTTTTGATCAATCTCTCTCGTCAGGCTCAAATTTCAATCCTCGAAATATTACATATATTCCTGCGGTTGAAATTTTCGTCATCCTTGGCCTTGACCAAAACCCCCCGGTCCCTTTTGGTCAATTCTACGTTGAGACCCTTAATAACACCTTATATCTTAAATCCCGACCCTTTAACCATAAAGCAAAGGCAGTATTTTGGGAAGGAAAAAGCCCCTATTTTCGTTTGCTGCCGCCTGGTGGCGCCAATATTCCCGCACCGGATCGGCTTTCCTTTCCGGGTGGGGATGATGGTAGTGTCCTATTTAGGACACTACCGGGATGATTTTACTTTGACGAATTCCAGGAGAAACATTATTATAAAATCATCTATCGACATCTTTCTCAATAAAGCAGACAAACCTCGGCAGTTTTGAGGGCGGAGGAAGAGCATGCCACACCAAGCGGACGAAGCAGACGGAACCGTCAGAAACGGCCTCAGGCTGGAAAGCGACAGCCTGGGCCAGATAGGGGTCCCGGCCGATCGCTACTGGGGTGCCGAGACCCAGCGCGCCCTCAGCCATTTCGCCATCGGTGACGACCGGGTGCCCGGAGAATTGATTCGGGCCCTGGCCATCATCAAGAAAGCCGCGGCCATCGCCAATCAGCGACTGGGCAGGCTTCCTGAAGAAAAGGCCCGGCCGATCATTCAGGCCGCGGAGGAGGCGGCCGAGGGAAAGCTGGAAGGCCATTTTCCCCTTTCCATATGGTGCAGCGGAAGCGGCACCCAGATCAACATGAACCTCAACGAGGTGATCGCCAACCGGGCCATCGAAATTACGGGAGGAAAAAAGGGAACCAAAAAACCCATCCATCCCAATGATGACGTCAACCTGTCCCAGTCGACCAACGATGTATTCCCTTCGGCCATGAACATGGCCGTGATCACGGCCCTTAACGACCGCCTCCTGCCGGCCGTCGGCCAGCTCAGAGACGGGATCGGGGAGAAGGCCGGGGCCTGGGAGCGCCTGGCCAAGACCGGACGGACTCACCTGATGGACGCCTTGCCCCTGACCCTGGGGCAGGAATGGTCGGGATACGTCGGGATGCTCGACGACGGCCTGGCCAGAATCAGGGTGGTGGTCCCCTGGCTGTCCGAGCTGGCCCTCGGCGGAACGGCAGTAGGCACCGGTCTGGGGGCGCCGGAGCGGTTTGCCGGGCTGGCCATCGGGTTTCTGGCCGATCTGACCGCCCTGCCCCTGGTCCCGGCTCCGAACCGGTTCACTGTCCAGGGTGCCCACGACGCCCTGGTTTCGGCCAGCGCGATGCTTAAGACCCTTGCCGTTTCCCTTTACAAGATCGCCAACGACATCCGTCTGCTCAGCTCGGGACCGAGATGCGGCTTGCAGGAGTTGATCCTCCCGGCTAATGAGCCCGGGTCCTCGATGATGCCGGGCAAGGTGAATCCCACTCAATGCGAGGTCATGGCCATGGTCTGCGCCCAGGTCATGGGTTACGATGTGGCCGTGGCCCTGGCGGGAGCCGGGGGTATGCTGGAGATGAACGTCTACAAACCCTTGATGGTCTTTAATATACTCCATTCAATCCGGCTCCTCTCCGACGCCTGCGGCACCTTCCTTGAGTTCCTGGTCAAAGGAGCGAAGCCCAATGAAAAACAGATCGAGGGGTGTCTGGACCACTCGCTCATGCTGGTGACGGCCCTCACCCCCCTTTTAGGCCATGACCGGGCCTCCCGGATCGCCCGACTGGCCGACCACGAGGGAATCACCCTGCGGGAGGCGGCCCTGCGGCTCAAAGCCATTTCGCCCGAGGATTTTGACCGCCTTATCGACCCCCGCGGCATGACCGGGCCCGCCAAGTCGCCCCAGAAGTCGCCCAAGAAGGACCAGTGACTTTCAAACACGATATCGTCATCATCGGCGCGGGCCTGGCCGGACTTCGGGCGGCGGTCGAGGCTATCCCGTCGGCGAACGTGGCCGTGGTCAGCAAAGTCCTGCCTACCCGCTCCCACTCCGGGGCGGCCCAGGGAGGTATCGCCGCCGCCCTGGGAAACGAGGAGGAAGACCACTGGGAATGGCATCTTTACGATACGGTCAAGGGAAGCGACTACCTGGGGGACCAGGACGTCATCGAGATCATGGTCAGGGATGCCCCTCGCGCGATCTACGAACTGGAGCACATGGGCGTTCCCTTCAGCCGCCGGTCCGACGGCAGGATTGCCCAGCGAAATTTCGGGGGTCATACCAGGGACTACGGGACAGCGCCGGTCAGGCGGGCCTGCTACGCAGCCGACCACACCGGCAGGGTCGTACTCGACACGCTCCATGACGAATGCCTCCGCCGCCGGGTGCGATTCTATGCCGAGCACCACGTCCTTTCCCTGGTCTTTGAAGAAAAGCGCTGCGCCGGGGTGGTTACCTATAACCTGGTCAGCGGCCGGCTCGACTTTCTCCAGGCTCGCGCCGTCCTACTGGCCGGCGGCGGCTGCGGAAAGATATTCCGGACCACTTCCAATGCCTTCGCCACCACCGGGGAAATGCTCGGCCTCGTTTATCAGTCCGGCCTTCCCCTTCAGGACATGGAGTTCGTTCAGTTTCACCCCACGGGTCTTTACCCCCTCGGGATCCTGATCAGCGAGGCCGCCCGGGGAGAGGGGGCCGTCCTGGTCAACGGCCTCGGTGAGCGCTTCATGGAGCGCTACGCGCCGAGGATCAGGGATCTGGCGGCGCGGGATGTGGTCTCGAGAGCCATCCTGACCGAATTGCAGGCGGGCCGGGGAGTCGGAGGAGAGGCCTACGTCCATCTCGATCTGACCGGACTCGGGGAACGGAAGATCCGCGAGAAGCTCTGGGAGGTCGCCTCCTTGGCCAGGACCTATGCCGGCCTCGATCCCTCCCGGCAGCCCATACCCGTGGCGCCCACCTGTCATTACCTCATGGGCGGGATCCCGACTGATGGAGACGGGAGGGTCCTGGCCGATGAAAAGGGAAACGTCGCCCCCGGGCTTTATGCGGCCGGCGAAGCGGCCTGCCTCTCGGTCCATGGGGCCAACAGGCTGGGCTGCAACTCCCTCCTGGACCTCCTGGTCTTCGGCCGAAGGGCCGGAAGGGCCATGATGGAGGAAGTCGCCTCCAGGGAAGGCCGGATTTCCGGCCCAGTCGACCCTGTGCCGGCGGTGCAGGAGAGGCTGAATCTCCTGACCGGCCAGGAGGGCCGGGAAAGGGCCGACGACCTGCGTCAGCAGATGCAGTCCCTGATGATGGACCAGGCCTCGGTCTTCCGGACCGAAGGGGGGCTGAAAAGCGCCATCGGCCTGGTTCAGCGGCTGCAGGAAAGGCTTAAGCGGATGGCGATCAGGAACAGGGGACGGATATTCAACTATGAGCTCATGGAAGCACTCGAGCTGCAGCACCAGCTGGCCCTCAGCGAAGTCATCCTGACCAGCGCCCTGCATCGCCGGGAAAGCAGAGGCGCCCATTTCCGGGAGGATTATCCGGAAAGAAACGACGCCACCTATTTGAAGCATACCCTGGTCTTTTCCGGGCTGCCCCCAAGGGTGCGCTACAAGCCGGTCAGGATCACCCGGTTCCAGCCGGAGGCCAGGGACTATTAACAGGAGGCTGAAAAACTCGGATGGAAGTACAACTCAAGATTTTTCGCTATGATCCGGAAGGAGACGAGACCCCCCGCTATCAAACTTACCGGGTGGAGGCCGGGCCTTCCGACCGGCTCCTCGACTGCCTGAACCGCATCCATTCCCGGCAGGACCCTACGCTTTCCTTTCGCATGTCCTGCGGGACCGGGGTCTGCGGGTCGGACGGGATGAGGATCAACGGGATCTGCGGACTGGCCTGCCAGCAGCTGGTCAAGAAATTTGAGGGAGAAATACTGGTCGAACCCCTTCCGGTCTTCCGGGTGATCAAGGACCTGGTGGTCGATCTGGAGCCCTTTTTCGAACAGTACCGGTCCGTTAAACCCTTTCTGATAACCCGTTCGCCCGCTCCGGACCGGGAGCGCTTGCAGCCCCCGGAGGTGCAGCTCAGCCTGGAAGGTGCCATCCGCTGCATCCTCTGTGCCTGTTGTACCGCTTCCTGCCCGGTGAACCAGGAAGCAGGCACCCGGGGCTATGTAGGGCCGGCCGCCCTGGTTCGGGCCTTTCGCTACCTCTTTGACTCGCGCGACGAGGGGTCCAAGGAGAGGCTGGAGATCCTCAACCGGAAGGAGGGGGTCTGGGGGTGCCGGACCCTGTGGAAGTGCACGGAAGTCTGTCCCAAGCAGATCCCGGTGACCCGGGAAATAGGCCGGATCAAAAAGTATCTCAGGGACAGGAACTTTCCTT
>JACQYK010000268.1 GCA_016208255.1 Deltaproteobacteria bacterium | reverse complement strand
GAGTTTTCCAAGGCCTGAAATGGGGGTCTCCGAACTCCGAACACTGAACTCTGAATTTTTTAATAAAGGGGAGCTGCCATGAAACTGATTTACGAAATCAAAGACCGGATCGCCTATATAACCCTGAACAGACCGGAGGCCATGAATGCCATGGATCCCGAGGTCTATACTTTACTTTCCCAGGCCTGGATCGATGTGCGGGATAACCCGGAGGTCTGGGTCGCTGTTATTACCGGGGCCGGAGAGAAAGCCTTCACCGCCGGGGCGGACCTGAAGACGGCCATCCCCATGGAGCGGGGAAAGGCCGACTTCTGGCTGACCCAAAAGGAGATGATCCTGAATCGGGGGCTGGAAGTCTGGAAACCAATCATTGCCGCTGTTAACGGCTACTGTCTGGCCGGAGGCGTGACCCTCCTCTTTGCTACGGATATCAGGATTGCTGCCGAACATGCCGTGTTTGAGATTTCCGAAGTCAAAAGGGGGATTCTGCCGGGGAATGGCGGCACGCAGAGGGCCTTAAAACAGCTACCCTACGCCGTGGCCATGGAAATGCTCCTTCTGGGCCGTCGTCTGACCGCCCAGGAGGCTTTGGCTTTCGGTCTGATCAATAAAGTGGTCCCACTGAAGAATCTGATGAGCACCGCCGAGGATTACGCCCATCGGCTTTGTGAAAACGGCCCCCTGGCCTTACGGGCGGTCAAAGAGCTGGCGGTCCGATCTCAAAGTATCCCCCTGGAAGACGGCATCCGGCTGGAAACGGCCTTTCAGGAATTTCTCAGAACAACCGAGGATGCCAAGGAAGGCCCCCGGGCCTTTGCCGAGAAGCGAAAACCGGTTTACAAGGGACGGTAGATCCCAAAGTATCTTCTAAGGAGTTTTCTTTGACGAAAACAGTGTCGCAGGTTATGGTCACTCGTTGCTCGTTGCTGGTTGCTTGTTAAAACGAGAAACGAGTAACGAGGAACCAGTAACAGAAAATTTTCAAGTCTGTTTGGTTTACATTTAGAAAGGAGTCAACAATGGTCAGGCATGATTATGGACTTTCTGATGAGCTGAAGATGCTGCAATCGACCGTGCGTAAATTTATTAAAAATGAAATAATCCCGGAAGAACAGAAAGAGGACCCGGACGCTATCGAGCTTCCGGAAGAAGTGGTTTCCAGGCTTCAGGAAAAAACCAGGTCCATGGGGATGTATCAGCCCTCGGCTCCGGAAGAATATGGGGGGGCGGGCCTGGATTTTTTCTCCAATACCATTTTTATGGAGGAGGTATCCAAGCACCGCCAGGGATTGTATAATGCCGGTTGCGGGGCTTTTGGTCATCCGATTAATCCTATTCTCTATGCCGGAACCGAAGCCCAGAAAGAAAAATACCTGAAACCCTGTGTTCAGGCTGCTATGCGGGGCTGTTTCGCCATCACCGAGCCCTCCGGCGGTTCAGACCCGGCCAGGGCCATCCGCACCCGGGCCAAAAAAACCGACAAAGGATGGCTGATCAACGGGAACAAGATCTGGATCTCTCATGCCAAAGTTGCCGATTTTGTAACGGTCTTTGTCCGGACGGATGACGGCCCCATCGGTATCCGGGGAGAGATCACCTGCTTTATCGTTGAGACCGGGACGCCGGGATATTCCATCAGCAATCCCATTCCGGTCATCCGGCCGGAAGCACCTTATGAGCTGATTTTTGAAGATTGCCTGGTCTCTGAAGAGCAGATGCTGGGCAAGAGGGGAGGGGGGTTCGATCTATTAAAATCCCTTCTGACCCAGAACCGAATTCCCTATGCCGGTCAATGCGTGGGAGTGGCCCAGGAATCCTTGGAGATGGCCATTGAATACAGCAAGATCCGGGAGACTTTTGGAAAACCCCTTGCCCAGCGGCAGGCGGTGCAGTGGATGCTGGCCGATTCCGCTGTCGAACTTCATGCGGCCCGGTTGGTCGTTTACAATGCCGCCCGGGTCCGGGCCGAAAACAAACCTTTTGATATCGAATCTTCCATGGCCAAGCTTATGGCCAGCGAAGTGGCCATGAATGTGGTGGACCGGGCCATTCAGATACACGGGGGTATGGGACTGGCCAAGGAGTTGCCTCTGGAACGGTGGTATCGGGAACTGAGGACCCGTCGAATCGGAGAAGGGCCTTCCGAGGTCCATCGCATGGTCATTTCCAGGGAGCTGCTTTCATAAAATCAAGGTATAAGGTCCAAGGTCTCAGGACCTTGGTGTAAGGTTTAAGGTGTAAGGTATACGGTTTAACCTTGAACCCCGAACCCCGAACCTCAAACCTCAAACCTTATACCTTGAACCTTATACCTTTATTTTAGGAGGGATGAAGATGAAACCTACCCGTTCACTGCTTTTTGTCCCCGGCCATAAACCCGCCTGGATGGAAAAGGCCGTCAAATACGGGGCTGATGTACTGATCCTTGACCTGGAAGATTCTGTTCCGGACAACGAAAAGGAGGCCGCCAGGCCTTTAGTCAAAGCGGCTTTAAAGTCTCTTTCCGCCCAGGGCCAGGTCTGCAATGTCCGGGTCAACGGCTTTGTCACCGGTTTGACCTTTGATGACCTGGATGGAATCCTCTGCCCGGAGCTCAACGGGGTCGCCCTGCCCAAGGCTGAAACGGTGGAGGATATGAAGACTTTGGATACGATGCTGACCATTTTGGAAAGGCGGCACCATATCGCCTTCGGCACGATCCATACTTCCCTGGGCATAGAAACGGCCAAGGCGCTGCGAAACTCTTATGATATCGTCACTTCCTGTGCCAGAGTAACCGGCCTTTCCCTGGCCTGCGGGCCGGGTGGTGACGCCAGCCGGTCTATGGGTTATATCTGGTCCAAGGAAGGGACGGAAACCCTTTACCTCAGGTCAAAGGCCGTGCTGGAAGCCAGGGCCGCTGGAATCCAGTATCCGACGGTCAGTTCCTGGTGGGACATCAAAGACACGGAGGGTTTGAGAAAGGACGCCCTTTTTAACCGGAGCCTGGGATTCAGAGGGCAAACCGTGATGCACCCCACCCATGTGCCCATCGTCAACGAGGTCTTCACCCCTTCGGCTCAGGAGATCGCCTTTTTTAAGGGTTTGATCGAGACTTTCGAAGCGGCCGAGAAGAAAGGGAGTGCGGCGGTCATCTATCAGGGGGACATGATCGACTATGCCATGGTCAAGACCGCCAGGGAGATGCTGGCCTTTGCCGAATCGATCGGTTGCAAGATTTGAAACCCCAGGGATTGAGGAGGAAGAGGAATTTTCCCATGAAGGATGAAACGAAAACGAAAAGGGAGCTTATCAAAGAACTTATCGCCGCCCGCCGGCAGTTTGCAAAAACCGAAAAATTAATAGAAAAACTTAAACGGGCGGAAGAAACCCTGAAGCAAAAGGAGGGATTATTTAAATTTTTTGTGGAATCCTCCCCCATCGCTATGGCGCTGATGGAAGGCAATCCCCCAAAAATAAAATATATCAATCAGATGTTTGCCCGCTTGTTCGGCTATTCGGCTGATGAAATCCCTGATATGACCCGTTGGTGGTCATTGGCCTATCCTGACAATCACTATCGTAAACGGGTCATGTCCGCCTGGAATAGACAAGTAGCGGAAAGCCCAAACACCCCTTTTGAGGTCGGGCCGGTGGAAAGGATTATTACCTGTAAGGACGGATCGAAGAAACCGGTCGAATTCCGAATGGTATCCCTGGGGACGACCTATATCTCCTTTGGGGTGGATCTGACCGAACGGCTGAAAGTGGATGAGGAGTCAAAAGAGAAGGAAGAACGTTTTAACGCCCTGTTCAACCGATCCTTTGACTTTGTGTATATTCACGATTTTGAAGGGCATTTCTTGGACATGAATCAGACGGGCCTTGATTTTCTGGGATACCAAAGGGAAGATTTGAATTCATTAACCGTTGCCTCTCTCTTCGATGAAGACCAACAAATTAAGGCGGTGAAAGCCGTTCAGGAAATTATCCAGACCGGTTCTCAAAGGCATCCGAATGAATATTATTTAAGAACCAAAGAGGGCAGACGGGTCTATTTCGAAACCAAAGGATCTATTATCTACAAGGACCACAAACCCTATGCCATCCTGGGAGTGGCCCGTGACATTACCGGAAGAAAAGAGGCCGAGGAATTATTGAAAAAGCGGGAAGAGGAATTGAATATCAGGACCCTCCATCTCGAAGAGACCAACACGGCGTTGAATGTTTTGCTCCGTCAGAGAGAAAAGGATAAAACCGACCTTGAGGAAAAAATAACCGCCAATATCCGGGAGATGGTCAGTCCTTATATCGAGAAACTGAAATCCCTGGCCCGGGATGAAATACAAAAAACCTATCTTAATCTCATAAAATCCCATTTAGAAGATATCACCTCTCCTTTTCTGCAAAACATCAAATCTAAATATATGAATTTCACACCGACGGAAGTGCGGGTGGCTACCCTGATCCGGGAGGGGAAGAATTCCAAAGAAATAGGACAATTAATTAATATATCTGAAAGAACTGTAGAGTTTCATCGTAATAATATCCGAAGTAAACTGGGCGTCAATAACAAACCGATCAATCTTAGGACCTACCTGCTGACCTTTCAATAGTACCTGAAATATGCCCGTATTTTGCTCGTAATTTTCAGGCATTGCAAATAGTCAAGTTTCCTCTATAATCCTCTCTTTCGCGGCTTTGGTTCTCAGGCTGTCCGCCCGCTTCAATTGTTTTTATAGAAGGTATTTTGAAAAATATTTAATTACTCTCGGTGATGCTGGCCATGGTAAAGGAGGCGAAGAAATCGTTTATGACCGACCTGAATACAGGAGGTCGGATTGATGAAGAGGGTAAGGCTAAACCGGGAATCGATCAAATTGAAGCCTTTATCGACAAGGTAAGAACCGAGATAACCAAGGGTGAAATACCGGTAACGATAGGGCAAGATCTTATTAAAAAAGCATCCAATCTTATCTACCTGCTTAAGACTTGAAAAGATTCCGTCTTCCTCTCCAAATCCACTCACGACCCTTATCCCCACCACCTTTGCCCTGATCAAGAGGGAGAAGATGGTTAAATTGATTTCCATGGATTTCAAGTATCCCAGTCTCAGAGTCATTTTACCGGTAATCGGTGGAACGGTAAGAGGCCCAAAAGTGAATGGGGAAATCCTTCCCTTTGGAGCGGATTGGCTTCTCATTCGTCCGGATGGGTTGTTTGAGCTTGATGTACGGGTTACGATTCGGACTGATGATGGCGAACTCGTCTACCTTTATTATCGTGGAGTTTCGAACGCTTCCGCAGAGATCAGGGAGCGTATTCAAAAGGGTGAGGAGGTGGATCCTTCCGAGTACTATTTCCGGACTACTCCGATCTTCGAAACCGGATCGGAAAAGTACAAATGGTTAAATCAGATTATTTGCGTAGGGGTTGGGGAGACTGAAGTGAAGCGAGTACGGTATAAAATATATCAGATTCTTTAATTTCATTTCACATCTGAGGGTCAAAAACTAAAACCTCAAAGGAGGAAACCATTCCCGATATTTATGAGAAGCTTAGAGAAAGACTCGATATGTTCCCCCAGGGGTTCCCCAAGACCAAAAGCGGGGTTGAAATAAAAATTCTGAAAGAACTCTTTTCACCGGAAGAGGCGGAAATTATGCTTTTTTTGAGACCCTACCCGGAGTCCGTCGATATCGTCTCGAAAAGGATCGCTCGCCCCGAATCGGAACTGGCCGATGTCCTTTATCGGATGTCCAGGAAAGGATTGATCCTACGCGATACCCTCGAGGGGCAGACCTACTATTTCATGGCCCCCTGGATGGTGGGCATCTGGGAGTTCC
>JACQYK010000267.1 GCA_016208255.1 Deltaproteobacteria bacterium | reverse complement strand
TGTCTTTTCAAAAATCAGCAGATGCTGATTTTTGAAAACCTGTCTGCCGTCGGCACCCGGTGAATCATTGGTTCGCGAAGCGACAGATTGGTTTTTCTGTGGCGGTACCTCCCGCCAAAGAAAAAGAGAAATTCTCTGTGTCCTCCGTGCCTCTGTGGTGAAGAAATATTTAAAAATATTCTATCCATTTTGAGTAGAATTTGATTCTTTAGTAACTAATGACAGCCGAGGGCGGCTGTCCTACCTAACCTACCCGCCAATACGGGTCCTTCGCCAGCTTCGTCCTATGAGATGCTCATTATAGATTAAATGGGAAAAAAGGTCTATGGTCTTTTTCTTTTTATGGCAACGGTTCTCCTTCCAATTATCTGAGAGAGGAGACATGGATTCAAAAAATCAGGGTTTGTTTCAAAAGAATTAACCGGGACCTTAACCGGTCGAAGCCGGAATTATTAGAGGGGAGGGGACATACGTTCGCAGCAGCTCAGCGAACTGGTCAGGCGGAGTGGGTTTGCTGAAATAATACCCCTGCATCTCGTCGCAGGCGCGGGACCGCAAAAAGGCCTCCTGCTCCTCGGTTTCCACCCCTTCGGCGATAACAGTCAGACTTAAGGTCTTGCCCATGGCAATAATCGCTTCGGTGATTCCCTGGTCCTCAGAATTCTGGGAGACGTCGCGGATAAAGGATCGATCCACTTTAATGGTATCGATCGGGAAGCGTTTAAGTTGGCTGAGTGAAGAATAGCCCGTGCCAAAGTCATCGATGGCCAGGCGAACTCCCAATTTTTTAATTTCGTTCAGGATTTTGATCACCCGTTCAGGATTTTTCATCAGCATACTCTCGGTGATTTCAAGTTCCAGCAGATGGGGCTTCAACCCGGATTCCCTTAAGATAGCCCGGATATCCCTCAAAAGGCTGTCATCCATGATCTGGCGAACAGACAGGTTGACCGCCACACAAATTTCCGGAAGGCCTTGGCTCTGCCAGGACACGTTTTGGCTGCAGGCGGTTTTTAACACCCACTGACCAATCGGCACGATCAACCCTGTCTCTTCGGCCACTGGGATGAGCCGCATGGGCGGCACATTACCCAGTTCCGGGTTTTGCCAACGCAGCAGGGCCTCCACCCCGGTGATGACACCGGTTTTGAAGTCCAGTTGCGGTTGATAGTGCAGGGAGAATTCTCGCCGCTCCAGAGCCTGACGCAGGTTGGTCTCCAGGGACAAACGCTCAAAGGAATGAGCCTTCATCTTCTGGGAAAAGAACTGGTAATTATTCTTGCCTTCTTCCTTAGCCAGATACATGGCAATGTCGGCGTTTTTCATTAGGGTCTGTTCATCCTGCCCGTCCCTGGGGTAAAGACTGATGCCGATGCTGGCGGTTATCCGACATTCCTGATCCATAATAACCATGGGTTTCAGGGCAGCGGAAAGAATTCTTTGGGCTATGAGAGCGACATGCAACCGGTCCTTGACTTCTTCTATCAGGATAACGAATTCATCGCCTCCCAGACGGGCGATCACATCGATATCCCGCAATACCCTTTTAAATGTTTTAGCTATCTCCCGCAACAGTTGATCGCCGGCCTCGTGTCCCAGCGAATCATTGATGACCTTGAAGCGATCCAGATCAATAAAAAAGACGGCGAATTCCCGCTTGAAACGTCGGGAAGACTGTAGGGTGTGGTTCAGAAGCTGGCTGAACATCAAACGGTTGGGGAGATCCGTCAGGGCATCGTGCGTAGCCAGGTATTGAACCCGGGCTTCGGCGTTTTTGCGTTCCGTGATGTCATGACCGACCCCGCGAAATCCGATTATCCGGCCGGCCCCGTCCCGTTTGGGAAAGATTGAGAATTCGGCCGAGGTGATGGTACCGTCCGGCCGGACAAATTCATAAGGGAAGTTTCTGGACGGTTGGCCGGTAGTAAAGACCTGATTGAATAATTTATAAATGGAGTCCGTTTCTTCTTCTTTAACGAAAGAGCGAAAATTCAGCCCGGTCAGAACTTCCTTGGAATAGCCCAAAATATGGGCGAAGACCTCATTGAAAAAGGTGATATGGCCTTCCAGATCGGTTTCAAAATACCATTCCTCCATTTCTTCGATGATGGTCCGATATCTCTCCTCCGATTGCCGTATGGTCTCTTCCATTTTCTTGCGTTCAGAAATATCCCGGGAAAGCCCACGGAATCCGATGGGTTGGCCTTCCTGATTTTTTATCAACGACACCGAAATTTCATTATACCCCTTGGTACCGGTCTTTTTTATAAATTCGCCTTCATACCCCTTGACCTGCTCCCCGGTTCTGAAAACTCCGACAAATAGATCGAATAATTTTTTGGCAGAGGCTTCGTCGGTGTATTGCTTGTAATTCATCCCGATCAATTCTTCCCGGCTATATCCAAGATCTTTACACTCGGCATCATTGACAAAGGTAAAATTTCCGTCAAGATCGACCTCAAAATAACCTTCCTGGGTGTTATCAAGAATGGTCCGGTATCTCTCCTCACTTTGGATCAGTGCTTCTTCGGCTTCTTTAAGTTCGGTGAAGTCTTTTCCGATGCCCTGATAGCCCTTGAATCGTCTTTGGTTGTCAAATAACGGTGTTCCACTCATACGAATATAACGTGGTCTACTGTCCGGCAGTGACCGGTACATGACGATATCGTGAAAAGGTTGGTGGGTTTCGAGCAATAACCGAAAGGTTTCCCATCCGCCTTTGATCTCGAGCGCGGTGTCCCAGGGGCGTTTCCCAAGAGGGCTTTCGTTTGCAAGAAAAAAACTATCTAACCCTTCAAAGCGGGTGAAATTCTGAGTCTTGTCCCAGTACCAGTCGGAGAAAAGCTCGATCAGACCTTTCAGGTGTTGTTCGTCAGGTGGCGGCTGTGGGGTCGATGGTTTCCATTTCATGGGTTTTTCTTTTGAGGTCTTTTTATTCATGTTTGTTTCCGGTATGGGCACAACTTGGCAACAGGTCGCCGAAACACCTTTTATTTCATCAAGTTGAGGAAAAGAGAAACCCCCGATATTTTGAGGGTAAAATGAGAGATATTGCCCCCGCCCGAGAGATCAAAAAAAGCCAATTTATTTTTTTATCGGCTTTTTAAGACAATTACTAAAGAAGCCGCATCCGGGTTTTTCATGGATACCCCCAAGATGTTGTGGTTATTGAGGTTTGAATCTTAAAGTTGGACAAGTTGGCTGGAGAGGAAACAAATTCAACCCACCGCAATGAAAATAAATTGCTGTTCGGTAATGGGAT
>JACQYK010000320.1 GCA_016208255.1 Deltaproteobacteria bacterium | reverse complement strand
CCTGCCTCGAATCAAACTTTGCCGGACGGGCCGGGATGGGGCGATAAGTCACCCTTTGGACAATCCCTAAAAAAAGACCCCCTCGGTCCTCTTATGTCATTATTATATCAAGACCCTTAATATCTATAGCTGTCGATACCATGGTCCAAGAGGTCTTATTTTTAAGACCCCTTGGACCGTTTCAAAATTTCAAATATATTGGCCGGTCCTTATGAGCTTAGAGAGCAACCGTTTTGGAGAAAGGCCTCGGCCAGGACACGGCACCTTTCCTCGGAAAGGTTAATGTCCCTGGGTTGAGGGTAATGTCGGGCCATGAAACCTCCATCGGATCGGTTGAATATCCGGACCATGTCCGCCGCTTCATTCCAGAGGTCCTGGTCGGTTAGATCCGGTCCGGCCGACCATTGAATATCCACCGTGTTCCAGAAACAGATGCGGGCGCCGAAGTTTTCGGCCAGCTTCCGGCTGTCCATCAGACGGGGCTGGTCGAGCTGGATGACATCCACCCCGATTTCGATCATATCGGGGATCAGGTCCATGATCTGCCCGCAATTGTGCCAGATATAATGCAGACCGCAGTCGTGGGCGGCCTTGACCAGACGGGCGTAGCGCGGTTTGTAAAATTGCCGGAAGGTTTCGATTTTCATCTGCAGACCGGTCTGCAGCCCCCAGTCATCCCAGGTCATAAAACCGTTCACCCCTCCTAAACGCCCCCATTGTTCGATAATAGCCACGATGAGGTCGGCCAGACGGTCCAGGAGGACTTCCAATTCCCTGGGCTGAAGATAAGGGGCCATCATCAAGGCCTCGAAACCAAGCAGAGAGCGCATTCGTTCGAACATCATCACCGGATCGGGGGCAATGACATATTTGCCCTTCCCTTCGGCCAGATGGACATAGGGTTTATAGGGTGCAAACCGTTCGGGATCAGCCAGATCCGGGAACCGGTAATCGGCCAGTCTGTTTAAATCCACCAGGGGGTGATCAAGGGCATGGTCCCAACTCCGGCCGGTCACTTTCTGTCCCACACCCCACTCATCATAATAGACCGCTCCCTTTTCCCGGGGAGGCAAGGCCTTCGCCCCGGACAGCAAAAAGCGAACGATGATGGCCTCGAAAAAATCGCTGCCGAAAGGAGCGAGGAAACTATAAGGGATGCGCGGCGGTCCGTCAAACTCGATAGCCCGCCTGACGATTTCGCGGCTGGTCATACCGGGCGGCACGGGCTGCGGTTCCAGGTATTTCTCCAGGAATTTGGGGATGACGATTTCCATGCCCTGCCTACGATCCGCTCAATAATTCCTTGGCCTTTCTGCTGGCGGCGGCGGCATCGTCCGCATAGGCGTCGGCGCCGATCTGGTCGGCAAAAGTCTGGGTGACCGGGGCACCCCCGATGAAGACCTTGACCATGTCCCTCAGCTTGTTTTCAGTCAGTTTTTGTATGACTTCGGTCATCCCCGACATGGTGGTGGTCAGCAGCGCGGAAAGGCCGAGCAGGCCGGGTTTTTCATCCTGAACCGCTGCAACGAACCGTTCACTGGAAACATCCGTCCCCAGGTCAACCACTTCGAATCCTGCCCCCTCCAGCATCAGCCCGACCAGATTTTTGCCGATATCATGCAAATCTCCGGCGACCGTCCCGATGACCACCTTGCCGATCGGTTTTACTCCCGAATTGACCAGCAGGGGACCGAGAATGGCGACGCCGGTCTTCATGGCCCGGGCGGCTATCAGCATCCCAGGAACAAAGAAATCTCCCGACTCAAAACGTTGGCCGACTTCCTCCATGGCCTTGATCAGCCCTTCATTCAATATCACATCCGGCTCGGTCCCTTCCTCAAGGGCCTTTGTTACCCCGGCTTCGACCGCGGTCCTGTCGCCCCTGATCACGGCCTCATAGATTGCCTTTATGTCCATCTCCAATCCTCCTTTTAATGCGAATTGATTCACCACAGGGCACAACGAGCACAGAGAAAAATATTTATCTTTGGTGGGAGAAACCGCCAAAGATAATCCATTCAGTCGCTTCCCGAACCTGGAGCAGGGGAGACCCGCCCGGCACCATATTATTTGCCAAAGACCGGCAGGTTTCTAAAATCGGCATCTCCCGATTTTAGAAAACCACGAAGTTTCTCTGCCTCCTCTGCGGTGAAAAAGAGTTTGATGACTTTAAAGTATTCCTTTTATCTTTTTAGTGCAAAAATAACCCTGGATTAAACTCCGGGCTTGTTTGTTCTCCGTCATGCCGGACTCGATCCGGCATCCAGGGACTTTGGGAATAGCCTGGATTCCCGCTTTCGCGGGAATGACGACCTAACTTACCGGTTTCACTAAATTTTCATGCTTCGTGGCGCCCCAAAGGGGCATGAGTGCTTAATAAGTCAGTCCGTGCCCGAAAGGGAAAAGAGGATTCGCCGAATCGTAGGGCAGGTCCTCCTTTTGGTTCCGGACCGCCTCCATGGAAGAAGGCAATTCGAAGGGCAGCTTCCCTGTGGGTTTAAAACGCCCGAACAGGACATCAAGCACTGCTGAATCGGAGGCCCCGAATTCCGCCAGAAGACCGGCGCTTTTTTCGGCGATCTCCGGCATTACCGCCGGCCGATCCAGATAGATGACCACAACGGTGGGAATCCGGGACAGGATGTCCAGAACGCGTCTTTTTTCTTCCCCTTTAAAATCCAGGTCTCCGGCGTGAAACCGGCTCTCCAGAAATCCTTCCCGCGGTTCATAGGGGGCACTAAGACGTAAAATGGCCAGTTCGGCCTCCTCCAAACGGCCGACCACCCGACCATATTCACCGGCCGTCTCCGCTTTTATATTTTCAACATAGATTTTGGAATCATTTTTTAAGGGAAGAACAGGACCCCCGGCCTTCACGGCGTTTTTTAATAAGACGATGGCCTTTCGCTGGGCCAGCTCGCCGGCTTTCCGGAAATCGCTGTTCCCTACGACCTTTTCCGCCAAATCCGGATCCGGATAGGGGTTATCAAACAGGCCCAATCTGAATTTATCCCTGAGCAGACGCCGGATGGATTCATTGATCCTTTCTTCAGTAATCCGGCCTGAGCGGACCAGTTGGACGATCACCTCGGGGCTGGCTTCGCCGCCGAATTGATCCACACCCGCCCCGATGGCCTTTTCCACCCGTTGTTCGAGAGACAGGTCCTCCACCCCCCAGCACTTGGCCTCCACCAGGACCTGTCCATCGATAACGACCGGGGAGAGGAGCCGCCAGTCACTACAAACCACGCCGTCGAAACCCAGTTTTTGTCGGAGCAAACTGGTGATGATATCTTTATTAAATCCAAACCCGACTTCTTCCACGGGCAGACCGATCGGCATTCCATAGTAGGGCATGATCTGGGCCGTGCCCGCTTCCAGGGCGGCTTTAAAAGGTTTTAGATGGTAATCAAAATTATTTCCGGGATAGACCTGTTCCCGTCCGTAACTGAAGTGAGGGTCTTCGCCGTCCTTTTGAGGACCGCCTCCGGGGAAGTGTTTGGTCATGCAGGCCACGCTGTTCGACCCCAGTTCCTCTCCCTGAAAGCCTTTGATGTAGGCTGAGACCATTTGGGAAGCCAGCACGACGTCCTCGCCGAAGGTCCCCATGATTCTTGACCACCGCGGTTCCGTGGCCAGGTCGGCCATGGGATGCAGGGCCACCCGGATGCCCACGGCCAGGTATTCCTGTCGGGGATCACCAGACGGGTGCCTTCCGCTAATTTCTGCAGGCGGTTGTGCCATTCAACGTATCGCCTCGGTCCGGCCACGGCGGAAAGATTAAAATGATTAATATGCCGGGCAACGACCATACCGGAGGTGGAACTGCGGGAAAGCGGTCCTTGGCCTTCCTGCAGGGAGCCGTCTTCGTTCATCCCTATCCAGGTATGGAACATCATCCCGGCCTTTTCTTCCAGGGTCATCCGGACCAGCAAATCCTCGATCCGTTCCCGGATCGGCCGCCGGGGGTCCTCATAAGGGTCCAGGCGTCCGTTTTTATTCAAATCACGAAAGACAAAATCGTCCCCGGTTTTCTTTTGGTCACTCATCCCGTTTCCTCTCATACCAGGCCTTCTTACCCGCCTGGGGCGGGCACTATGACACAGGCCCAAGCAAAAGCGGCCCGGCAGGTCCAGATTATTAGATGCTCAGTAATAAATGGATGACTCAATGCTCTTGGAAAAAGGAGTATAGAAAAAGCCCTTTGGGTATGTCAACGGGAAACTTGATGTCCTAAGCCCTAATGATCGGCCCCCCTGTGACCTTTATTGAGAAACTCCCTGTGACAGACTCGTAAAAATTCGTCACTCCCGCGCAGGCGGGAATCCAGATCATTCGTAACTAACTAAACACACTGGATTCCCGTTTCCGATCGACCTCCTGCCGCTCGACTTCGTCGAGCTTTTGGGAGACTCCCGGAGGGAGTCGGAAGGAGGTCTCTCAATAGAGGTCGGTATTCGGCATCCGGCCGATCGGCTGTTCGGTCACCAAATGGTGACCTCTTCAAAAGCTCGGCAGAGCCGAGCGGATCGAGCGGATCGAGCGGCCCGACCGACCGGAATGACGCAAATGGGCCTTGGGCGACTTTTTACGATTTCCTCTCTCTGTAATTCTTCAATATTTTCCTTGTCTTTGAATCTTTGACCTCTCGAACCCTCTGCTCATCTTCAACTTTTTTGAAGATGGGCAAAATTTTTTCTTGACAGGTACTCAATAATGCTATATAGGATAAATAAAATCCTATTTGTCCTGTTTACTTAAAAGGAAATTAAGAAAATGCGTTTGACCCGAGCCGGAGAATATGCGGTGCGTTGCGTTTTGTATCTCTCTTCCCAGAAGGAAGGAGCCATCGTCAGCCGCCGGGATATCTCCGAACAAATGGAAATACCGGATCAATTCCTGGGTAAGATTGCTCAGCAACTGGCCCGGGCCGGTCTGATCGAGATCGTTCAAGGGGCCAGGGGCGGATATCGTTTGCTGGTTTCGCCTTCAAAAATTTCTCTCCTCACCGTGGTCGAGACAGTCATAGGCCGGATCTTTCTCAATGATTGTCTGATGAACCCGGGGTCCTGCAAGCGAAGTTCCTCCTGCTCGGTCAATAAAATATGGGAAAAGGCCAGAAATCAACTGAGAAAAACCCTTCAGCAAGTATCTTTCCAACAATTGCTGCAGGAAGAAAACTGTTTTCTTCCTGATGATTCTCCCTAACCTTGTGCGGAGGCAGCCAATGGTTTTTTTGATCCGGACTTTTTTTCGAGGTTATTTAATCACAAAAAGAGAAAGGAAAGGTTATGGAAGCTTTATTTCTTTCCCGGCTTCAGTTCGCAGCGGCTACTATTTTTCATTTTCTATTTGTGCCCTTGACCCTGGGACTTTCCATTATGATCGCCATCATGGAAACCCGTTACGCGCGAACGGGTGAGGAGGTCTATCTGAAAATGACCCGGTTCTGGGGCAAACTCTTTCTGATCAATTTTGCCCTGGGGATCGTCACCGGTATCACCCTGGAATTCCAATTCGGTACCAACTGGTCCCGTTATTCCGCCTTTGTGGGGGACATCTTCGGATCCCTTCTGGCCATAGAAGCCACGGCGGCCTTTTTTTTGGAATCTACTTTTATCGGGATCTGGATCTTCGGCTGGAAAAAGCTTTCCCCCAAGGCCCATGCCATCGTGATGTGGTTTGTTGCCGGGGCCTCCAGCCTTTCCGCTCTCTGGATACTAACGGCTAACGCCTGGATGCAACACCCCGTGGGTTATGTCCTGAGAAATGGACGGGCGGAACTGGAGAGTTTCACCGCCGTTATTTTTCAAAAATTCGCCATCCTGGAAATCCTCCACACCCTCAGCGCCGCTTACATTTTAAGCGCCTTTTTCGTTATGGGGATCAGCGCCTATCATCTTCTCAAAAAACAGCACCTTGATTTCTTCACCCGTTCCTTTCGAATCGCCTTGACCTTCGGACTGATTTTTTCCCTTTTCGAAGTCGTCGAAGGTCATCTCCATGGCTCCGACCTGGCCGAGAAACAACCGGCCAAATTAGCGGCCATGGAATCCCATTGGGAATCCGGCAGGCAGGCCCCGGTCTATCTTTTCGCTCTTCCTGATGAGGCCAATGAAAAAAATGCCATTGAAATTCTGCCCCTGCCGGGGGTGCTCAGTCTGCTGGCCACTCATTCAACGGAAGGGGTGGTCAAGGGCCTCAAGGATATCCCCAGGGAGGAACGGCCTCCGGTCTTGATCAATTTCGTCTCCTTTAAAACCATGGTCGCTTTGGGGATGTATTTCGTCCTCATGACCCTGGTCGGCTTTTTTAAAAGAAACCGCCTTACCGAAAGCCCGGGCTACTTGAGATTAATGCTCTACTCCATCCCCCTGCCCTATATCGCCAGTGAATTGGGATGGGTCCTGGCCGAAGTGGGGCGCCAGCCCTGGATTGTTTACGGCGTTATGAAGACTTCCGAAGCCTTCTCTCCGGTGGCCACCTCCCAGGTCTTGACCAGTTTAATAGCCTTTATCCTGATTTATGGAATTCTGGGGGCTATCGGTTTTTTTCTCATCATCAGACTGGCCAGAAAAGGGCCCGCCCTGGCCGGATAATGGAGCCATCCTAAGGGCCTTTTTTTAAGGCTTTGGGCTCAAGAAAGGAGATGGAAAAATGATTTTACAGGACATATGGTTTTTCGTCTGGGGGCTGTTATGGGCTATTTATTTTTTAACCGATGGTTTCGATCTGGGGATAGGGTCTCTCCTTCCTTTCTTGGGGAAAGATGAAGATTCCAAAAAAGTCATGATTACGGCCATGGGACCCTTATGGGACGGTAACGAGGTCTGGCTGCTGACCGCCGGAGGGGTGACCTTCGCCGCTTTTCCCAAAGTCTATGCCGTCATGTTCAGCTCCCTTTATTCCGCCTTGATGCTGATCCTCTTCGCCCTCATCCTGCGGGGGGTTTCCCTGGAATTCCGGAGCAAAATCGAAAGCCCGGGCTGGAAGAAACTTTGGGATGGCTGTCTGTTCCTGGGAAGTCTGTTGCCGGCCGTTCTCTTCGGGGCCGCCTTTGCCAATATCTTCCGGGGAATCCCTTTCGATCAAAACGGCGTCTATCAGGGCACTCTTTTCACCCTGCTTAACCCCTACTGGCTCCTGGGGGGCATCCTCTTTCTTATTCTTTTCCTGATTCATGGCGCCAACTGGCTGGCCATCAAAAGCGAGGGGAGGCTTCAGGAAAGGGCGATCAAAACCGGAAAGAAATTATGGCCCCTTCTGTTAATCGTTGCG
>JACQYK010000053.1 GCA_016208255.1 Deltaproteobacteria bacterium | reverse complement strand
TGGGATTCTCCTGACCGTTCCAGGTGGCGTCTTCAAAGGGAAGGACCGCTATCTTGAGCTGGCTTGGGACAGGCGAAGAGGCATGGCTGGGTGAATATTTTAAGTCCAGGGTCCGGAGAGTAGTGCATCCCCATGACAAAAGAAAGAAGGCACTTAGAAAAATCATCTGGAAACGAATCCTCATTGATACCTCCTTGACTCGCTATCACGACTGAAATGATTTTCAGTTTAATTTATTCATTATATTTTTGCAATACTATTTAAAATAACTTAAGATATTGACAAGGTTCAATCTTTCGTCTATTTTGGAAGTCAATACCTGAGTAGGAGGTTTTCCATGGCAACAAAAGATTTTTCCGGGTGTCATATCCCTTTGGTCACCCCCTTTAAAAACGATTTCTCTCTGGATGAGGATGGACTTCGGCGTCTGATTAATTATCTAATAGAAGAGGAAAGGGTCAATGGACTGGTCCCTTGCGGAACCACCGGCGAATCCCCGACCCTTAATCATGAGGAGCACAACAAAGTCATTGAAATTACCGTCAAGGAAACCCGGGGTAGAGTTCCGGTCATTGCCGGGACCGGGTCCAACAGTACCCAGGAAGCGATTATGATGACCAAACATGCGGAAGAGGTTGGCGCCGATGCCACGCTGCAGGTGGCCCCTTATTATAACAAGCCGACCATGGACGGGATGATGGCCCATTTTGAGGCCGTTGCCCAAAGTACCGGGCTGCCGGTATTGATTTATAACATTCCCGGGAGAACAGGGCGGAATATCGATCCTCAAACCCTGATCAGACTTTCCGACATCGACAATATTATCGGCCTCAAGGATGCCTGCGGAGATATGGCCCAGACCATGGAGATCATCGCCGGAACGAAAAGAAAGGGAAAGACTTTTTTTGTCTTATCCGGGGAAGACGCCTTGACTTATCCCCTGATGGCCCTGGGTGGAGACGGGGTTATTTGTGCCGTAGGCAACGTCATCGGCCGGGAATATACCCTGCTGTGTAAACTGATGAAAGAAGGGAAATGGGCCGAGGCCAGGGAGATTCATTATAAAACCCTTCCCCTGGTCAATACCTTATTCATTGAAACCAATCCGGTTCCTGTGAAAGAGGCCATGCAGATGATGGGTCTTCCTGCCGGCCCATTGCGACTGCCTCTGGTATCTATGCGCCCGGCCAATCGGGAAAAATTGCGGCAGGAGCTTAAGGCAGTGGGGAGGTTAAAATAAAAATGGAAAAAGAAAAGAAAATCTGGCTGGACGGGAAATTCGTTCCCTGGGAAAAAGCCCAGGTCCACGTCTTGACCCATACCCTGCATTACGGTCTGGGTATCTTTGAAGGAATCCGCTGCTACCTCTGCTCGGGCGGACGGTCGGCCATTTTCCGGCTTCCGGAGCATGTGGAAAGGCTTTTTGGCGGGGCCCACGCCATGGAGATCGAGATCCCCTTCAGCCAGGAGGAGATCCGGGAGGTCTGCTGCCGGGTCCTGAAGGTCAACGGCATGAAGGAAGGTTATATTCGTCCTTTGGTCTTTATCGGGGACGGGGTCATGGGTGTCCATCCCAAGGATAATCCTGTGCGACTGACCATCGCCGCCTGGAAATGGGGGGCTTATCTGGGAGACGAAGGGCTTAAAAAAGGAATCCGGGTTAAAGTATCTTCTTATACCAGGCACCATGTTAATGTCATGATGACTAAGACCAAAACCTGCGGCAATTATGTTAATTCCATCCTGGCCAAAAGAGAAGTAACCCGGGACGGATATGACGAAGCCCTCATGCTCGATACCGCGGGTTACGTTTCCGAAGCCAGTGGAGAAAACATCTTTCTGGTCAAAAAAGGCAGAATCAAAACCCCACCCCTGACCTCGATCCTGCCTGGGATTACCCGCGATTCGGTTCTGACCATCGCCCGGGACCTGGGGGTAGAAGTGGTCGAAGAGCGGTTTACCAGGGACGAGTTGTACCTGGCCGATGAAGCTTTCTTTTCCGGAACAGCGGCCGAGATTACCCCTATTCGGGAGGTGGATCATCGCCGGGTGGGCCTGGGACGTCCTGGTCCCCTTACCAAAAAAATCCAGAGCCTCTTCTTTAAAGCGGTCAGGGGGGAAGCCGACCGTTATCGAAATTGGCTGACCTTTCTCAAGTAAACGATGTCGTAAGGCGTGAGGCGTGAGGCGTTAGGGGAACAAGAAAATAATATCCTTAATAAGATTTCGCCTCACCCCTCACGTCTTACGCCTCACGCCTTACGTTCTTTTTTTTCCTAACCCAAGAGGTCCAGGCTTATGAATGAAACCACCCTTAAACGGACTGTTTTGATTATCGCCTGTCTGAGCTCTTTTATTGTTCCTTTTATCGGTTCCTCGGTTAATATCGCCCTTCCGACTATTGGGAAAGAATTCAAAATAGATGCGGTCACCCTGGGCTGGGTGCCCTCCTCCTATCTCCTGGCCTCGGCCATGTTTCTTCTGCCTTTTGGCCGGGTATCCGATATCTTCGGCCGGAAAAAAATATTTTTGGTAGGGACCATCATTTACACAATCGGCTCTTTATTTTCCGCGCTCTCTCTATCGGCCCCGATGCTGATCGCCTGCCGGGTGATCCAGGGTATCGGCAGCGCCATGACCTTCGGAACCTCCATGGCCATCCTGACCTCGGTCTATCCCTTGGCCGAACGGGGTTGGGCCATAGGTATCACCACCGCCACGGTCTATTCCGGTCTTTCCCTCGGACCTTTTTTGGGCGGATTTTTCACCCAGCATCTGGGCTGGCGCAGCCTCTTTTATTTTAACGTTCCCTTTGGGTTGGTAGTCATCGCTCTCGTTTTCTGGCAATTGAAAGGAGAATGGGCTGAAGCCAAAGGCGAACGTGTTGACCTGCCGGGATCGTTCCTCTACGCCTTGACGCTATTGCTGGTCATGGTGGGGTTGTCCCTTCTTCCGGCGGGTTCGGGGATTGGATTGATCGGAGCCGGGGCCATCGGGGTCATCAGTTTTTTTTTATTAGAGGCCAGAACCAAAAGCCCTATCTTAAATGTTCAGGTTTTCAAACACAACCCGGTATTTGCCTTCTCTAACCTGGCGGCTTTTATTCATTACAGCTCAACCTTTGCCGTCACTTTTTTAATGAGCCTATACCTGCAGTATATTAAGGGTCTCAGCGCCCAGGGTGCCGGAGTCATCTTGATATCTCAGCCCTTGATGATGGCCGCTTTTTCTCCCTTGGCCGGCCGGCTGTCAGACCGGATAGAACCGCGGGTCATCGCTTCCCTGGGAATGGCCTGCACTTGTCTGGCCATTTATCTCCTGTCCTTCGTCGTTGAAAAAACCGGATTACCCTACATAGTTTTCGCCCTCCTGCTCCTTGGATTCGGATTCGCTTTGTTCTCTTCTCCGAACACGAATGCGGTGATGAGTTCGGTCGAAAAACGATATTACGGGATTGCCTCCGGAACGATAGGGACCATGCGCTTGATCGGACAAATGTTCAGCATGGGTATGGCCATGATGATATTTTCCATTCTTATCGGAAAAGTCAGCATTACTCCCGGACTATTTCCTCTTTTTCTAAAAAGTGTGAAAATCGCCTTGATTATCAATGGAACGCTTTGTTTTATGGGCATATTTTTATCCTTAGCCCGGGGTAAAGTTCAACGGCAGACCTAATTAATCAGTTCATAACTTATTGAAATAAAAATATTTTTTTAATTATAGAGGCAACAGCAAAGAAATCCCTTCCCGATTCCCTATAAACCTTCCAGAAAAAAATCCATTGAAATCCTTCTGATTAAAAGGGTTTAGGAAATATCAAGTCCAGGTCTCTTTTTTTTCCTTGACATACCATATATTGTATTTTAACGTTTCTTTCATACAAGATAAGGCATCTTAAACGAGATTTTGAAGAAAAGAAAGAAAGGGTCAAAGGCCATGGGTACCATAGTGGAGTTACATCAGGATCCAAGGGTTGCGGAAATCGAAGAAACAACGGATCTGGCTTTATTTGTTCGGACCTCGAATGAAGACCTGGTTACTTGGAACCGCCAAAGGATCATTGATGCCCTGGTTCGGGAAACCATGGTTGACCTTGACACCGCCGAGGCCATTAGCCTGGAAGTGGAAGAGTTTATTTTTTCAAGTAAAATCTCAATGGTGACGGCTCCTCTGATACGGGAACTGGTTGATTCCAAACTGATTGAACGCGGGTTGGAAAAGGCCCGGATCATGCATACCCGTCTGGGGGTGCCCCTTTATGATGTGGACCAGATGATCGTCCATCCCAACAAAGAGAATGCCAATGTGCCTCATGGGCCGGAGGCCACAAACCTGACCCTGGCCGAAGGGATTAAAAAAGAATACGCCCTGCTCAGTGTTTTTTCTCCCAGGGTAGGCGACGCTCACATGCGGGGAGATATCCATCTCCATGACCTGGGTTTTATCGACCGGCCCTATTGTTCCGGACAATCCCTGGAATACATTAAAAAATTCGGATTAAATCTTCCTAACGCCCTCTCCATGGCTAAACCGGCTAAGCACCCCGAGGTCTTGCTGGCCCACATGGTCAAATTTGCAGCAGCCCTTCAAAGCAATTTTGCCGGGGCTATCGGCTGGGATGCGGTAAATCTTTTTTTTGCCCCCTATCTGGAGGGATTGTCAGACCGGGAGATAAAACAACTGGCTCAGATGATGATCTTTGAGTTTTCACAACAAGCCGTGGCCCGGGGGGGACAGGCCATCTTTACCGACATCAATCTTTACTGGGAGATCCCCCGTCATTTTGAAGGAGTACCGGCCATCGGCCCGGGGGGAGGATATACGGGCAAAACCTATTCGGATTATCTCCCCCTGGCCCAAAAATTTGTTTGGCTCCTTTTTGAGGTTTATAAAGAAGGGGATGGGTCCGGGCGTCCCTTTTTTTTCCCCAAACCCCTGGTTCATATCACCGAAAAATTTTTTCAGACCCCTGGCCACCAGGAATTTTTGAATCATATCTGTGAGGTGGCCGGGCTGAAAGGAAATACTTATTTTGTCTTTGACCGGGGGCAAACGGCCAAGATTTCCGAATGCTGCCGCTTAAGCTTCAAACTTGAGGCCCAGGATTTGCTCGATGCCCATGAACCCTGGAGAATGCGCTATTGTGCCCTGCAAAATGTAACGGTCAATTTGCCCCGTTTGGCCTATCAGGCTGAGGGCAATGACACCGCCCTCTTTTCCAAGTTGGCCGAAGGTGTGGAAATGGCGGTGGAAGCGCATTTACAAAAAAGGGCTTTTATCCTCAAACTCCTCTCCCTTGGAGAAAGAGGCCCCTTGTCTCTATTGACTATGGACCGGGATGGTTCGCCCTATCTGCGTCTGGAGCGGGCCACCTATCTGATCGGCATGGTGGGATTAAATGAGCTGGTTCAGTACCATACGGGATAGGAGCTCCATCAGTCTCAAAAAGCCATAAAGTTCGGCCTCAAGGTAATTGCTTACATGAAATTGTTGACCGACCGGTTCGGTCAAAAAAACGGGATGCGTTTTGTTTTGGAACAGACCCCTGCTGAAAGTACCTCTTATCGATTTGCCAAGCTGGACCTTCAAAAATATCCGGAACAGGCCGGGAAAGTGATCAAAGGGAACAAGGCCCAGGGGGAAATCTATTACACCAATTCAACCCTTTTTAATGTTTCAATCCCTATGAATCCAGTCGATCGGGTCCGTTATGAAGGGCTGTTCCATCCTTTGATTGTGGCCGGAGCTCTGACCCATGTCTGGATCGGAGAATCAAAGCCTGATAAAGAATCCTTGTCCAATTTTATTATTAAAACTTTCAGGTTGACCAAGAACGATCAGATCGCCTTCTCTCCGGAATTTACGACCTGCCGGGTCTGTGGACAGACTTCGCGGGGCTTGTCAGAAAGCTGTTCTTATTGCGGATCTTCTGAGGTGGACGGGATTACGCGGATCACCGGGTATTTCACTAAAATCTCCAGTTGGAATAAAGGAAAAATCGGAGAACTTAAGGACCGATATCGGAACAGTCCGTATTTTCCAGGAACCGCTGTTTCTTAAAATTATGACGGGGGTAAAAGAAATTAAACCAATTGGAGTGTTGGAGTAATGGAGTGATGGATTAATGAATTTTTTGGTCTTTTCCAGTGCTCTATTACTCCATTACTCCATTACTCCAGTATCCCAGTATCCAAGACTCCATCAATCCATTGCCCTTATCCAGGAGGCCGAACATGACTTTATTTACCAAAGCGGATTGCCAGAAATGTCATTACATCAAAGATCATTTTAATCTCCTTTCCCTTGGAATTCAGGAAGAGGTCCTGGGGGAAGATAATCCCGAGGCCCTGGCCCATTTGGCCTGGCACGAGATGATCGAAACGGCCCAAAAAGAATTACCCATCTTAATCCTGGATGACAGCACGGCCGTTGTCGGGGCCATCCCCATCAAAAAATATTTAAGCCATCAGAATGGAAATTAAAGGCTTTATTGAGACCTCTTTCCTGGATTGGCCGGGTAAGATTTGTGCCGTCCTTTTCTTACCCTCCTGTAATCTTCGCTGTCCTTTTTGTCATAACCATGTACTCGCCTTTCACCCCGAACGGTTACCCGCCTATCCTTGGGAACCTATACAGCAAAGATTAAAAGCCTTACGAACCTGGTTGGATGGGATTTGTGTTACCGGAGGCGAACCAACCCTCCATCCCGATTTGCCGGAACTTTTGGATCGGATTCAGGGTTTGGGATTAAAGGCTAAATTAGATACGAATGGTACCCGTCCGAAAATGCTGGAGTTCCTGATTTCCAGGAAATTGATAGATTATCTGGCCATGGATATCAAGGGCCCTTTGGACCAGGAATCTTATGGAAAGTGTGCCGGTGTTCGAATTTCAATTCCGGAGATAAAAAAATCCATGGATTTCATTCTGTCGGGCCGGGTGGAGGGAGAGTTTAGAACCACCCTGGTACCTCAATGGCATACCCCGCCTGTCCTGGCCCGGATGGCCTTGGAAATAAAGCAAGCTTCCAAGTGGACCCAGCAAGAATTTAATCCGCTTCAGGCCTTCGATCCCGCCCTTCGATCGAAAGGGCCAAGGCCTTAATTTAATTATAATACGAAAATATTGTTTTCAACGCCCCTGACCTCAATTGGGGGCCTTGTAGGGGCGGGTTTGAACCCGTCCCTACGGGTCATTCTCATAGTTCGTGGCGGCCCTAGCGGAGATGAGGGTTTAACAACAGAAAAATACTCCGGGAAGTCGTCCGTTAGGGGGCAAGGACGATCAAGGCATCTACGGCTACGGGTCTGGCTCCCGAAATTATCAACGGATTGATATCGATTTCTTTAATTTTTTCCTGTTCCAATCCGATTTGCCCGAGTTGAACGAGGATATGGGCCAGACTGTCTTTGTCGGCGGCCTCCATGCCCCGGATACCTTCCAGAAGTTTGTGAGCCTTGGTTTCGCTCATCATTTCCAGGGCTTCCTTCTTATCGAAGGGGGCCACTCGAAAAGAAACATCCTTAAGTACCTCGGTAAAGATCCCCCCCAGGCCAAACAAGACACAGGGTCCGAATTGGGGGTCTCTGGTCAGACCGGCCAAGAACTCGCGCTTTCCCTTGACCATCTCCTGGACTAAAACGGTTTTGGAACTCCCGTCCATTCGACCCATGATTTCAGAAAAGGCCTGCCCGGCCTCTGCTTCGTTACGGATATCAAGTTGAATGAGGTCTTTTTCGGTTTTATGGGTAATATCCGGAGAATTACCTTTTAGAACCAGGGGATATCCGATTTCCCGAGCAGCCTCTTTCAGTTCCTTTGAGTCTTTGCAGAGTTTTTCTCGGGCGATAGGGATCTGATAGTGGGTAAGAACAAGCTTGGATTCATACTCCGATAATGTTGTTCTGCCTTCTTTTAAAGCCGCTTCGATGATTTTTTGTGGTTCCTGCATGAGTTGTTTTCCTTTTGGTTTTTAAGTTAATATTTTTCCTGATCTTATTGTTACTATCCCCTATAAAAATAAGATTGAAATAGTACCGGAATTGCTGCTCCCCGTCAATTAGAAATTAACGGCCTGGAAAAAGTTTTTTTAAGGGGTTATGGTTCCAGAAAGGGTAAGGGATTCCCTTTACGATAGGCCAGCGCTTGACCGGAAGCGATTAGATTCCCCTTTTCATCTTTTACCTTGATGTCGTAATTGGCCGTTTTTGAAGTCCGGCTGTATTCTTTGGCCACGGCCGTCAATTGGTTCCCGGGAGCCGGAGAGGCAATGAAAGTGATATTCACATTTAAGGCCAATGCCACTGTACCATAGGCGTTGCAGGCGGTCTGAAAGGCCTCATCCATCAAAGCGAAAACAGCTCCGCCATGGGCCATGCCGAATAGGTTTTCCATGTCCGGTGTGAAGGTCATGGTCACTTTGGAATAACCTTCCTCCAGATCAACCAGTTTCAACCCGAATTTTTCAGCAAACGGTTCCCGTCCTACTTGCCGGAATAAAGCCTCTTTAACACGGTCATTCATAATCGTCTATCCTTTTCTTATATGTTCTTATATGTTGGCTTTTATAAATTAGATTACTGGAGGGCTGGAGTAAATTTTGGAGTATCGGGGTGATGGAGTACTGGAAAAACCATAAATATAAAATTCCAACACTCCAACATTCCATTACTCCACTACTCCAGTCTTGAAATTTCTCCAACACTCCAGAGGAAAAAGCTTTTATCCGGTCCTTGTCTCCGAATCAACGACTGTATTCAATAAAAAAAACCCCCAAAATAAGCAGCAGAATGCCAATGATCCGGGCCGGAGAGATATGTTCATGGAATAAGAGGAATGAACCGACCAGAACTATAACGTATCCCAGGCTGGATAGAGGATAAGCGTAGCTGACCTCCTCCTTAGCCAGGACAGCCAGCCACAAAACAGCGCCGGCCCCAAAGGATAAGAACCCGAGGAAGACATAGCCGTTCAAAAGCCCATACCCCATTAACTTCCACAGGGAAGCTTGTGGATGAGAATGATCCAATAGGGTCATTCCTTTTTTAAAAAACAACTGGCCTGTGGAAGTCAAGACCACCGAGGCTAAAATCAAAAGTAGATGGGACATGGGTTACCTTTTTTTCCCCAAGATTAACAGCGATGATCCCCAGGGAAAGGCAATATGTTTGAGCAGGCTCCCTTCCCAGCTCAGAAGACCGGCCAGAAATTTGTTAAGATAGGGGTTGGTCATTTTAAGATCGGAATGGATGACGGGTTTAAAGAAAAACAAGTTCAGTTTTCCCAGTAATCGGGAGATGACCACGGCGGGAAAGATAGTAAAAAAAAGATAGGTACTCTTTTGTATAAAGAAATGGGATGATTTCAATTTGGCCTTCAATTCTCTCAAGGTATAGCGATGTCTGGCCATGACCGCAATATCATGAGTACTTCTTAAAAATTCAAAGGCCGAATCGGTAATCAGTATAAACCCGTTGGGAGCCAGCAACTCGTGAATCTGCTCAAGGACTTCTTCATCCTCCAGGATGTGTTGATGATAGAGGACATCCAACAAGGTGATGAGTTGAAAGCTCCCCTTTTTGAAGGGAAGTTGGTTGGCGTCTCCTTTAATCAGGAAAAATTTATTTCTTTGGCGGGAATATTCACAGGCGGCCTCGTGACGGTCCATTCCAAAAACCCGTCCATACCTTTTAAATAATTCCACCATACCGCCGGTTCCGCACCCGACATCCAGGATGTTACCCCCTCTATCTTTCAAATGGCGATCCAGTATGATTTCA
Organism: Deltaproteobacteria bacterium; assembly: GCA_016208255.1. Taxonomy (GTDB): domain Bacteria; phylum Desulfobacterota; class RBG-13-43-22; order RBG-13-43-22; family RBG-13-43-22; genus RBG-13-43-22. The sequence continues at coordinate 18,664 of JACQYK010000053.1, read as the reverse complement.
ATGTACTTTTTTTTAGCCACGAACCACCAGTGACTGTTCTCCAAACGATACATGATTTCATATTCGCGATCCAACATGGGTATAATCTTACACCAGAAATCTGAGGATTTATCTCAAACTTTCGATACCAAGGTCCAAGGGTTTAAAAAATAAAGGCTCGGTTCCAGGAGCCTGCCAAATTATTTTTTAAACAATTATAATAGATTAGAGACTGCGCAACTTTAAAAAAATGAAGATGGCCTGTCAAGTTTTATTTTGGCTTTCCCTGACCATCCCACCCTCTTAATGATCATCTTTAGTGCGAAAATAGGGTCCGAAGCGTCTCCTTGATCCGGTCTATATTTCCATGTCCCGACATCCTGTGGATGTCTCCCTTTGAGGTTGGCATACGGCATCGCAAGGGATGCCCCTTTTAGTTCGACAAAGTCGAACGACCAACCGTATCGTGGTGTCACGCCACCAAAAAGCGGGGCATGACGGTTTAATAAGAAACGGATAAAGTCTTTGGGGTGGCGGATATCCCCCCCAAGCGCTGGTCTCCCTCCTCATCGCTGGCTCGTTATGTTCCAAAAAAAACTTGACACAATCTTTTTAATCATACTAAAATATTAAAAAATAAATGGGAGTTGAATAATCTTCAATCAAGCAGGAACTTCAGGCTTTAAACCACAATTCCAAGCGGAGGGAACTCTATGTTAGTCAAAGGATGGATGACCAGCGATATTATTACCATAGATGAAGATACTTCCATGATGAAGGCCTCTCAGATTATGAAGGAAAATAACATTCGACGGTTACCGGTCATGCATAAAGGGAAATTGGTGGGCATGATTACCGACCGGGATATTAAAGAGGCCTCCCCTTCCAAAGCCACCACGTTGGATATTCATGAGTTGTACTACCTGCTTTCAGAATTAAAAGTTAAAGATATTATGAGGAAAAGCCTGATCACCATCAGGCCGGAAGATACGGTGGAAAAGGCCGCCGTTAAAATGCTGGAACATCGGATTTCAGGGTTGCCGGTGGTCAATGACAAAGGGAAATTGGTTGGGGTCATCACCCAGGGGGACATCTTTAAAGTCCTGGTTTCCCTGACCGGTATTTATCGAGGGGGCATACAATTTGCCTTTAATCTCGAAGATCGAGCGGGCTCCATAAAAGATGTAGCCGATGTTATACGAAAATACGGCGGTCGCATGGTCAGTATCCTTACCTCCTATGACATGTGTGAAGAAAATTGTCGTCATGTGTATATCCGAATCAAAGACTTACCTGAGGACAAGTTGAAAGCCCTTACCGAAGACCTGGACAAAAACTTCATCCTCCTTTATGTCGTCAAAGATACCCTTGACGACATTTAAACCGTCATGCCACGCTAGTGGCGTGACACCACCAACTATGAAAATAGAACTCGTTGGGAGATGTACTCTATTTTCGAACTAAACCGCCATGCCCCGCCTTTTGGGGCGTGGCACCACCTGACATGATAATAGTATCGTAGGCTCGGATCCTGTTTTCGTATTAAAGATTTCAGCCCTGTCCCCCAAAGCCCCTTATCTTCAAGAACAGAAGGTAAGAGGCTTTTTTTATCATGATCGGCAAGCAATAGCCGATGGCCGAAAAAGAGTATATTGAGGGGTGAAGCCGATAAACCAGGCATCACGAAAATCATTGGTAGTTCCGGTCTTTCCCGCCACCGGTTTTCCAAGGGCTTTCAACCTCCAGCCGGTCCCTTCTTTGACAACGGCTGCCAGCAGCTGATTCATCATATGAGCCGTCTGGGATTCCATGACCTTTTCCGTTTTGGGCGGGTAGGTATAGATCACCTGATTATAGCGATCCATAATTTTTTGAATATAATAGGGGGGCACCTGTTGTCCTAAAGTGGGAAAACAATTGTAAGCCGTCACCATCTCCCAAAGGGAAACCCCGGAAGATCCCAGGGCCAGGGAAAGGTTTGGATATAAGGGGGAGGCAATGCCAAGCCGTCTCGCAAAATCAATCGCATAGGGAATCCCGATCCGTTGGAGAATCTTAATGGATACGATATTCCGGGATTGGATTAAGCCTGTCCTTAAGGTGGTGGGACCAAGAAATTTATGATCGAAATTCTGGGGAACGCAGGCCGGAGACCCCCGGTAATAAATGGGGCTGTCTATCAGGATCGTGGCCGGGGTCAGTCCTTTTTCAAGGGCGGCTGCATAAAAAATAGGCTTAAAAGAAGAACCCGGTTGACGTCGGGATTGCACGGCCCGATTAAATTCGGTTTGATTGTAATTTTTCCCTCCGACCAGGGCCTTGATGGACCCGGTCCTGGTTTCAACACAAAGGAGAGCACCCTCAACCTGATTTTGATCTAAAATCGTCAGGGCTAAACTCACCGGGTGGCGGCGCAACCGAACCACATCACCGACCCTTAAAGCGGGAGTAGGGGATTCCTCTTTGTTGGCCAGTCCTTCATCATCTCCCTGACCCTGGACCGGAGAGGTCGGGGGCAATGGCCTGGGAAAGGGTAGGACCGTCCATTCCTGGCCCAGGCAGACTTTAGCGGTCTGGGCCATAGGATCTATTTGAACCACTAATCCGCTGGTGATGTCGGTTCGTTTCCTATTCCCTTCAGAGACGGGTTGACCCTGTCCCGGACAGTAGTCTTCAAATTTTTCCGGAGGGACGTTTTTGATGGTCCGGGTATAGATATGACGCCCCTGAACGGCCTGAGTCCCATTAAGGATGGCTTCCATAGCCGCCTTCTGAAAGGACAGGTCCAGGGTGGTCTGCACCACCAGGCCAGCCTTTAATACAAACTCCGATCCCCAGGTCTGATATAAATATTTCCGAACCAGGTCAACAAAATGAGGGGCGATCATCAAGTTTGGCTCCTGGTTGTTGCTCAAGAACACCGGGATTTCGGCGGCGGCCTGGGCCTCGGTTTCGGATATAAAGCCTTCTTCAACCATCCTCTTGAGAACGTATCGTTGTCTCTCTTTGGCCTTTTGGAAATGAAGCAAAGGAGAATACCGGCTGGGGGCCTGGGGCAGACCGGCCAGGAGCGTGCTTTCGTGTAAGGTCAGGTCCCGGGCCTTTTTCCCGAAATAAGTTCGGGCGGCCGCTTCCACTCCATAAGCCCCATGTCCGAGATAAATCTGGTTGAGATAGATGGTTAGGATATCCTCCTTGGATAGATTTCGATCCAAACGATAGGAAAGAACGGCCTCTTTTATTTTTCTGGCCAGGCTCCTTTCCGGGGAAAGGAGAAGAGATTTGGTAACCTGCTGGGTAATGGTACTTCCGCCCTGAACGATTTCCCCGGCCCAAATATTCTTCCACAAGGCCCGCAGGATGCTCAAGAAATCCACTCCCCGATGCTTAAAAAACCGAGCGTCTTCTGAAGAGACAAAGGCTTGGATCAAATGGGGAGGACACTCAGCCAGAGAGACCAGGATTCTTTTTTCTTTGTATAGGTAGCCGATCACCGTTCCATCGGTTGCTAAAATCCGGGTGGCCAGGGGGGGATTATAATCATTCAAGCTTTTTATGTTCGGCAACTGGAAGAGCAGGAACAGATAAAAGATACCGGCCAGAAAGGAGGTGATAAATACAAAGGCAACAATAAAGAGTAAAAGCCTGCTCAAAAATCTTTTACGTTTTTTTGGCTTGGGACGAACACGGGATTTAGAAGGAGGTGAAGGCATTACTTATTGAAGGTCAACACGAGCAAACAGGGGACCGGATATTTTTGATTTATAGCGCTGGATTTGCGGATAGGTGCAATGGCACTCCCGCTGCGGATCGGATAAAAATCCGCAGGGACATACCTGCGTTGCCTTTCTGCCGTGTGACTCTAACTGCTCAAAAACCTTCATATTTTCCAAAAATAGAGGAACCGGTCACCCTGGGTGATCACCTCAGAAAAAGGGGTTCTACCTTAGGGTTTTTGCAACAGGAAGATGTTGCCGATATGTTAGGAGTAAGTACCGTGACGGTCTATAACTGGGAGAATAACCGATCCGCCCCTTTGCTTCCCCATATTCCCAAGGTTATTAAATTCCTTGGATACGATCCTTATACCACAAACGAGACTCTTGGAGAAAGAATAATTAGAGTTCGCCGAACTTTGGGAATGACTCAAAAGGAATTGGCCCGGAAGTTAGGGGTTGATCCAGGTACCCTGGGATATTGGGAGAGGGGAGAGAGGAGACCGATTAAAGGCCTGGAAGAAAAAATAAACGGCTTTCTTGCCTCTTTAAATACCCCCAGCTTAAAACCTCAAGTATGACATAGCCCATGTCCGCTTGTTCGGTTTAGGGTTTCCTATATATCTTATTTTCTTCACCTACAGTGGCACACTTACCGTTTGAAATGTGCGAAACAATGGCAGGGCCATTTCTGATCCGGCCTCTGTTCCTTAAAAATTGAATACGGATTTACTTTATAGGCTTAATCCCGTAAGAATCAGACCAGAGCCAAGAAGAAGCATTCGAATTGGGGGTCCCATATCTTTCTCTTTTTTCTTTTTGACAATTCTAATGTAAAAGATAGTATAGGGAACAAACCAATCAGGCCAAAGGGAATACTCATGAAACGAAAATTGAGGGGATTTAAACACCGGGACATTCAACTGGATTTCAGTTTGTACCGGGTTGGTGTGCCCATCCGGGGGGTCTCCGATATGGAACTAAGCGTAGTGGACCTTTGGCCCGAAGGGGCCGGGAAGACCCTGATGTTTGTTCACGGGTATGCTGGATGTGCTGAAACCTGGGAATACCAGATTAATCATTTTGCCCATGGATACCGGGTTGTGGCTCCTGATCTGCGTGGCCATGGGCAAAGTGACGCCCCTTTTACCGAATACTCTATGCCGGAGTTGATAGATGACATCCGGATCATTTCCGAAACCCTCTCCCTTCCGGAGAAAATAATTCTCATCGGTCATTCCTTCGGCGGTTCCATCTGTATCGAATTTGCCAATGCCTTTCCGGATCGACTGGAAAAGCTGGTTTTGATTGCCACTGCCGGCGAATACCCACTGCCTCGAGGGGCCTCTTTGCTTTCCCGTATTCCGACAAGCGCCTTCCGGCCTTGGTGGAAGTATCGACCTCGTTGGAACGCTGAAATCCATGTTATGAAGCGTATGATGTTAAACAACATGAGACACTGGAAAGGGTGGACCCTGTTGTCGAATATTCATATCCCCACTCTTATCATTACCGGAGAACGGGATCGCTACTTTCCCCGCACCGTTTTTGAGAAAGTAAGCGGAATGATACCGGGAGCCGAGGTGATAGACGTCGGTGTTTCCAAACACAAGGTTCAATTGGAACGTCACCAGGCGGTCAACCGGGCCATAGAACGCTTTATTTCTGAAACCAGAGAGGGACCCCGAATTTCCTGGCGCGAACCTTCGGTTCGAGGAGTCCGGTCAACTAATCGCCCCTGGCTTAAAAGTTACGGAAAACATACCCCGGCTACGGTTCCTATTCCCCGTCAGCCCCTTCATAAATTCCTGGAAGCAGGAGCCGACAATGTGCCGAAGCAGCTTGCAACGCTCTTTTACGGCACCCATCTGACTTACCAACAGCTTGAATGGCAAGCTAACCAGTTTGCCCACGCCTTGCATGGATTAGGGGTTCGCCCGGGGGATCGGGTGGTGGTGGTATTGCCCAATATGCCTCCTATGATTGTGGCCTACTACGGGACACTCAAGATCGGCGGAGTAGTCGTATTGCCCAATCCCGATGCCGACGGGCCGGCTATCATCAGGCAGATCAAAGAGACCGGGGCCAAGTTCTTGGTCATCTTAAGGGAGTTTGGTGAGTTGGTCCGGAAAGTGGGAGAACATTTTCAGCTTACTGTCGTCTTTGTCGATTTGCGGAGTGCGGTTTCCCCTTCCGTCTATCGACAACTCATGACCCGCTGGAAATCGGCCGGACTCAGTGAACCGGAGAGGGCAGACCGGAGTTATGGAGGGCATCTTATGAGCCAGTTGATGATGGACGCCCCCCGGATACCACCCGGAGTGGAAGTCTCCAGCGAAAACCTGGCCGCTATCCTCTATACCAGTGGAACCACGGATGAACCCAAGGGGGTCTGCCTGAGCCACAACAACCTGGTGGCCAATGCCGTTCAGACCCGTCATTGGATTCCTAATTTACACTATGGCCGGGAAACCTTCCTTTCGGTCATTCCCTTAACCCACAGTTATGGGATGACTATTGCCATGAATATTCCAATTACCATGGGTGCCACTATTCTCCTCTTGCCCGTATTTGAATTAAAACAGGTGTTGGAATATATTAAGGAGTACAAACCGACCATCTTCCCCGGAGTCCCGGCCATTTATTCGGCCATCATCCAAGCCCCGAATGTTAGGTCCTTTGGATTATCATCCATAAAAGCCTGTGTCAGCGGTGCCGCCCCTCTGCCCGTTGAGGTACAGGAGGCTTGGGTATGGATTGACCGAAGCATCGCCGGTGACCCATATCAATCCCCTGGAAGGGATCCGCAAAGTCGGTTCCATCGGTATTCCCATTCCCAACACCGATGCCAAGATCATCGATTTGGTAACCAGAGAGAGCCTCCCGGCTGGAAAGATCGGCGAACTGGCGGTCAAAGGGCCCCAGGTCATGCAGCGGTACTGGAGTTCATACGGGGAAGATCCTACCGAGTCGGTTCTGAAAGAGGGGTGGCTTTTCACCGGAGATTTGGCCGTCATGGACACCGACGGCTTCACCCAAATCATCAGTCGAAAGCGAGATACGATCTTGGCCGGGGAGTACAGCGTTTATCCCCGTGATGTGGAAGAAGTACTTTACGAGAACAGCAAGGTCATGGAAGTAGCCGTGGTCGGCATTCCCAGTGGAACTGCCGGCCAAAAGGTCAAGGCCTTTGTGGTTCCCCGTCCGGGGAGCAGGCTGTCCAAAGAGGAATTGCTGGATATCTGCCGAAAGCGCCTTGAAGAGTATGCCATACCCTGGGATATCGAATTCCGGGAGGAATTGCCCAAGTCCTTTGTAGGGAAGGTATTGCGGCGGCTGTTGGTTGAAGGAAAATCATGAGAAACCAATGGGTTTCCTGAAGAGGATAATAATCGCCACCATCGTTCTGACAATCCTGCTTATTGCCGTCGGGTTGGTTGTATTCCCTCCGAATTGGCTCCTTACCGCCCTGGCCAGGCGGTCTCCCTCGGTGATTTATTTCGTCGAGACCACTGAACCGGTAGTGGCTCTCACCATTGACGATGGTCCTGACCCGGTTTCGACCGTCAAAATTCTGGATCTGCTGGTGCGCCATCAGGCCAAGGCCACTTTTTTTCTCATCAGCCAACACGTGGCCGGCAACGAAGCAATTGTCCGTCGTTCCGTCAGCGAAGGGCACGAGCTGGCTAACCATATGACCACCGATGAACCCACCATCAAGTTGGAGAGTGCTGAATTTGAAAGGCAATTGGTAGAGGCCCACCAGGTTCTGACCCGGTTCTCCGAAGTGCGCTGGTTTCGTCCCGGGTCCGGTTGGTATAATGAAAAAATGCTCTCTATACTTGGCAAATACGGTTACCATTGTGCTCTGGGTTCGGTCTATCCTTTTGACCCCCAAATCCCTTCAGCCTGGTTTATCAGACATTATGTGCTTCGAAAGGTCCGGCCAGGTTCGATTATCGTCCTCCATGATGGCGGTTCACGGGGGAAACGGACCATTGAGGTCCTGACCAAGATCCTTCCGGAGTTGAAAAAACGCGGCTTTCGCTTGGTGACCCTGTCGGAGTTGGTAAAAATAGGCAAATAGTAATATCACCGGATGAAACCCCTGCTAAAAGAGTAGCGGTCTACGGAAGGTGTAGTATGAATATACCGTCCGGGGTCAAGCAATCGGCAAAATCTCTTTTCATACTTCGTGGAGCCCCAGAGGGGCATGAAAGTTTAATATTCATAACAGTTCCCTAAAGTAAGTCTGCCTTTGTACCAATGGTCCTCTCTGGTTGGGGATATAAGAAGTCATGGCCGCCAGCCAATCTAAGGAGTTAAAACCTTTTTCTTGCCGGTTATCCTTGAATCGACAGATGATCCGGGCCTCTTCCGGGAGACAGGTCATTTGGTTTGAAAGCAAGAGGTCCGGGGATATAACGGGCCGGATTTTTAAGGCATTAAACCGAATACGAGCGGCAGGGAATAAGATGGAATGAAAGTAATCTTTGAAAGGTTACGATTGACATGGAAAACAGACGGCAGTTAATAATTTTTATGCGATTTTATTTTTCGCTGGGCGATTAATTTATCAAATTTATCAATCTGATCCGGACGAAGTATTTCTCTTGTCCTAAGTCTGCTTTTTTCCAAAATACTTTCTATTTGGGGCCGGAACTGTTTCCGAACCGTCTGCATTTCTATTTGTATTTCTTGAACAATTATTTGAATTTGACTGCGCTGGTTTGCATCGAGGTTTAACTTATTGCTGAGATTTCTTACGATCATTTTTTGGTATATATTGGGTTCGCCGCTGATATATTTCGTAAGGTAAATTTTATATACAATATGAATACCCAGAGCGCCGCTGAATGTCCCCAGGAGAAAGATCACAATGACGCCGATGATTGATTTTGCCTTTTTCAAATCAGTCTCCCGTCAAGTATTTTGCTACCTGGCTATCCGTTTATGATGGGGGTGAATATATCAGAGGACCGTTGTGGTTCGATAACGGCGTTTAGAACAATAAGAATGAATAATGCGGCCGTCATAACAGGTGCCAGCCGCCACGTCCAGAACGTAAAGGGGGTTTCTTTTTGTTTTGTCGCACGAAGGCGGGCGGCTAAATGCTCTTCAAAACCCGCTTCCAGGTTTGTTGTATCCAGTCTCACGGCCCTCGCTGTTTTAAAGAGTCTTTCAATCCGTTCATCCGAATGGTTATTCATGATAATTATCCTCCAGAATTTTCCTTAAGGCCTTTCGTGCCCGGAATGCCCGAACCTTGACATTCGTTTCGCTCCAACCGGTGAGCTCGGCCACTTCCCGAATTGATTTTTCTTCCAACTCCAGAAGAGTGATAACAAGCCGCTCTGGGGCTTTCAGTTTTGCCAAGCCGCGAGAAAGGATATAATAGGCTTCTTCTGCCGTCTGCCGATCTTCGGACGACGAATCGGCAATATCAAAGGTCAGATTGTACATAACCGATGTATTGACCATAGTCAGCTTTTTTTTTCGTAGCGCGTCATAACAAGCGTTGACCGTAATGCGCGAAAGCCAGTGCTCAAAGGGGGCGTCGTTTTTATAGGTTCGGAGCTTATTATATATTTTAATGAATACTTCCTGGCAAATATCGTCCAACTCATCTCTGATTTGTGTAAAACGCGCTGCAAGGCCCATGACCCGCCGTTTATGTTTTCCTACAAGTTGGATGAACGCCTCATCATCACCTCCAAGCGCAGCCTCAATGAGGCGTTCGTCCGGCAGTTCGTTCATTCGGCGACCAATGATTTATTTGTTGTTATTCCTCATACCACTTGAAAATACGGGCGATGCGCCTGTCCATCATCCGTTCTCTAAACCGACTCATTTCCGCTGACTTCTGCAATTGCTCCGGCGTTAAAATGGTTCGTATTTCCTGACCGATGACAGCGCGTTTAACGCACATATCGGCTTCCATCTCAGCAAGCTTTCTGACCTGAGCCCTTATGGCATCCTCATTAACCGATTGAGCACGAATCAAAGATTTCAGGACTCGGCGCTCGGAAATGATCTGATTGGTCATTGTCTGAAGCTCCGGCAAATTCTTCTTTACGACGGCCTTAATGGCATTCATCTGAATGTCGGATATTCCCAGCCCCGCATATCCTCGTTTTAAAAAAGGATTCATGGAAGTTAAGGAACTCTCGTCGCTCAGCGCGGCATAGGCATGATGGAAGCCTACACCGAATATTGCCAAGGTGATTGCTACTAATGCAAAGTTTTTCATGCTTTTTTTCATAATTTCCCTCCTTAAATTGTTTTAGCTATAAGACGTCGGAAAGGCAAGAAAGGTTACAATAATTTAAAATAATTCTTTTAGATGTTCATTTATGATAATAATACAGCGATTCATAACAAAAATAAATTTACAGAAGACTGTTTGAATTTCCTTTTTGATGAAAAGGGTATTAGGAACGATCAATACACGGTCAAGGAGAAAAATAGGGCGGAAGGCAAAGTGACGGAGGGGGTCTTCTGAAGAAAATGGGACTTTGCAGGTCTGGACTTTACAGCTAGAAGGTGATAAGGGAAAAAGGACAGGCAGACCCTTCCTGCTTGGGAACTTCACCTACTCTTGATCAGGAACTGGAGTGAAAAGTGACGCTTACGAATTGAACTAAATAGCCAGCCAGAAGATTAGGTGGCTCGGAGAGTATCTCCATATATTGTAAGGGAATCAGGACATTTTCATTTTCTTTTTGACGAAGTCCCCGGGAGACGTTACTAGAGTTTTACGTTATCTGCATTATAGTTAATTCGCTTAATATTAATTTTTGCAACTGCAATTTCAGATTCCCCAGCGACAGTATAGAATAAATATTTTTTTCCATCTGATTCCAGTTTAAATTATAAAGTGATTAATCCTTGAAAGGCTTGTTCGGTCCCTTCAGCGGTTTAACTACTACTTTTTGATACCCTTCTTTTTGGTCGGGTTCTGTGTTTTTTTTGTGTCTGTTTTTTTAACAGTAGTCTTTGCTGCTTTCTTCGCGGGACCTTGTTTTGGTATCTTAGCTACTTTAATTTTCTTGTTTGGCTCAGGTGCATAACGGGAGAGGACGATTTTTTCTGCCTTAAACCAGTGGTCAAGGTCATAACCCTGGATATATCCGCTTTGCTCGTAAATTTCATAAGCTACCATGGCTATTTCGTTGTGCAGATCCTTGTAATCCATGAAACACCTCCCAAAGATAAGGTAATTTTAAATAAATACCCTTCTGGGATGGAAAGTTGGCAGAAGGAGATTGAATCGGGGGGGAACCTGTAAAGTTAATTTCCATTAGGCTGAGAAAGTTAAGGATAATTAGCCTGTACTTTTAAAAACAGAAGCACGAGTCTTTATAAAGTCCACTGCAAAAATCAAGATTGATAAAGAACCCAGAATCGCAGGGACAATATATACTTCCTTATAATTTAAACCCTTCCACCAGTAACCAAATACCGGGGAACCCAACCATGCACCGACCCAGCCAATGATGACTTTTGATACATATGACAGCCATCCCGGCATAATATAAAATTTAAAAACGAAGTGGAGTATCCCAGCGACAACAATACTGATAACCAATAAAATGATGAAACTGATAAAATCCATACCAATCATCTTAACCTTCCTTTCTTTGTTCCCCCCTGGACTTTCATCATAAGAGAATTTGGAATTGCTTTCCCCTTGCGTATTGTCAATAACTACCTTGCCAAAATAAAAACCCCATCTCTCTCTTGAGAAATGGGATCCATCCTTCCATCGACACTCCTTGGTTAAAGGTTGCCATGCTGGCTTCTTTGAATCCATCAGCCTTAGCACCCGGATAATCTGACCTGTGCCTGCGTATCGGATCCATTATTCTACCAAAGGAAAATAAACCTATCTCCACATCCAATAATCTGTTGAACTTAGGAATCAATGATCATCTCCAGGTTCATAAAAACGTCCACGACTTTGGGATCGAAATGTTTTCCCCTCTGCTCCAGGATATAAGCCCGCGCTTTATCTTCCGTCCAGGCCGGCCGGTAGGGGCGTCCGGATCGCAGGGCGTCCCAGACATCGATCACAGCGAAGATCCGGGCGGGAAGGGGAATTTGTTCCCCCTTTAATCCCTTGGGATACCCTGTGCCGTCCCATTTTTCATGATGGCAATAAGGGATGTCCAGCGCCGAACGGAGAAAGGTAATGGGATAAAGCAAGTTGTAGGCATGGACCGGGTGTCTTTGCATAATCTCCCATTCTTTTCCAGTAAGGGGGCCGGGCTTCGAAAGGATACTGTCCGGGATCCCCATCTTGCCGATGTCATGGAGCAAGGCCCCCCAGCGGATGGATCGAAGTTCATTTTGGGCCATATTCCCGTATTCCCGGGCCAGTTGAAGGGTCATCTCGGTCACTCTTTGGCTATGGCCTTCGGTCTCTTCATCCCTGAGGTCAAGGGCCCGTGACCAGCCCTCCAGGGTAGTATCATAAGCCTGCAGGAGGTCAAGATTGGATTTCTGGAGATCGGAAAAGAGACTGGCATTTTCTATGGCAATGGCTGCCTGGCCGGTCAGGGCTTCAAAAAAATCCAGCCATTCCTGATCCGGGTTGAATGGAGAACGGTGAAAAACTTCCAAGACACCGACGACTTGGGCCTTGGCAATCAAGGGCTGGCCTAAATAGGTGACGAACCCCTCTTCTCTGAAAAGGGGGGACCGCTTCAACGAATCTGCGGTGGCTTTCAGGTTTTCGATCCTGATCAGACTTTTGTTCAAGGCGGCCTGGCCGGCATACCCCTCCCCCAGGGAAAGTTGGGTATATTGAAGGGCAGAGGTTTTAAAACCCCTTCCGGCCATAAACCTGAGCTTGAATGTCAAAGGATCCAGCAAAAGGACATCGGCCGCGTCCATCCCCAATTGGGAAACGACTTGATCCAGAAAAACATTAAAGGTAACCCGGAGATCCAGGCTGGCGGTTATGGCCGTATCTATGGAGCGCAGGGCAGCCAGACGATCGTACTGCCTTTTGAGGCGTTCCTGGGATTGAATATGCTCGCTGATATCGCGGGTGAAAGCGATATAGAATTCTTTGTCCTGGTATTCCAGATAATTAACATTAATTTCAACTGGTAAGGATCTTCCCTCTTTATTATTAAAACAGGTTCTGAAAGTGGAGCCCCCGTTTTGTTTGATGTCCTGCCAATGCCTTTCCCATTGCTCCCTTGGAAGATCAGGATCTACATCAAATAAGGTCCTGGAAAGCAGCTCGTCTTGAGAATAACCCAAGTATTGACAGATCTTGTCGTTGACATAAAGAAATTGGCCGGTGGGTCCTATCCAGGCTATACCCTCGGCTGCCCGGTCTACAGAAAACTTGGTTATTAAGAGGGATTCTTCAGCCCGTTTGAATTCGGTCAGATCCTCGTAAGTCAATAAATAATCGCCCCCCGGTATTTGTACGGTTATAACCTTAACAATCTTTTCAGTGCCATCATGGCAGTGAGCGGTGAAGGTCCTGGTCTTTCTTTCTCCCGGTTTGAATTTTTGTTGGTCTTCCAGCCAGCATGAGATCACCCGCTGTCTGTATGAGGCATCGGGGAAGGCCCTATGGCGCCAGGATTTTATATCGGGCACTTCCTTTAAATTATAGCCGAATAATTCTATGAACTTGGGATTGACATATTTGAAAGTGCCGTCCTGACCGATCAGCACCATTCCGAAGGGGGCGTTTTCTGATAGGGTTTGAAATTTTTGTCTTTCTTCATAGACAGCCTCCTCAATCTTTTTACGTTCCGTGATCTCCTCGTTGAGGACCTGGGACTGTTCTCTCATTCTTTTTAGAAGGTCGCTCATGGCACCGATGAAGATCGGTGTTGACAATCCCATCAGCAGGCGCGGCCAATATTGGAGCAGTTCGTTCCATTTAAAGAATCCGAAATACAGATGCGCTATGGTGATAGCGGCTATGAGGGCTACTGCAAAAAGCAGACCGAGGCGAACTCCCAAAAATAATCCCCCGGTGACGAGGGGAAGGCCGGTCAAGGCCAAAGCGCCTTGTCCCAGGGATTTTGCAAGAGGGATAAAGATCAGGGCGTAAATCAGAGTGATCGCGCCAACCAAGCCCCAGCGCAGGCGAAGCGGCCAATCCCGAAAATGGCTAAGATTGGTCAGGTTAAAATCACTATCTTTACTCAGAATTGAGGCAAACATATCGAAGTAAAACTTTTATTCCTTTGGGTTCAGATAAAACCTCCGAATTCAAAGGGCTTTGACTTCCGATTGACTTCCGATTGAGTAAGAAGGACAGAAGTTTGGGAAGCAAGGCCTTCCAAAAACCCGATTATACCGGGTGCCTACCAAATGAATTTAAACGAACTAGTTTTCATCCGGAAACTCAATATTTCCGGAGTGTTACTAACTACGAGCGGGGAAATAATTTACTGGGAACTAGAGAGTCGAATCCTTAGTTTTGAGAAGTCAATAATTTCCAAATAAATTTTTTACGGAACATATTCCCTGGCTTTTTTATCGGTCTGGCATGGAAAAACTTGAATATTTCTATACTTAAAGTCAGGGATTTTCTATCCGAGTACCCCGGAGTCCATCTGCGGGCCAGACCCTTGGCTCATGAACAGGCGCTTCAAATTCCTTGAGCTTTTGAAGATTTTGGGTTGGATTTCTTCTCTGTGGTTGATTTGAGATGGATTATATCGAAATCCGACTAACTTGGAGCATTCTTGCTTTTCTTCTTGACCATAAATTTTTCGTTATTTATACTCTACCCAGTAAAAGGAAAGTTCTATCCATTCCTTCCTGACATGAAACCATCTTCCCTCCCCTTTCTCTCCCTCAGGAATGCATCGTTTCGACTGGGAGACCGAATAGTTTTCAGGAACACCTCCTGGGTCTTCTGGCGAAACGAGCACCGGGCGGCGAGCCAGGCCGAGAAGCCGGCGGAAAACCGCTGGTGCAATTCCGAAAAGTAACGGTGCGCTACAATGGCCGGGTCATCCTGCGGGAGATTGATTGGATGGTTACTCCTCCTCGACGAACCCTGCCAGGGTCCCGACCCAACCCATCAGGATATTTCTATCAATGCCGTGGATAAACTCGTCAGAACCCGGAAGGTAACAACAATATATGTAACCCATCGGAAGGAGGAGATCCCCGGATCGGTGAGGCGAGTTCTGCGGCTGCGCGGAGGCTTGGCACAGCTATTTTGAAATAAGGGGGATCCTCCCCAAACTTTGGGCCTTGGCGGCGAACAAGAACTCTCTTTAAAACGATTGAAGCCTTACGACTTTTCCATATTATATATTGCGGTAGCCGTAATCTTGGATAGACGGGAGAGAAAAAATTCTTCCCGATGAGTCAATCGACGATGGGGGGTGTTAATTCTTAGATAAAGAATTCCCAATTTTTCCTTCCGGCATAAAAGAGGGATTTCCTTTAAAACATACCGGGAAACAACTTTTCCTCTCGGTGTCAGATTTTCTGAAAGTTGCTCCAGGTTGTGTTGTAATGACTCCTTAAAGGAAGGTGTTTTTTCCAAATCTATGGTGATCAGGTTATTCTCCGGAGAATTGTCCGGAAAACAGACCTGTGCTTCCTTTCCTAACTTATCCACCAGAATGGACGTACACCGTTTAATATGTAATTTTTCACATAAGGTCTGATTTAATTTAACCAAAAAATCTGCAATTTTTTGGTTCTGGCCAATGGATTGGGCTAACTCCGTCAAGATCTCCAGTTCCCGATAATCTTCATTCAAAATCTCTTTTTCCTGCCTTAGCCGGTTATACGATTGGATCATTAGATTAAAGAAAAAGCTGGCCACAAAGAAAAAGGAGAGCCGGAGCAGGAATAAAGGATCCTTGAAGAAATAAAGGTGTTTATTATAGGAATAGATCGCGTAACTGGCTAAGAGCAGAGCGGCTGAAAGATAAAGGAATTTGGATTTTTGGGTCACTGAGGCGATAAAAAGGATCAGGAAGTAAATAAAATAAAATTCCGAATCGATCTTACCCGAGATATAAATGGCCACCGAGGTCATCCCAATATCAAATAATAAAATAAAATAAATGAAGATATCTTCCCTGAACCATCTCTTAGGACTAATTATTAGAAAAAAGTTGGATAGCATATAAAGAATAAAAAATAGATGTGGCAGGGCAATAAGTGGTTGGTTGAGATTACTGAAAACGACTAGGTAGCCGACCATGACAATCAGAATCCAACGAAGCAATAAGACGGTCTTTCTACCCGGATCTTTAGGAGTTACTAATCGACATTCTGTCGCATCTTGAGCTATCATTGGTCCACTCTTTTGAAGAGATTGTTTTTTTTTATTTTTCAACACATACTCTTTCTCTTGGAAAAAACATCGAGTACTACCTATCATCTCCGGATCAAATAAAACCCTCTGTTCTTTTCGATTTCTTCGAAAGCTTCTTCACCAATGCTTTAATTAATCCTGTTTTTGCCATCCTTTTTTCTCTCATTCATTCTTTTCATTCCACGGTCAACGATTTGAATTGGCCTCCTACCTAAAGCGGTATTCAAACCTAAATCCGTCTCTTCGTTAATTATTCTTTTCAATCGCATCAAGGCTTGATTGTGCAACTGGCAAATCCGTGATTCGGTTAATCCAAAAAAAACTCCGACTTGTTTCATGGTCATTTCTTTCCAGTAATACAATGAAATGACCATTTTCTCCTTTTCAGGTAATCCCTCTATCAAGTGGGCTATTATTTTTTTTTGATCCAATTCTTCTAAAAGATTTAAAGGATCTTTGTTATTTGGATGTTGAATATGGTCCATCAAATTGACCGTGGCGGATTCAAGATCCTCAAATTGAAAGGTGACCCCTCCTTGGGATTCTTCAAGGATTTGATAATATTCATTCAAAGATATATTTAAAGCTCCGGCCACCTCCTCATCTTCAGGGGGCCTTTTCAACTCTTCTTCTAATCTGCCTTGAACTTCTTTGAGGGTTTTGATTTTTTTCTTCCTGGACCGGGGGACCCATTCTGCCTTCCTTAATTCATCCAGCATGGCCCCTTTGATCCGGTATCGGGCGTAATTCTTCAATTTGACTTTTCCCGGCACGAACCTTCCCAGGGCGTCAAGTAAACCGTTTAATCCGACACTGACAAGATCCTCGACCGAAATCTGAAGCGGTAACCGTCTGGATAGCCGATAAGCCTTGTATCGAACAACCGGTAAAAAATCCTTAATGATTTTTTCCGTTTCTTGAGATGACATATTATTATTATATCCATACATCTCTGACACCCCCAATCAGCCTTCCCAAGAATAATTGCATACTACCTTTAAGGGAGTTTTTTGAATCCTCCTTCAATTTGAAGGCAAGCTCCAATATGCTTTTTGAGGCCGTGGAGTCGGGATAGACATCCAGGAAAGATCTTTGGGCCTTGACCGCCCTTTGGAGGGAATCATCTTTAGGGAGGAATCCCAGATAATCCAGGGAAACTTGTAAAAACTTTTCTACCGCCTCCGAGAGGTGTTTGAATACCGCCAGAGCCTCGGAAGCACTGTTGGCCAAATTAATCAAAATCTTGAATTGCTTCTCTTGATATTGGGTAAACAGTACTTTAATCAAATCACATCCACTCGTTAATGCCGCTGGTTCGGGAGAAAGGATCACAATGATATCCTGAGCGGTATTGCAAAAAAAGGCGACATCGGATGAAATGCCGGTGCCGGTATCAAGAATCAAAGTATCAATTTCCCCCTGATAGTCCTCAAATTCTTCCAAGATTCTAAGCTGCTGAAAATTGTCCAGATGAATCAATTCTCGTACCCCGGAACCAGCTGATAATATTTTTATCCCATGGGGTCCTTCGATAATCACATCTTTTAATCGTTTTTGCCCGTTTATGATGTGATGGATGTTGTATTTTGCCTTTAGGCCCAAGAGGAGATCCACATTGCTTACCCCCAGGTTGGCATCAAAAATCATGACCTCCTCCCCTAATTGTTTCAGGGCAATGGCCAGGTTGGTGGCTATGTTAGTTTTTCCAACGTCTCTTTTTCCGCTGGTAATGGCAATGGTCCGAGTAGGTTTCATTTCATATTCCCGCTTCCATAATTTAGTTGAAATCCAAACTTTTTTTCATCAAGATTAGCAACACTTATACCATGAAGTGGAGCTGCCCTTAGGTTCACCTCCTGGTATCCTTCTTCAAGGCTTCCAGGGTCAGGTTCAAAAGGGAACCGGTTAAAAACCTCCAATACCCCCACGACCTCACCCTTGGTAATAAGGGTTGGCCGAAATAAGTCAAAAATCCTTCTTGGGCTAACAAGGGAGATCTTCTTAATAATTCCTCTGAGCCATTTAGATGTTTAATCTTAACCAGGCGTTTTTCTTGAGCAGCCCGGCCGGCATACCCCTCTCCCGCCACGGGCACAACAAGAAGTGAAAGATCCGGTGCTTTTATTTTAACCCCAGTTCCTCCTTCATCTCCCAATAGGCTTCCATCAATTCCCTCTCGTGTTTTTCTTCCCCTCTCAAGAAACCAATGAAAATTTCTTTCTGGAGATCGGAAGAGCTTTTTTCAATTAAAACCCGATAAAATTCCTGGGCGCTCCTTTCATTTTTCTATGCCGATTTTAAATATTTCATATAATTCCTTTGTTTTTTCGTCCATTCTTGTCTCCTCCTCTTAATTATCCAACCAAGAAGCGGTTTAGGGATATTATACAAAGTCTTTCTTTTTTTTAATAAAAGGCGTACCCTCCTTATAAAAAACCTTCAAACAAGCATCGACTACCTTTGGGTCATATAGAATTCCCTTATTTGTCGAAATTTCTTCCAGGGCTTTATTAATCCCAAGGGCTGGCCGATAGGGTCGGTGGGAAGAGATAGCCTCTACAACATCAGCCACGGCCAGAATGCGGGCCTCCAAACAAATATCCTCTCCAGACAGTCCCAGGGGATACCCCGACCCATTGATCCTTTCATG
>JACQYK010000257.1 GCA_016208255.1 Deltaproteobacteria bacterium | reverse complement strand
TTATGTTATTTCTAATGTTTCCCATTTGTTTATTCCTTCGTGAAACGCCCAACGGTTGGCGTTACCCGCGTGTGGGCGGGCGTGGATTCGCTCTGAGGGCAGTATAAAACCGAAGCCAGGAAAAAGCCTGAAAATGCCGCAGACTCCCACACGTCGGGTGCACGCTGTGTTGGGCAACCTGCCTGCTGACCAAACCGCTGGCTGAAAACCAGAACCACTGCTGAGTTGACGAAATTTCATGCACAACATCGGTTTTGACCAGACGGCCATTGACCCAGAACCCATTTTCTGTAAATCCCGTTTCGTTGACCCCCTGGACCAGATTGAAGCCGAGGCGGTTCCCTTGCCGGTCCAGGCCGCCGCCGGAGGCCCAGTTCCAGAAGGTTTGACGGGCCAGGTAACCCAGCGTATAGTCCCGGACCCCGAAAGAACAGTTTTCTTGAATATCCCAGGAAACCCCCTTAAGGCCTATCGTCCCCAGGACAGGGATCCCTGCTTCCTTGTGGGTGTAGTTAAAGCCTTTCAGGCCCACCCGGGTCAGGCAGACCAGCGGTTCTTCACTCTTTTGGAAAGAAAGGTTGAGGGAAAGCTCTCCCTTGACGATCCCTTCGACGGTGACGGTTTCAGGATCGCTGGTCAGACGGACCGTCGTTTTCGGGTTCTTGAAATGAATTTCACCGGTCAAGGAAGTTCCCTGGAAAATGGCAGCGCCCCCGCCGGGAGTGAGGATATTGTATTCCCTGATCCGGCCGTTACGGCGGTCAAAGAGATAGGCGAACAGATTGCACATATAGCCGAGGCGGACGACGGCAATGCCAAAAAGGAGGTGGTCATTACCGATACCGAGGTATTCCCATCGTTTGATCCGGTATTTCAAAATCCAGCGCCTGGTCAAAGACGCCCGGTCTTTAGAGCCGTGTGGACGGAAATCCTCCAACCGGAGAGAAGTCAGGGGGCTGCTGTATAGGCCGAAACGGGGCCGACCATCGACCCCGATCAGGGCGCTTTCTTTTGCCGTATTCTTTATCTCCATGATCCCTTCTGGCTGGGCTCCCTTACTGAATAAAAAAATTGTATCTGTTTAGCTTTTTGAAATTAAAAAATTTATTAGACAGGATTTACTGGATTACCTGTGATAAATCCGTTCCCCCATAGGCGCTCGCTATCTCTACCCCCTTCATGGGGTAGGTATTCATACATTCCTGGAGTTGGGATAGGGCCAGTTCCGGATGCTGAAGGGCCACCGCTCCGATCCCGAGAAAACGATCAGGGCAGGTTTGGCACAATTCAGCAATACGGTCATTCTGGATTCGGACCAGGGAGGAAGCCAGCTCCGGCTCCGCCCATAGGTAATATTGGGTCGGTGAAGGGCTGAGCACCTGTATATCCACCCCCATATGGTCCATATCTTCCAACCTCAAATCTATATTCGTGGATTTGGATAGAATTTTCGCCGCCTGCTCCTGGTTATGAAGATAGGAACGGTCCCCCATAACCCGGCGTCCTATTTCGTCCGCCCGGATCCACCCGGGGTGTTTCCTGGCCAGACTCTCGGCCTCCGGGACGAAAAGGTGGGCATGCAGATCAACCGCATAAGTCACAGGGTCGTCTTGGTGATGGGGTCGTTGCCTGAAGGCGCGCCTCTCGGGAGAAAGCGGTATTTTCAATGAATGATTTAAAACACATCCCGGAATTAAAGTCAATCCTCCTGCCGTTGAGACTCCCCAGTCAAAAAGAAAAGTCGTTGTTTCTAATCGATAATCGGTCCGGAGGATATAAATATCCTTGCATAATAACTTTCGTTTTGCTAATATTTTTGAACCCTCGGATGGAACCTTCTCCGGGGGTAGTTTGTTTGAAAGGAAACTGCAGCATGGATCGGACACCGATTACCAAAGAAGGGCTGGAGAGACTTCGAGAAGAGCTCAAACGACTGGAAAGGGAGGAACGACCGGCCGTTATCAAGGCCATTGCTGAAGCCCGGTCCCATGGTGATCTTTCGGAAAATGCGGAATACCACGCCGCTAAGGAGCGTCAGAGCTTTATTGAGGGACGAATAGCGGAACTCCACTCGAAAATCGCCGTCTCTGAGATCATAGATATTTCCGATTTGCCCGAAGACCGGGTCGTCTTCGGGACCACCGTCCTTTTAAACGATTTGGATACCGGAGACGAATTTAAAATCCGCTTGGTCGGACCGGACGAGTCCAATGCCGACGATGGAGATATCTCCGTCCTTTCCCCCCTGGGCCGGGCTCTGATCGGTAAAGAACCAGGGGATGAAATTCAAGTCCGGACCCCGGGGGGCCTGCGTCTCCTGGAAATTATCGATATCAACACCACCTGAACTCCCGGTCCTCTATTTTTCTCCTCCATTCCCGGACGTCATTCCAGACACCTTATCCCCAGAATCAAAGGGATCTTCCGAATTTTAAGAAGAAAATTCCAGGGGCCGATCATTATTGCGATCGCCCCAAGAAGACCTTTGAAAAATATTGTATCTGTTTAGCTTTTTTTAAAATCCAATGCTTTGGTCAGACAGGATTTACCGGATTACCCGGATTTTTGTGCCTTTCGACTTGTCTGAAGCATCAGACAAGCATGGGGAAGAAAGGCACAAACCCAATCGCCCTGACGGGGCAAGCCTGATTCCTGCTGAAAGCGGATTGAGGTTGCTCAGGGTCTTCAGGAGCCTGAGCAAGATATCTGAAAATCCTGTTGATCCTGTCAAATATTTTTTTCCCTAAAGACTAAATTGTTACAAGATATGCAATTTGATCAGTAAACCGGAGCCGGTTTATTTTTTTATCTTTCAGGTCCCGCCGTAGCCGATCGTCGCCTGTCCTTTTTCCAAAATGACCGGAACCTTCCGCTCAGGGGAATATTTAATGAACTCCTCCATTTTTTCAGGATGGCCGGGAAGGTTGTAATAGAGAATTTCTTTTCCTTGAGCTTGATAGGCCTCACAGGCCTTCCGTGTGAAAGGTCAGCCGTCTTTTCCAAAAATTATGACCGGGAGCATGATGATTACAATCTCAGACTTTAGGAAAACCTACCAGTTTGGGATCCAGCTGAACCCGGCAGGTATTCAGAAATGAAAAATAAAAAGCTTATTCCTGGTAGAGGCCAAGGGCCTGATCCCATCCTTGGCCTCTGCGGTAAAAAAAAAACTTACCGGTAATGACCGGGAATCCAACGGCCGCGGGGACCATGGTGACCAGAAACCCATTTCTTCCCCGGCGGGGGAGCGCCTTTCCAATGTCCTTGGATCCAGACCCCGTCCTTCCAGTGCCCTTCAATCCAGACGTGTCCCGGCCCCGGTTCGGAGGTGGCCAGCCAATGGCCGTCAATCCACCCCTCATCGGTCCAGTGACCCGGGACCCATTCCGACCCGGGAGGCGGAGGAGTGGGATCGATCACCCAGACAGCGCCATCCCAGATATAAGGACCGTGGTCCGGAGGAGGAGGTACGGAAATCCAGTTTCCTCTGAAATGAAACCAGACCATCCCGGGAGGGGGAGGACCCTTTAATTTCCAGGGAGCAGGTGGTCCAATGACTCCACCCGGGTGCGGAGGCGGACCGGGGGGGCCTTTGATCTTTCCCGAAGGGGGGTGTGGGCCGGGATGAGCAGACCAAACCGAGCTCATAAAAACAACCAGCAGGAAACTCAGTAAAACAGAAACCGAGACCAATCGACTCCAAAAAATATCATCGCTCTTTCTCATATTTCCTCCTTTCTTAAATTAGTCTTCATCCGGAAATGTTTCCGGATGGAGCGGACCGCTATTAGCCCACAGTGGTCAGCAAAAGCACTTTTAAAAGGGTTTTTCTGAAAGCTGAACGCTAATCGCTGACAGCTCTCAACGACTCAACCCCCTTTTTATATCGGACGGAAAAAAATAAAATGAAGAAAAAAATACAACCTGGGACCGGGTCGCATCAGGATGACTCTTTGCTCTCCCGCAGGAGCCGCTTGTCCTCGACTCGCATGGTCACTTGAAGGGCGTCAAAATATTCCAGCAAAGGAATCGTATATTTCCTCGAAGTCTGAGTCAAATCTTTAAATTCCGGGGTGGTGATCTCCCCTTTTTCCTTAAGCCAATGGATCAGGTTCTTTTTGAGGTCTTCGATAGCTTGCCGGTGAAAATAAAGATCCTCCTTAACCTTGACCAATTTCCCCTCCTTGACCATCAATTCCAAAACCTGCCGGGGTTGACCTTTGCTGAATTTTTCAGCCAGTTCCTTGAAATAAGGGGGCTGAAGCCCGCTGGTTAAGTAGACCTTTTCCAGGGAATCCCGGACCGCCTGCTGGTCCTCTTTTAACTGCACCTTATGGCCGGTCAGACGGACCAGTTCCTTTTCCTGGACCAGGACCTTCTGCTCGGCCAGTTGATTTAACAGAAAATTAAAAAGCTTGGCCTCTCGAATCTGGGGCAGACGGGATTTCAATTCTTCTTTGAATAATCCGGGTTTTAAGGGATTGGCTTTATGATATTCCTCCAATTCCTGCCGCGTTGCCTGGCTCAGATTAAGCAACTCCTGCTTATGGATGATGATTTTATTTTCCTTGTCCCATTGAATGAGCACCTTCTGGGAAAAGAGGTCTTTAAGCAGGTCATCCAGTTTTTTGGGAGGAAGGGGCAGGACCTGTCCTAAATTCTGGCGGGAAACCCCGGTTGCCCCGCTTTGGAGGACCTGAAGGGCCACTTTTTCCAAATCGGTGCCGGATTGCAGGACCTGAAGTTGATGAATCACCTCGGGATTGAAGCGCTTATGTTTGGACGGTTTGACGTTCAAGACCTCAGCCCCGCCGATCGTCTGAACCGGCGAGTAGCTGCGGATGACCGCCAGGTCCCCGGGCAGCAAGGCCACCGGTTCGCCGAAACGTATCTGGCAGAACTGGGATTCTCCCGGTTTTATTTCTTCCCCTTCCAGGAGCATGACCCGGCCCAGGATTTCGCTGGTCCCGCTGTGAAAACGTACCTGACTTCGATGTTTCAAGGGTCTGGGAATGGATTTTAATAACCTGAGATGGATATCCAGCAATCGAGTCGGATACAGTCCCAGAGGAGTGGCCACCACATCCCCCCGGTTTACCGTGGCCTTTTCAATCCCCTGCAGATTAATGGCCGTTCGCAGACCGGCCCGGACCTGTTCGGTGTCCTGATTATGAACCTGAATCCCACGGACCCTGGCCTGGAGCTCCTGGGGATAAAGAGTCACCTGATCCCCCACGGAGAGGCTGCCGGATATGGCCGTTCCCGTTATTACCGTACCAAACCCTCTCATGGTAAAAACCCGGTCGACCGGCAAGCGGAAGATACCGGCCGAAGAGCGTTCTTCGACTTCGCCCGAAAGCCTTTCCAGAACGATCATCAATTCCGAAATTCCCTGGCCGGTAGCCGATGAGACCGGAAGGATCGGGGCCCCTTCCAAAAAGGTCCCTTTCAAGAATTCTTTGATATCTTCCTGGACCAGGTCCAACCAATCTCCTTCCACCAGGTCGATTTTGGTCAGGACTACCAGTCCTTTTTTTATCCCCAGGAGGGTGCAGATATCCAAATGTTCCCGGGTTTGGGGCATGACCCCTTCATCAGCGGCAACAATCAGGGCCACCAGGTCGATGGTGCTGGCACCGGCCACCATATTTTTAATAAACCGTTCATGACCGGGGACATCGATGATCCCCAGCCGCTGGCCGTTGGGCAGATCCAGATAGGCAAAACCCAGTTCGATAGTAATTCCCCGCTCTTTTTCCTCTTTAAGGCGGTCGGTGTCTATTCCGGTCAAGGCCTTAACCAGGCTGGTCTTGCCGTGGTCTATATGTCCGGCCGTACCGAGTATGATCTGTTTCATTTTTTTCTTTCAAAAAGATATTTTTCTACCCTGGGGATGCTTGCTGTAAAAGACGACTAATGAGGCTATGGGCAATAGGCGAGAGGCGAGAGGTAAAAAGGTATTATTATCAGGAATCCGGGACTCAGAATTCAAATTTTTGAAGAATTTTTGGATTGCGCAATATTAAGAACCTCTCGCCTATTGCCCATAGCCTCTTGCCTGCTTTTTATTATCTCCCATCTCTCCTAAACCCTGTCAAGCCAAAAATTTTTACCTCCTTTCCTTTACAAAAGCCTTTTCAGTCATTATAATAAGTCTTTATTGTTTTTAACTTAATTGCGACTCTTCAAAAGAAGAGCGCTTGGAAGAGAAAGGAGGACCCAAGGTGGTTAGTGATTTATCCCGACTTCATGGTCAAATGAGGCGTTTGATGGATGATATGCTCTATCAGCTCAGCCCCCGGTTTTTACTGGACCAGAGAATCTGGTCCCCCCAGATAGATGTCCTGGAAACCCCTGAGGCCTTTCTGGTCATTGCCGAGGTCTCGGGTTTAATAAAAGACGAAATCCAGGTCACGGTGAAAAGAAACCTGGTCTATCTGGCTGGAAAAAGACAGAGGCCTGATCTGGCCAATGCGGTTCGTTACCTTCAAATGGAAATCGAATACGGCTCTTTTGAACGGTCCTTCGAACTCCCCGTGGTGATTGATGAGTCTCGTATCGAGGCCCAATACAAGGACGGATTGCTTACCGTGGTCCTGCCTAAAAAACTGTCACAAAAGAAAACTATTCCCATTAAATCCGAATGGTCTGGGAAAAAAATTGGGTCCAGTTAGTGGATGATGCCTTAATGAAAGACCACCTGATCGGTCTGGTTATGATTCAAGGTAAAGGCAAAGACCCGCTGACGACCGAGGACCTTTATTCTTATGGAACCGTAGGTTCTATTCTGAAGATGGCCAAGGTCCCGGAAGGGGGGGTCCGGCTTATGGTCCAAGGCCTTTCCCGGTTTAAAATAGAAGAGATCACCTCATCCAATCCCTATTTCAGAGCCCGGATTGAAATCCTTAAAGATCAATTGGAACCGGGGATTGAGACCGATGCCTTGGTAAACAACGCTCGGGGCCTCTTTATCAAAGTACTTGAATTATCCCCCTATCTTCCCTCCGAACTGGGACTTCTGGCTCAAAGTGTTGAAGATCCCGGTTCCCTGACTGATATGATTACCTCCACTCTCAATATCCCCAAAGAAGACAAACAGGATATTCTGGAGACCCTGCAGGTCAAACAACGGCTTCAGAAGATAACCGTCATCCTGACCAAAGAACTGGAAGTCCTGGAACTCGGCAAAAAAATCCAGGTTGAAGTCAAAGAAGGGATCGATAAAACCCAAAGGGAATATTACCTTCGGGAACAGCTCAAGGCCATCCAAAAAGAATTGGGGGAAAAGGATGAAAAAGCCTTGGAGATTGAGGAATATCGGCAAAAGATTATTGAAAGAGGTCTATCCCCGGCGGCAGCCAAAGAAGCCGAACGGGAATTGAACCGCCTTTCCCGCATGAATACCGCCTCCCCGGAATATACGGTGGCCCTCACCTACCTGGACTGGCTGACCGAGCTGCCCTGGCAGACCCATACCGAAGACAATCTGGACATCCAGGCCGCGGCCAAGGTTTTAGACGATGACCATTTTGATTTGGAAAAAGTGAAAAAAAGGATATTGGAATACCTGGCCGTTCGTAAGCTTAAACCGGACATGAAAGGGCCTATCCTTTGCTTCGCCGGTCCTCCGGGAACCGGAAAAACCTCTCTGGGGCGTTCCATAGCCAGAGCCCTGGGCCGGAAATTTGTCCGTCTTTCTCTCGGAGGGGTTCGGGACGAGGCCGAAATCCGGGGACATCGTCGGACCTATATAGGGGCTCTTCCCGGCAGGATCATCCAGGGCCTGCGAAAAGCCGGTTCCAACAATCCGGTCTTTATCCTGGATGAGATCGATAAGGTGGGAGCCGATTTTCGAGGGGACCCTTCCTCGGCCCTTTTAGAGGTTCTGGATCCGGAACAAAACTCCACCTTTTCCGATCATTATCTGGAGGTGGAATTCGATCTTTCCAAGGTCATGTTCATCACCACGGCCAATATCCTGGACACCATCCCCCCGGCCTTGCGGGACCGTATGGAGGTCCTGGATTTATCCGGCTATATTGAGGAAGAAAAGATTCAGATCGCCCAGAAACATCTTATCCCCAAGCAGCTGGAGGAACACGGTCTGTCCGAAAAGGTTCTCAGCTTTGATAAGAAAGCCCTCCAGCTTATTATCCGCTCCTATACCCGGGAAGCCGGTTTGCGTAATCTGGAAAGAGAGATTGCCTCTATCTGCCGGGGGGTGGCCAAGGAAGTGGCCGAGGGAAAAATTCAAACCCGGAAAATAAGCGAGAAAGATCTGTACCAATATTTAGGCCCCGTTCACTTCTTTTCCGAAGTGGCCGAAAGGACCCAGGAACCGGGAGTGGCCACCGGTCTGGCCTGGACCCAGGCCGGGGGGGACATCCTCTTTGTGGAGGCCTCTAAAATGCCCGGCCGGAGAACCTTGACCCTTACCGGGCAACTGGGTGAGGTGATGAAGGAATCAGCCGGAGCGGCCCTGAGTTATATCCGCTCCAAAGCCGGTCAGTTGGGGATCCCGGAAGATTTTTATGAAAAAAACGACATCCATATTCATGTCCCGGCCGGGGCTATCCCCAAAGACGGTCCTTCTGCCGGAACGGCCATTATGACCGCTTTGACCTCTTTATTGACCGACCGGCCGATTCGCGGGAACCTGGCCATGACCGGAGAGATCACCTTGCGCGGTCTGGTATTGCCGGTGGGAGGGATCAAGGAAAAAGTCCTGGCGGCCAAAAGGGCCGGGATCGGAACCATTATCCTGCCCAAAAAGAATGAAAAAGATGTGGAAGAAATCGCCCTACACCTGAAAAAAGGTCTAAAGTTCCATTTTGTGGAGCGAATGGATGAGGTTATTGACCTGGCCCTTTGTAAAAATTCCAGGGCCTGCAAGAGATAACCTTTCGATTGCCGATCGCGGATTGCGGATTTCCGAATTCTGATTGTGGCATCGTGCAGACTCCCGGTTGGATGTTATGCGGATGGGATGACCATAATTAACAGAAGGCGAATTATTGGAAAAACTCATAGACCTCCACATTCATTCCACTGCCTCAGACGGCAGCCTGTCCCCGGAAGATGTGGTGGCTTATGCCAAAGGCAAAGGGGCCGCGGCCATCTCTTTGACCGATCATGATACCGTTGAAGGGTTGGAAGCGGCCTTATCCGCAGGGAAAACGCAGGGGCTTGAGGTTATTCCGGGTTTGGAGATCAGTGCCCAGCACCCGGGAGGATCGATGCACATCCTGGGCTATTATATTGATCCATCGGATCCCAATTTGAATCAGGAGTTGCGGCGGCTTCAAAAGGCCCGGAGGGAACGAAATCCAAAGATCATCAATAAGCTTCAGTCTCTTGGTTTTCCTATTGACTATGATCAAGTTCAGGCCATCGCTAAAGGTCAGATCGGCCGGCCTCATATCGCCCAGGCCCTTTTAAAAATAAAGGCCGTTTCTTCCCTGGAAGAAGCTTTTCAAAAATATTTAACCAGGGGGGCGCCGGCTTATGAGGAAAAATTCCGTTTTTCTCCCTCTGAGTCCATCTCCATGATCATTCAAGCCGGAGGGATCCCGGTCCTGGCCCATCCTTTCACCTTAAATTATCCTTCCTTAAGGGATCTTAAGCGCCTTGTTGAAAAACTAAAGGATGATGGGCTTAAGGGCCTGGAAGTTTTGTATCCCGAACATTCATCCGACCAAACAAGAGACTACTTTTCGCTGGTCAAAGAACTGAATCTTATTTACACCGGAGGGAGCGATTTCCACGGTGACCTTAAAAATAATGTTGACCTGCTCAGCGGGAAAGGGGATTTAAAAATCCCCTATTGTATTGTAGAAGTATTGAAAGACTTAAGAGCCAAAGGTCAATCCCAGTGAAGGGCAAGAAAGATAATAACATGTTTAATATTAATAAATTATATAATAATATGAAACTCATCCTTGAAGACCCGGGATTGGACCGGCCATGCCGTTGAACTTGACCCCTCTGTCTCTTGACCATAAACCGGAAATCGATGCCCTTCTCCGGCAATATCCTCCGATGATTTCCGAGATATCTTTCACCAACCTCTTTATCTGGAGGTATTATTATCAGTTTCAGGTCGCCTCAGACCGGGGGTTCATAACCCTGCTGGCCCAGCCCCTGGGGGCCAACCCCTTTTTCTTCCCACCCATTGGCAAAGGGGATACCCAATCCTGGGTCTTTGATTCTCTTAACTTTTTTAAAAGTCAAGGGGTTTCACCTTGTTTCGAACGTATTCCTCAATCTATTATAAGTGAACTCTCCGGATTTTCTGAACTACAGGTTGTGGCCGATCGGGACAACAGCGATTATGTCTACCGGACCGATAACCTGGTCCGCCTCTCCGGAAATAAATACCACACCTTGAAAAACCATATCAACCGTTTTAATAAGAAGTACGCCTGGGAATATCTCCCCTTGACCCCCAACTTTATGGAAGAATGCCTGATTCTGCAGGATGAATGGTGCCGTTCCAAAAAATGTATTGATTCCCACCATCTGTTAAACGAAGATAAGGCAATCAACGAGGCTCTTAAAAAAATCAGTTTATTGAGTTATAAGGGGGGAGTCATACGGATCAACCAAAAGGTGGAGGCCTTCACCCTGGGAGAATTGTTAAATCCCGAAACGGTAGTCATTCACATCGAAAAAGCCAATCCGGAATTTCCAGGCCTTTATCCAATACTTCAGCAACAGTTTTTGGAACGGGAATGGTCTCTTATTCCTTTTGTCAATCGGGAGCAGGACTTAGGGATTGAAGGTCTACGAAAATCCAAGCTTTCCTATCACCCGGAATTTATGGTGGACAAATTTAGGTTGATTCCCAAATAAACGGCTGTTGATTGGTATTATTATTAGTTAAAAAAGGAGTGGCATAAAAATGTCTGAAAAAAAGGGCAAGCTGATTCACATTGACCGGACCCAGAAACAGGTTGTAGACATACTGGAAAGATTAAGTGAAGAACAAGAAAATATAAAGGAACTAATTGTTTTTTATATGGATAAGGAAGGGGTCTATCATTCCCTTTCTTCGGACATCAACGATGAGATCTATTTGGCGGGTATCCTTCATTCCATGGTCAATAATCTGCTGTTCGATGCCTCTGAACCAGAGGATTGAGGCTTTTGATCATTTTTCCAGGGTTTCAGACTGACCGGAGGATGGAGACATCATTCCCCCACCAGTATCCGGTATAACTTTTCCACATTTTTTCGAGTAACATGATCCCGATGCATGCGGAAGCCGCCTCCAAAGGTTTCCGGGATATGCATCAGCTCATGGATCAGAATCTTAATTTGCTCTTCTTTAGACAGCCGATTGTAATTTTCAGATAATATTTCAATTACATAATGAGCATTCAAACCAAGGGCCAGCTGCATGACCTTGGGCAGAGCATGGCACCTGGCTATGATCCCCTTCCCGGTCGAACCGTAGCTTCGCACCCCTCTGACCCGGTTCAGATCAATATGGTCCATTTTAAGTTTTCGGGTAATTCTTTTAAGTTTCGATTCAATTTCCGGGGCAAGTTCATATCGAATCATCTTTAATTTTTCCCGTCATCTTATTATTTTTTTTAAAAAATTAATATCTTCGTTCTACCACAAAATCAGCTAAATCTATCAGGGTTTGTCTATCCTCAGTCGGGCTGAATCCTTTGAGTCGCTCTTTCGCCTTTTCTTTGGAATTCAAAGCCTTTTCCCAGGCATACTCAAATCCCCCATTCTCCTTAATCAATTCAAAAAGAAACCTAAGATCTTCATCAACAAATTTATCTTTTTTTTTCATCTCATTAATTTTATTTTTATTTTTATCAGAACAAACTTTCAAGGCCTGAATTAGTGGCAGGGTTATTTTTCCTTCCTTAAAATCATTGCCCACCGGCTTGCCGAATTCATCCTGGGTTGCGGTATAATCCAAAATATCATCAACGATCTGAAAGGCTATCCCCAGTTCCAGGCCGTATTCGGCTAAGGCCTCTTGCTCTTCGATACCGGCCTTGCTCCATATAGCGCCCGTCTGGCAGGCGGCGGAAATAAGGATGGCCGTTTTGTTGATCAATATTTCCCGGTAGGTCTCCTCCGTGACCTCCAGATTGTGGCTTTGAACCAATTCCAAGACCATGCCTTCGGCCATCCGGGTCGTTGTCCGGGAAAGAACATCCAGGAAAAGGATATTCTCAGTTTCTACAGCCAAGGCGAAGGACTTGGCCAGAAGAAAATCGCCGACTAAAACCGAGGCTGAATTCCCCCAAACAGTATTGGCCGAGGCTTTGCCTCTTCGGACGGCGGCATTATCGATGACATCATCATGAAGCAAGGTGGCGGCATGGAGGTATTCAAAAATCGAAGAAAAATAATAGGCCTTTTCTCCGGAAAATCCGCAGAGCCTGGAACAGAGGATAAAAAGTAAAGCCCGGAGTCTCTTCCCACCTCCCAGGAGAATATGCCGATTGATTTCTGAAATCAAAGGGATATGAGATTTAAGATTCTCCTGGAGATAATAACGGACTTTCTCTATATCTGACTGAATTCGTTTATTTAATTGCTCAGTACTGCTCATAAACTTATGAATTTGAAGCGCCTTGTTCAATTATTAATCTGCTATGACAGTTTTTATATGAAAAAAGATGAACTGTCAAAAAAAATATCTTGAATAGGTAAGAAATCAGCGGGAGGACCCTTTTCAGGATGTCTCCGGACCTAATTTTGTTTCTTTAGTTCGAAGATATCCTCGGATTAATCTCCGGGCATGTTTGTTCTCCGTCATGCCGGACTTGAGTCGTTCGGCTCATCGGCTCCCTTGGGAGCCTCTTCGAAAGCTCGACAAAGTCGAGCGGCCCGAACTTAAAGCAAAGACTCCCTTTTGGGAGTCGGCCAGGCATCCAGGGACTTTGTGAATAACCTGGATTCCCGCCTTCGGTCGACTTCCCCCGGAAGTCTTTTATTGAGGTCGGCAAAGCCGACCGACCGGAATGACGACCTAACTTACCGGTCTCAATACATTTTCATGTTTCGTGGTGCCTCAACGAGGCATGAGGGTTTAGTTCGAAAATAGGGGAGAAAAAGGGCTGAAAGTTTTTTGAGGCACTTTCATGCACCAGGAAGGAAAAAAAACAATAAAAAAAGGTTGAATCCGGCTTGGGAAATCTCTGAGAAATATCATTCGGAGAACAAATCTAATAATTTCTTAAGGCGGGTTCGGGAGTAAAAATCCCGGACCCGCCCTCTTCCTGCCGTCATCAGGTAAAAAGACAAATTTTACAGTCCCTGGCATACTTCAGAAAATCCTCGGCGGTCCAGACGACAACCCCTTCAATGAGTTTTTGCTCATCGATCTCCATCATATCAACAGTCATTTTACAGGCAATCAACTGGACCCCTTCCAATTGGGCCATTTCCTGCATTTCCGATAAGCTGGGGATATTGGCCTTATCAATCTTTTTTTTCATCATGCCGGTGGCAATGGTGCTCATACCCGGGATGGCCCCCATAACCCCCGGAGGGATGAATTTGGCCCTTTCGGCACCGCCTCTAAGGACCATGTTCAATCCCATGAAAGAGTAAAAAATCTTGCTTTCCATCCCCAGTCGGGCAGCATTGATACCCAATACCAATGCAGGATAGGCCCCGTCCAGGGTATCATGAACACAAATAAATCCGGCTTTGTCTTTAGAATCGGTCATTGTTTTTCTCCAAAAGATTGTTTTGTAATTATTCAGGCGATCCGGCTGAAGACCAAAGGCCAACCCCTTCCTCCCCCTTCCTCTTTGTTGCAATATAAGACAGAAAGAAGACAGGTGCAAGGGGAGCAAGGCACTTCCCCCCTTTTACCGCCCCTTCGATATTTCAGGCATAAGAATTGCATTTAAAGATAGACATGATTACAAAATTGACTAATTATAATTTGACAGAAGGCCTCGGTCAAAAACCCCCTGTCTCATCTTTTCTTTCCGGGGCAGAATCTCCTTTTAATACCCTTCTCAATCAGGAAATGAATACGGCGGCTCTTCTCGAAACCTCTGTACTAAATTATTTAATAAAAACAATGGAGTTAATTTTATCAAGGACCGACAAACCGGATCAATATGCCCCATTTCCCAGAATTCCTTTTTGGGGGGAAGGGTCTCTTCAGCCCCTGCCGGTTCCTAATAATCCGGTAACCGAAACCAGCTCCGAAGCGTCGGCAAACAAACCGAAGGGACAAGAAATTGACGAAATTATCCAGGGGGCGGCAGATCAGTATGGAGTGGAACCATCCTTGATAAAAGCCGTTGTTGCGGTGGAAAGCAACGGCAATCCCCGAGCCGTTTCGCCGGCCGGGGCCCAGGGGTTGATGCAATTGATGCCCAAAACCGCCACCGAATTAGGGGTGATCGATCCTTTTGACCCAGCCCAAAATATCATGGCTGGCACCCGGTATTTAAGTTATTTACTTGATCGTTACAAGGGCAACCAGAAGTTAGCATTATAATCCGGGTGGAAAAACAATACCAAATCCATAGTAATCCTTCTTCAACCGCTTAGCCAACCCTCGTCATTCCCGCGCAGACGGGAATCCAGGCTCCGTTTAACCAATTTAAAAGGAAGTATTACGTTTTACAGTAACGGTGGAAATGTCTTTCAATGATTTTTTAAGATCCAAAAAAATATTTCCTTTTCCGGCCTTAAGCATTATGCTAAAAAATAATATTTTTTTAGATTAGGGTCCATTAATGCGTCTGGTTATTCAACGGGTCAAAGAAGCCCGGGTCATAATCAAGGAAGAAATCGTGGGTGAAATCGGCCGGGGACTCCTGGTTTTCCTCGGCGTCGGGAGGGAAGATACCGAAGCCGACGTCGATTATCTTCTGGACAAAATCATTCATCTTCGAATTTTCCCTGACGGCCAAGAAAAATTCAATCTTTCCCTGAAGGATGTCGTGGGGGCCCTCCTGGTGGTTTCCCAGTTCACCCTTTGGGGAGATTGCCGCAAGGGTAGACGGCCTTCTTTTTCGGAATCGGCCCCCGCTGCAACCGCCCAGCCGCTTTATGAGTTGTTTGTCGAAAAAGCGCGCCAAAGGGGGATCCCTATAGCCTGCGGCCGTTTTCAGGAGATGATGGAAGTCCATTCCATCAACGACGGCCCGGTAACTTTGTTATTAGACAGCAAGAAAAAATTTTAATCCAGTAAATCCTGTCAACTATTTTTTTTGGAGATTTATGAACGAGAACAGCAACGCCATCTCTCCCTGTATGATCTTCGTCAGTAAAGAAGGGAAATGGTTTCATGAGGGGGCGGAGATCATTCATCGCCCTATTTTTCTCTGGATGATTCAAAGCCTGGAAAAAACGGAAGACGGATTGTTTATTGTCCATCTGAACAATCAGAAATGCTATCTGGAGGTTGAAGATACACCGCTGGTGGTCCAACAAGTGGACCTGATCCAGGAAGGACCGGGACAAACGGCCCACATCCGTCTTACCCTGAACGACGAATCACGGGAAGTTCTGGACCCCGGCACCTTGAGAATCAGTTCGGAAAGCGTCCTTTACTGTACCGTTAAGAACAATCAATTCCCGGCCCGTTTTCTGCGCCCGGCCTATTATCAAATAGCCGAAAACATCACCGAGGATGAAGCCAGCGGGTT
>JACQYK010000052.1:8170-19140 GCA_016208255.1 Deltaproteobacteria bacterium | reverse complement strand
TGATGGGTGATCCTGCCAATGGGGGATATGCCGGATACTGATAACGTTGAGGTTTAAAGTTCGTTTCTGGTGAGCACTGGGGAAGCCAAGGTATGAACGCCTGCCCGTCAGGCCCTTACCAGAGGTGTGTTTAAAAAATGGGGCAATTCCTATCTCATTAATTTCGTTATTTTTCTTTGAAGGCTATTTTTTTATCTTGACAGGGTTAATATAGGATGTCCCCTCCTTTTTGTGAAAAAATTTGCATCGGAAAAATTAACGCCACTTTATAATTCATTTTCAAGACAAAAATATCGTGAAAATATTATTAGTTGAACCTGATTACCGACATAGCTCCTCTAGCTTTATAATGTCTGTCACAAACCCTGAAAATAAAAAGAAGTATGGTGATGAAAGTCTCTGGTACCCACCTATTGGCTTATTGAAACTGGCAACCTTTCATCGCAAAAGAGGTGATGAGGTAAAGTTCGTCATAGGCTGTGACAAGACGGTGTTCCAAGAATCAGGTCTGTTTACCAATGAAATCTTGTGGGACCGCATCTATATTACGACACTTTTCACATTCGATTGGAAGAATATAATAAAGACAGTCAATTTCTATAAGGGTGCCGTTGGTGGCTCTATTCACAAAATTTTTATTGGAGGAATAATGGCGTCCCTTATGCCTGAAGATATTTATGAGGAAACCGGAATTCAACCTGTCGTTGGAATACTCAACTCCCCTAAAAAAATTGGATTAGACGGGAAAGAAAATATTGACCAGCTTCCGCCTGATTACTCTATCCTTGATAGCCGAATCTATGCCATCAATGACACCTACTATGCCTATACAACACGGGGGTGTATTAACCATTGCCCTTGGTGTGGCGTTTCGGTTATAGAACCGACCTACTGTAACTATATTGATATTAAACCGCTGATTCGACAAATGCGAGCGATGTATGGCGACAAATCAAGATTGAAGTTGATGGACAATAATATCCTTGCCTCTCCATACATTGACCAAATTGTCAAAGACCTAGTAGAACTTGGATATGGTCGTGGCGAAACAACCAATACTTCCCCTCCTCGTACCCGCATGATTGATTTTAACCAGGGGTTGGAAGCAACTTATATTAATGATAAAAAAATATCTTTGCTTGATAAACTCAATATAAAGCCTATGCGAATAGCCTTTGATAAATTAAGTTATAAGAGTATTTACATAAATGCAATACGTATTGCCCGTGAACATGGTTTCAGAGATTTCTCAAACTATATGCTGTACAATGAGAAAGACACGCCGCGGGAACTTTATGAAAGACTAATTATTAACATCGGGTTGAACAAGCAGTGGCGCAATTCCTATGAAAAACCTACGGCAGTTATTTACAGTTACCCCATGCGGTTTGCCCCCATAAAAGATAAATCTTCCCAAAAGCTTAACAGGAATAGGGATTATGTTCCTCCAAAAAAATCCAAGAAAATTGATTTTCTTTACAATGCTCAATGGACAAAGAGGTTTACAAGGAATATTGAGGTCATCAAGGGAGCAGCTCACGGAGCTATATCTCCGACTCCCGACCTTGCGCTTCGCGCCATTGGTGAAACATACGAGGAGTTCATCTCAAATCTTTACATGCCCGAAGAACTTTTGAGACATCGGAATAAATATGAGGCGAGAATTTATGCTAATGACCCGACCCGAAAGCCCGGTACAGGCGCAGTAGAAAATTTCAGGGAATTTATCCTACGGCTTTTGAAAAAACAGGATAAAATTTTTTTTGAGTTTCATGAAGCAGTATCCCCGTGCTCGAAGGAAATTGTAAGGAAGGTATTGAATACAAGTAATAATAAAGAGGTTCGTGAATGGCTCGTGTGGTACCTGAAATAAAAAATAGTCCTAAAATTGGCCGTCAGATCTTAGATATTGTTACATCTGGCATGTACGACAATCCCCTTATGATTTATCGAGAGTATATTCAAAATTCAGCTGATTCAATCGATTATGCTATTGAGAAAGGTTTTCTGGAACTAGGTCAGGAACGAATTTCAATAACCCTTAATGGATTCGAGCGGAGTATCATTATTTACGATAACGGGTTTGGTCTCCCCAATTCAGTAGCACACAGTGTTCTTATTGACTTGGGCTGTAGTCCGAAAGAGGAAAAAAATCAGAGAGGTTTCCGTGGGATTGGTCGTCTTGGTGGTCTTGCTTATTGTGATGAGCTTGTTTTCGAAACCCGTTCTTCAGGAAAAGAAGATATTTCTATTGTCCAGTGGAATCGGAAAAAATTAGAAATCATAACATCTGATTCTCTAAATAATATTACATTACAGGAACTGATACAAGATGTAGTATCATTAGATCGTAAAAAGGCTTTTTCCGAAACGGAAAGTCATTTTTTCAAGGTAACGCTCCGGAATGTGCATCGCTTTCATGAAGATATGTTATTGAATATGAAGAACGTTTATACATATCTTTCTCAGAATGCTCCAGTATCCTACAATAGACAGATTTTTTCACACGCTGAAGAAATAGAAACGTACCTGTCTGCAATTAAAGATTACCGTTGTTACAATATTAATTTAAACGGAAAGCAGATTTTTAAGCCGTACTCGGACGATATCAGACTATCAACCAATATTTCAGACCGTATCAATGGAATTGAATATTTTCATTTTGATGGGAATAATTCGACCCCGATTGCTCTTGGTTGGTATGCCAGGACGGGTCTTTTTGCTACCTTGCCTTCAGCTTTGAATGTAAGAGGTGTCCGCATTCGCCAAGGTAATATAGAAATCGGCGGAGAACATTTTCTAGATGAAATGTTTTCTGAACCTAGGTTTTCAGGATGGCATATTGGAGAAATTCATGTTTTGGATGGTTGCCTCAAACCGAATACACGACGAGATGGGTTTGAGCAATCCCATAATTATGAACGGTTTTTGGAGCAATCAAGCGTATTGGGCCGGCACTTAAGTAACCTTTGCAGAAAGGCTTCATATACTAGGGTTACACATTCAAAGATTTATGTCTTGCTAAATCAGTTAGAACAAATATTCGATAATTTTTCTACTTATATCGATAAGGAACATTATGAAAAGACTATTGATGATGCACGTATCGCGACCGATAATATAAAAATGGATGAGGCATTTTCCTCTGATGAATTGTCAAATAGATTGAGTAAGTTAAGAAACAATATCAAAAACCATAATCATAAGCCTACATATCTAGAAGATGTACTAGATGGTAGAAAACTGAATAAATATAGTAGGAAATCTCTCCTGATTCAACTAGCCAAAATAATAATTGGAAACTATGGAAACAATAATTCTTCCTTAGAACAAATTCTGCAGAAGTTTATTGTAGAATTTGCAAAGCCAAATTTTTCCACCTATAAGTTAAAAGGAATTTCAGTACATGATTATAAAAAGAAAATTTGAGAAAAGGTAAATAAACAAAATATCTCTAAAGTTGAGTCGTTTATTCTAGAAAGGAGAAGAAAGTGTCAAATTTAATTCCTGCACTCAAAATTCTTCAAAATGAGAGACCTATTCTCATATTTTCCCTTCCCGCCATTGAATTATTGAATATTTCATATTT
Source organism: Deltaproteobacteria bacterium (assembly GCA_016208255.1). Classification (GTDB taxonomy): domain Bacteria; phylum Desulfobacterota; class RBG-13-43-22; order RBG-13-43-22; family RBG-13-43-22; genus RBG-13-43-22. Next base: position 15,551 of record JACQYK010000052.1, on the reverse strand, counting down.
TAATCCTCGCGAAATTGACAGAGAAGAAGGGATACAACGACCATACCAATCAAAAAGAAGCAAAGCGATAGCCGAATATATTGATACCGATGACTCTGTTCTAGCCAACAATATCATAATCAATTTTGAGTTAGAGAAAAATGGATTGTCTCTGGAGAAAGTATATGATGAGAAAAATGGCAAACTTGATATACAAACTTTAAAAACCTTATCAAATAAATTAAAAAATAAGCAAAAAATAGCTTTCGTCATTGATGGACAACACCGTTTAAGGGCCTTCGAACATACTTCAAAAAAAAAGTTCCAACTAGTGGTCGCAGCATTATTAGATCTTTCCTTAGCAGAGGTAGCTGAATTATTTGTTAAAATTAATTATTTTCAAAAACCTGTTAATAAATCTTTGGTGCTGGATTTGTTGGGTATATCCGAGAAGATATTTCCTCAATATTTTAAATTGCATAAAGTCGTGGAGAAACTTGATGCCGACATCGCATCACCATTTTATGGAAAAATAAAAATGCTTGGGTTAGGAAAAGGCTATATTTCTCAAGCGAGTATCATTTCATCAATTGAAAGATATAAGCTAGAGAAAATTCTCGAAGAAGCACATATAGAGCCTACCGAAGAGGTTCTATACGATATTACTTGGAATTTCTTTAAGGCTGTAGAGAAGATATTTTCGCCGTTTTGGGGAAGCAATAAATTGCTTTCTAAAACAATAGGTATACGAGCTCTATTTATGGTCCTTGGTCATGTTTTATCAGAAGCAATTAAATCTAAAAAAGAATTTTCCGCCACCAATATACAAAAAGAATTAAAAAAAATTGATCAAGCTATTTTTAGCAATCCAGATATAACAAGTTTTGGTGGAGAGAAAGGCGTAAAACAACTCTCAGGAAAAATGATTGAAGGGCTAAGGTGAAATATGCTCAAAAAATTCAAAATCAAATCAGCCGATAGCCAGACAATAGATACTGCAATAGCATCAGTCATAAATGATATTAGAAAAAACTCAACCTTTAGGGATAATTTTAATTATCTAAAAGAAAAAAAAGAGAAAATTGAGGTTTTTATAAAGGAGGGCAAATCACAAATTTGTACTCCCAAGAATCAGCTTATTATTCTTCGAAAATGGAATTCTTACACTCCAATACTCCCACCATCACGAGAAGAATATCTGAATAAAGGTGGTGGCTATTTTTTAAGAATAGGCGAGATAGGAATTGTTCTGGATCCTGGTTATAATTTTATAGAGAACTATCTGAACGCTGGATTCAAACTTGACGATATCGATCATATCTTTATTTCTCATGCACATAATGATCATTCTGTTGAACTGGAAGGAATATTTTCTTTACTTTTTAAACGCAACAAAATAAGTAAAAAGCCAAAAAAAATAAAAATATATATGAATTTAGGAACATTTAAAAAATATTCTGGTTATTTTGATTTATCAAATCCTCCTGCTGAAGGTTATATCGATGACATTATTTTATTAAACAAGCATCAAATGTTTAATGTCACTGATACTATACAAGTGTTTACAACACAAACTAAGCACCATGAAATGATCACTAAAAAGTATGCCCTAGGATTCACTTTCGTGATTAATAACGTTGACGGGACCAAAAAAACCGTTAAATTTACTTGTGATACCGGATGGTGCTCTAGTCTAGAAGAATTAAACAAAGCAGAAGGTGAAAAATTTAATATTGAAAGGACCGATTTACTCATTGCGCACATTGGATCCATAAAGGAATCTGAATTAAATTATAATACCAAGAAGTCATTAATGGATAATGAGGATAAAGGAATTCTATATGAGTATCACCTTGGGCTCGTTGGATGTGCAGCATCAATACACTTTTGGCAACCCGAATTATCATTATTATCTGAATTTGGGGAAGAATTAGATGCAATTCGAAAGACGATATCAGATTATTTAAGAAAAACGTTAAAGACTAAAGTTTTTCCTACCGACCTGAACTTTCGTATTGATTTAGATACATTAGATATAATGTGTTTTAAAACAAGGCACTTTTTCCCTGCTGGTGACATCAAGCTCGAACATTTTAAAGGCCAGCTTTATCCATATAATGAAAGTAAATTAAGCGGGATAGAAAAGAAAGAACTGTCTAGCCATTTGGGGAGAACCATTAAGGTGTTTTAATAATAAAGATCTATAAGTTACAGTGACATCTTTGAACTGAATTTTTGTGTCCTTTAAAAGGCCAACGTCAAAGGAAAGAAGTTTTCCGCAAGGTAGGGTCGGGTACAGAATCTTGCACTTTGCCGTAGACCAAGAAAAAATAGGAATAGCTTCCCCTTTTTTCCGTTGAATGCGCATTCAAATTCCAACAATAAAAATCGAGAGTTCCTTCCCTGGAAGGCATAGGAATGATGGATGAGAAAGTATAAAAAGTCCAAGATAACACTTCACTGTTTCTATGAGGCCCGCAAAGGTTCTTTAGTTCAAATATCGGAGTTTCTAACTCAAGTTAAGCTGGCTATATTAAAAGCAGCTGTTGTGACTTTAGACAGCGGCATAGTTTATTCGGAATTTTTGTGTGAACTCAACGAAAGGTTATTTCAGAAGTCTTTCGATTTTCTTTTTAGTACGATTGATGTGTTTGTAGCTGAGTCAGATTTTATTAAGGAATGTGTTGTATACAGTTACCCAAAGAAGGAAGTATTGCATCGCGCAGAAGTGCCTGATCACAAGCAATTGCTTGTTAATTGTGTTAGCGCTTTGCCCTCTGCGCTGATTCAGCAGGCACGTCGTAGCAAGGAAGTATTGTTCCAGATTCATCCCAGGATTTTTGAAGAAGTTGTTGCCGAGATCTTTTCGGCTAATGGGTTCGAGGTTGAATTAACACAACGATCTCGCGATGGTGGCAAGGACATCATCGCGGTCAAGTACGATCTAGGAATACCTTCTCGTTGGATAGTTGAGTGCAAGAGATACCGAACACGGAAAGTCGATGTTAAACTTGTCAGAGAGCTTTTTGGAATCAAAGAGTCGGAGCGATATAATAATGCTGTATTGGTCACAACAAGTGAATTTACGAATCCTGCCATAGAGTTTGAAAGATCAGTTTGGGGTCTATCTTTAGCAGACTACAATGCGCTCATGGAATGGATCAAAGGCTACAGGTTTTCAGAATCAGGAGGTATTTATTTGGCTGACGATTTGAGGGTAAAAAAGCAGGGTTAAGAGAGAGAAAGTAAAGGGTCAAGTCGCCATTTGACTGTTAAAAAGGAAGACGTTCTTCATTGCCTTTTAGCAATGCAGAATAGTCAATTCCATTTTCTCAACATTTTTTCTTTTATTCGTGAAGGAAAGGGTTAAGCCTACGTTCAACTTTTATTATAAGGTCTTGATGTCAAATCATAAACCACGATAATTTGAATCGTTTAATCCCGGGGTATTGTTGAATTGGTATATCGCGAACCGGATAAACCCCGAAGAAACCTAACCGACAGGCCCACACAACCGACGGACAAAAAAAAGTCTTTTGATTTCTACCTGAACGGAAAAAGGACCATCATCTCCTCCCTTGCCTTCATCCCGGCTTTTCTCCTTGCTCCTTTCTTTTTCCTGTCTTATACTTTTCTCGTCCCATCAAATTCCAAGTCGTTGAAAGGCAATGTTTATTGAAAATTTATTATCGACCCCGGCATAACCTAGTCCGGTGGAAGGGGCCTTTATGAAAAAAAGATTCGTGTAATATGAGCTGGGATCGAGAAATAGATGAACTCCACACCCATTCCGTTTTGGCCCATCAGATGGGCGGAGAAGAGAAGATAGCACGTCAGCACAAATTCGGCAAGCTACCCATACGGGAACGCCTTGATGCCATTCTAGATCAGGATACAGATTTAAACTGGATTCCAAAGATGACTGAAGTTGGTAATTAATCTACTGCTTTCTGAAGCGAGGCACGAGATCAGCCGGGTTTCAAGATTTATACCGAAGGAGGGATTCTCATGGGTTATAATAAAATACTCTATGAAAAAAAGGAGCACATCGTCATTATCACCCTCAATCGACCTGAGGTCCATAACTGTCTCAGCCTGGAGACGGCTTCGGAACTGCATCAGGCCTGGCAGACCTTCCGGGATGATGACGACGCCTTTGTGGCCATCATGACCGGGGCGGGGGAAAAGGCCTTCAGTGCCGGATGGGATCTGAAGGAAGCCGCCCAGTTGACCAGTATGGGCGATTTCGACCGTCAGCGGGCCAATCTTTACAATTCGCCGGGGCCTTGCGGATACACCCGCCGGGTGGACCTGTTCAAGCCCACTATCGGGGCCATCAACGGCTATTGTTTTGCTGCCGGATTGGAAACGGCCTGCACCCTGGATATCCGAATCGCCGGGGAACATGCGGAATTCGGCTGTCTGGAAAGGCGCTGGAATATTGTCCTGGCCGACGGCGGCAATGTAAGGCTGCCCATGATTGTCGGGTTTGGACGGGCACTCGAACTGATCATTACCGGACGGCGAATCAACGCCGAGGAAGCCCTGCGAATAGGATTGGTCACGGAAATCGTTCCCGCTGACCGGCTTATGGACCGGGCCTTGGAATTGGCGCGGGCGATCTGCGAACTGCCTCAGGGGGCGATCCGCGCCGACAAAGAAACGGTGATAAGGAGCTGGGGGCGTCCTGTATCCGAGGGGCTTTTTATCGAAGCGGAAATGGCCTCGTCCATGCTTATGCGCCAGGACAGGCATTCAGAAGGGGCCAGTGCCTTTATAGAAAAAAGACGGCCTGACTGGAAAAACTTCGGCCGTTAAATCCCTTTTATTCCGGATGAGGACTAATTTGTTTAAGCTTTCGGATCAAAAGTAAAAACCGGGCTGTCGGCTGTTTTTCCGGATAAATCAATGGACCTTACACGATATTCCAAAAGGCCCTCTCCGAACCCCTTCCTCTGGATATCATCAAATGAAAAACGCTGTTGGTCGATTTGAGGAGCATGAGGGACACTTCCGATCACCTGGCCATTCCTTAAAAGGTCATATCTTTCAATAGGGGCCTTTCCGGCATAGGCCGTATCCCAGCTTATACGGACGGCCGTGCGCTGTAGGGCCGGCATGGAACTGTCTTCTTCTGCCCCCACATTTCGCGGCGGAGTCAAGCCGATGGCTTTCCGCTGGAAATAGGCATTGGCTTTTTCCTTTCCTGCTGCCACTAATTTTTCCTCAATTTCGGTCATGATCCCGGGGCTTAATGGTGTTTTAATTTGGGAGGCCGCCAGGTTCTGTTCAAGCTGGCACTTGACCGGATCGTCATCAATATGACCAATCCCGATGATTAAAGTGCTGACGCCTTCAACCGACAAGGCATAACGGATCAGGTCCTGACTGGCCAATTCCTTTGACCCGACCTGATAATAGACATCCTCCGGGGCCCGGGAAAATTTGGCTTCCTTATGATAATAGGCCGCGTCGGCAAAGACTTTCATTCCGATGACGCCCATATCTGCAGCTTTGGCCGTGGCGACAGCATTAAATCGGTGAGGCAGGAAGCGGCAATCACCGGGATTAACCGTGACCAGCAGGGTATCTAATACCCTCTGGGTGTCTCGTCGAATGGCGTACATGAGGGCCGCGGTGTTCCAATGGCCGGTAATCCCGATATGACGAATCAGCCTTTCCTTTTTTGGATTGAATCCGGTACGATTGGTGCCTTCGCGCAAATCCATCATCGCGGCCAGGGATCCTATCCACTCCCGATCCGGCCCGGGATCATCAAAACCCTCAAAGAGCATGTCCACTTCATTCATGGTGTTCAGGTTGTGAAACTGTAAACCATCCAGATAAGCCCCCTCCGGATATCCCCCTTTACCGTCACCAAATATTAAACTTAAGGAGCGGCGGACATCATCCACGGCCGTGGACACCTTGAAACCATCAACCATAATTGAGGCCGAGACGGAAGGCCTTTTCAATAATGGCCACAGGATCAATCCCTTCAGCGGTCCATTGTAATGAGGCCTGGCCTCCCAGACCCAAAGTCGTTACCTGACGATTGGTCCGGCCCAGGCGCCGGGCGATTAATTTTGTCATTTTTAAAACCTCCGATTATTACGATGATAGCCGGCAATCGGCTCCAGGTTTTAATGGTCAAAACATTACTTCCAGGCTGGACCGCTCCTCCGTTGCCTGCCCGGTTCCTTATTTCCCCTTAAAAACAGGGGCCCGCCTTTCAGCCCGGGCCGTCAGGGCCTCGGCGAAATCTGCCGTGCGAAAAGCCTCGTTGAGTCCCTTGTTCTCCAGATCCAGGGCGGTGGTTACCTCTGAGAGGAGAGGCTGGTGGAGGGCCCGCTTGACCATCCGGACCGCAGATCCGGCCCCTTGGGGTGGGATCAGCTTCAGGGCCCTTTCCCGGGCATAGGGCAAGAGTTGATCGTGGGGCAGTACTTTGTTTACCAGTCCCAGTTCGAAAAGATGCTGGGCCGGGATACGTTCGGCAAAAAACATAATCTCCTTGGCCCGCTGGAAGCCGATCAATCTCGGCAGCAGATAACTGGAAGCCAGTTCGGGAATGATACCAAGACCGACGAAAGGCAACGAAGCCCAGGCGTGTTCGGAGCAATAGATCAAATCACAACAGGACAGGCACAGGGTGAAGGCCCCGCCAACCGCCAGCCCATTGACGGCGGCGATGACCGGTTTGTCGAACTGCCACATCTTCAAGGTGATTTTCTTCTGGGCGATATCCGTGGGGTCAAGCTGGGCCTTGACTTCCTCGCTTAGCCCGGCCAGCGCCGCCGGATTGAAATAACCGCCGCTGCTGAAGGCTTCCTTGGTCGGATCGTCGGAATCCGGATCTTTGGCGCCGGTCAGGATCATGACCCCGGCCGTATCGTCCTTTTCCATGGCATCGACGGCCAAGAAAAGCTCGTAAAACGTATACGGACTCAAAGCATTTTTTCTCTTGGGCATGTTCATGGTCACGGTTACGATGCCGTTATCTTCCTTCTGGTAAACTATTTCCTTAAAGTCCTCCACTCTCATCGCCTGTCTCCTCTCAGCTCTTTGTATTTTCCAGCGTTTCCCCCCATAATATCGCATACCCGAAGGCTGGTCAAAAAATATTATTTCTCGGTAGTGCCCTATCAAATTAGGATACTACCTATTTCAGGCAATCCATTATCTCCTCCTCTTAAGGAGTCCCTTACCCCCTGTTCTATTTGGTCCCGGAGTGGCTTGTTGATTTTCCTTTGATTGTAAATTCAAAAAAAATGATATATACCATTAAAGGATTTATCAACAAATCATGACCCGCAGACCCCGTAACGGTAATTTCTTTATCTGGTTTCCATCCGGAAATTCGAATTTCCGGATGAGAAACTCTCTGGCTTCTTTGACTAAT
>JACQYK010000052.1:0-8043 GCA_016208255.1 Deltaproteobacteria bacterium | reverse complement strand
GAAGGAGGAAAAAATGACTATCCCATTTCCCGATCCAAAAATAATAGAAACCAATGAAATCAAATTGGAAGTCTTTGAACAAGGGAAGGGCTTTCCGGTGATTCTGGCCCACGGCTTTCCGGAGCTCGCCTATTCCTGGAGGTTTCAAATGCCCGCCCTGGCAGAGGCGGGATACCGGGTCATCGCCCCAAACCAGAGGGGATACGGCGCGACGGACAAACCCCAGGCGGTGGAAGCCTATGATATTTTTCATCTCTGCGGTGACATGGCCGGCCTCTTGGACGCCCTCGGTCTGGAAAAGGCCGTTTTTATCGGCCATGATTGGGGCGGTCCGGTTGTCTGGAATATGCCGCTGCTGCACCCGAACAGAGTCGCCGGGGTAGTGGGGATGAGCGTCCCCTTTTCACCACGGGGGAATAGCGATCCGGTAGCCCTGATGGAGCAGGTTTACGGGCCGGAACACTATATCGTTCACTTTAACCGGCAACCCGGCGTTGCCGATAATGCTTTCGCCGGGAATCCTCGACGTTTTCTGGATAATGTCTTTCGTCGCCGGCAGCAAAGGGAGCGAACGGCGGGATCAACCAAAGAAAAACCCAGCTTTCAAGTGTCCCTGATAAACATCCTTGACCTAACCGATCCCCCGGGGGAACCCCTCATGTCGAATGAGGAACTGGAAGTCTTTGTCACCGCCTTCAGCCGGGGAGGATTTACCGGCCCGATCAACTGGTATCGAAACATCACCCGAAACTGGGAGAAGTCCTCCGGCCTTCCACAGCGGATCGATGTCCCCTGCGCCATGATCTACGGAGCCTACGACATTGTCCCTAAAGGGCGCGATTTTTCGGAATATGTCCCCAATCTGGAAACCCTTACTTTGGAATGCGGGCACTGGATTCAACAGGAAAAACCGGATGAGGTGAATGCCTTTCTGACGGGCTGGCTGAAAAGAAATTTTCCTTCTTAGGTTTAGTCCGAAAATAGGTAAAAGCTCAAAGTCGTTTATCTCTCGCCCGCTTCGCTCGAGAGCGCAGAGGACCCAGAGAGAGACCATTAACAGGTCTGAATCCTTGAGAAGGGGATTCAGACCCCGGACTCAGCCTCCGGCAAGGATCGCAGCAGCGCTGGACCGGTTTTTCATTGCGGTCCTCTCAACCGCAATGAAAAAAATCAATTCGTCCTCAGTGATCTCTGTGGGCTCTAGCGGAGCGGGCGAGAGATCAAGCTTTTTGTCCGGGAATTCGGAGAAAATCTAATAATACGAAAATACGTTAGGCGTAAAGCGTAAGTCGAATCCTTTTTTCATGATTCGAGGGGCCCTGCCGGGGCTGACGGTTTAGCACCAAACCAAAGGAGAAAGGAGAATAGATCATGATCCGATTAGTTTATGTGGTCCGCAGGCTTCCGAACATGACCAGGGAGGAATTTCAGGGATACTGGCGTGATAAGCATGGACCTCTGGTCTCCGGCTACGCATCGGCGATGAAGATAAGACGCTACATCCAATCCCATACCATCGATGACCCTCGAAATGAAATGGTACGGGAGCAACGGGGGACCCTGGAAGCCTATGATGGCGTGGCCGATCTCTGGTGGGATAATGAGGAGGTTCTGGCTGAAGCAGGCTTATCCGATGAAGGGCAGCAGGCCTCGGAGGCCTTGTTGGAGGATGAAAAGAATTTCATTGATTTCTCCAGGTCCACTATGTATTTCGCCACTGAGGTTCCGCAGATCAATCCAACACCCGAAAACATTGTGGCCCGGGAGAACAGCACCATTGTCAAGGTCTGTTATTTCGGTGCCAAGCGTCCTGATCTGACCGTCGAAGAAGCTCAGTTTTACTGGAGGCATAATCACGGACCCCTGATTCGTTCTCTGGGCCCCATTACCCGCATTAAAAGATACCTGCAGGTCCATATGATTCAAACCCCATTCAATGAGACGGTCCGGGAAAGGAGGGGTACCATGGGGGAGCCTTTTCTGGGACATGCGGAACTCTGGCTCGACCGTCTAGAAATGGACAGTGTGGGAAATACGCCGGAGGGGGCCAGGGCCAGGGAACTGGCCGCCCGGGATGAAGCCAGGTTCATTGATTTCAAGCGCTCCGCCTGGTGGCTGGCTAAGGAACATGTCTTTGTTGATCGATAATTAAAGGAGGGACCCATGAAGGGAAAAGTTGCCATCTATGCCGGACCCATGACTGACATGGAATTCCGTGAATATCCCCTTCCGGAGGTCGGGCCGGACGATATCCTGGTTAAGATTCACCGCGCCAATATTTGTGGCTCCGACCTGCATATCTGGCGGGGACATGGACCCGGAATGCCCAGAAGACGACCCACCGTGCCCGGGCACGAGATGGTCGGAGAGATTTTTCGTCTTGGGAAAAAGGTCCGTTCCGATTGTCTCGGTCAACCCCTGAAGGAGGGGGATCGAATTGCCTATGCTTACTTTTCAGCCTGCGGCTTATGTCCCGCTTGCCTTAACGGCTCACCAGCCTGCCCCAACCGGTATCGAAACTGGATGCAGGATGCCAATGAACCTCCCCATTTCCGGGGTGCCTATGGGGAATATTATTACCTTCATAAGGGACAGACCGTCTGCAAGATCCCGGATGAGCTGAGCGATGAAATCGTCGCACCGGTGAATTGCGCCCTGTGCGAGTCGATTTACGGGCTCGATCAAATCGGTATCCGATTAGGGGACACGCTTGTCATCCAGGGGGCCGGCGGCCTGGGGTTGTATGCCACCGCTGTCGCCAAGGATATGGGCGCCGGTCAGGTGATTGTCTTTGACCGGCTTCCAGACCGCCTTGAATTGGCCAAAGAATTCGGCGCGGATCTGGTTATAAACGTTGACCAGGTGGATGAAAAGGGACGCCGGGAGATCGTCTTCGATCGAACCCTGGGACAGGGGGCCGACGTCGTGGGGGAATTCGTTGGAGCACCCCAGGCCGTCGAGGAAGGGATTCGGCTCCTCCGTCAGGCCGGAGATACTTCTGGGTGGGGAACATCACGCCCGGGACCGGATCGAACCTTGATCCGGGTACGGTCGTTCGCGGCTCCCAAACCATTCGGGGGATTGCGGTGTACGAACCCTGGGTCCTGCCGAGGGCCATCGATTTCCTGGCTCGGCGACGCAGCGTCTATCCCTTCGAAAAGATTATTTCCACCACCTTTCCCTTTGAGGAAATCAACAAAGCCTTCCCCTTTGCCAATGAGGGAAAGGCCATACGGGTTTCTTTGAAGATGTAAGGGGCTACTTTGAAGGGAGGGAGATGGGTTGCCCGGATGAAGGTTCTTTTAATTAAACAAAGGAGGAGATAAATGAAGCATTTAAGCTATGTCAACATCACTCGGGCGGCATTTCCTGATCAACCCCCTTACCAATGGACGGAAAACACCTCGTCACCGTGGACGCCCATCTTGAAGCCAATCGAGGAAAGTAAGGTGGTTCTGATCAGTTCCGGCGGCGTATACCAAAAGGACCAAATCCCTTTTAATCCTGACAAGAACGATCTCACTTTTCGCGAAATTCCTATAAACACCGATGTGGGTGATCTCAGAATTAGCCATAATAACTATGATCATCGGGACGCCGACAAAGACGTCAACTGCGTCTTCCCCCTTGAACGGATGCGGGAGCTGGCGGCTGAGGGTTTTATCGGAGAACTTGCGGAAGTCCATTTAACTTTTATGGGCCGTATCTTCCGTAAGTCTGGACTGTTAGGTGAGATGATACCTGCCATTATCGCACGACTGAAAGAAATGCAGATAGATCTGGCCTTTCTGGTACCGGCCTGACCCCTCTGCCACCAATCCGTGGGATTGATTGCCAGAGCTATTGAAGAGGAAGGAATTCCGACCGTTACCATGTCTTCAGCCTACGACCTCACTGCCCTCGTAAAACCACCCCGGACCTTTTTCACAAACTATCCCTTGGGACACACAACCGGCAAGCCACATGATTATGAAAATCAAATGGCGATAATTAGAAGTGCCTTGGGTAATGCCAGAGAAATCACCGAACCGGGGACTATCGTGGAACTTCCATTTGTCTGGGACGACCCTTTCTGGTTAGCGAATGGATAGTGACACCCTTGTATAAATAGCGAAGATAGTGGACTGCCACCCACTTTGGCAGAGTCCGATCAAAAACCAGGCAGGTTATTTTCTCCCGACTATCTGTAGATATTCCGACAGGCCTAAAAGCGATGGTTCTTCACTCAAATATAATTCCAGATCCCTAATTTCCGAATAAAATTTATCATCATATTCGGTCATCGTCCGGATCTTTGATGAAAGCAAGGGGGCCACAATTCGGTTACCATATAGCTCAATCACCTCAATACCATTTTCCTGAAGTAAGTTTTGAATCTCCTTAGGGCTAAAAACTCTGTTCTTTTCTAAACCCTTATAGGAAATATAATTTAATTCTCTTTTGATCAATTTAAGAGCTTCTTTAGAATTCGTCTTAACTTTGGCTAATGCGAAAGGATATCTTCCAAGAACGCAAGCCCACAGCTTGCCGCCTTTTTTCAATACCCGACCTAATTCCCTAATTACCTTTTGAGAATCAGATATGGAGATGGGGCCGTCCTCGCAAAGCACAAAATCGAACAGTTGGTCAGAAAAGGATAAATCGGTTAAGTCTTCTTCTTTTAACACTATCTTATCTGATAATTTTTCTACGTCGATATTCTTCTCTGCCTGTTTCAACATCCCCTTTGAAATGTCACACAAAATCACGCTGTATCCCATTTTTGCGAGAGGTATGGCCCATCTGCCCGTACCTCCGCCGGCATCCAATATCAGTGAGTTCTTATCCTCAGGGATATGTTTTTTTAGATGCTTCCAGGTTACATACTCATAAACTTTTTCTTGAAATATCTCCACCCAACTATCAAAATAAGGAGAAATATTATCAAATAGATTTTTGATACTTCCGATTCGTTCCACCTTTTTTTCCATTTAGACCCCTACAACTATTGCGGCATCGCACATAAAAGGAACGGAAATAGGTAGGCCAGAGCTATAGTCGCCAGAATCAGCACTCTACTCTTCCTATTCCCATCCCGATTCTGAAAACCGTAACGGAGCATGAGGATTCCCGTGCAGGATAATCATACTTGATCCCCAAAGTATTGAATACTGAATTTACCGTCGTGGTGAAACGCCATTTTATCAGTATTTCGTGTCTGGGAAAAATTCGGTCCCAGGAGCAACCGTCGCCATCCAAAACTTTGGAGATTTTGTACCTTAACCCCCATGGCCACGGCCTCCCACAACCCCAATCACGGGGACCAAGTGGTTGATTATTATAATATATTAACCTTTCCCAGGAGCTTCGTCAAAAAATAAAATCAAGATACCATCATTCTACAAACAAAGGAGAATTCAAAATCCAACCACAATTGGGTTGTTCAGAATTGATTCATATTTTTTTATGCACAGTTCGAACGGTAATTGTTGAAACAATCACATTCTGAGGGCGTGGATTTGTAGGTGAAGTTCCAAAGCAGAGAAGGGGTCCGGCTTGAAAATGCTTTTGATAAAATATACTAAAATGTATTAATTCGTCGTTATCCGGGTAATATCTAAATAAGGAAACTAATCCGGTTTTTTTCCGGAAATCCGGCTAAGAGAGCCTGGTATAAAATCTTGGATCTGAACGTTAATGAACCCGGCCTCCTCCAGATATTTTTGGACTTCTTTTTCAGAATGAGACCGGCCTTCACTTCCGGCAAATACCTCGGCGATACCCCATAAAGCGGGACCCAGCGGTCCCCCCTTTTCCTCATCCAGAGCCTCACCTACCAGATGATACTCACCACCCGGTTTCATGGCCTCATATCCTTTTCTGAATATATCCGTGAGACGCTCGGCGCTATACTGAGGCAGATTACTGGCTTGGATCATTATATCCGCGCCCTGTGGAAAAGGGTCTTTGGTAAAATCTCCGGGATGGGTGGTAATCTTGTCCGAAAGTTCCCATTGGGCGATGAATTCATTGGCCACACGGCATACGGGCTCCAGATCAAAGACAATGGCTTTCATATGCGGGTAGGTCTGCACAGCGGCTATGCAATAAGCTCCTGACCCCCCACCGATATCCAATATCAGGGAGCGGTTGCTCATATCAACTTGGCGGGCAAACCGCATGCCAGCTCCAAGACCCACACTGTAGGTTGCATCATGCAAGGCCTTGGCGTTTTCGTAAGTGTAATTTTCATACCCCCCCAGGACTGAGGGCTGCTTTTTTAATCTGAGGAAATCGCCCAGGTTTTTCCACCTTTCGAAATCACCTTTTTGTGCAAGCAGCCAGGGACCAGCGTAATTCCGCTTCCCTTTGACCAGGAATTTTTCCACATCCGGGGCATTACTGTAATTCGATCCGTCCTTGGTTAAAAGACCCATTCCCAGGCAAGCCGCGACCAGCCGGTGTGAATTAAGCACCGAAATATCCAGCGCCCCGGCTATCTCTTCTATGGTCCCGGCGCCCTCAGAGACCTTACTGAATAAATCAAGCTCGATCGCAGCCAACAATACACTGGCTGTTTTGTGGCCGTAAGCAAAATTCTGAAGACGTACGGTGTCTGCTTTTCGTTTTGTTTCTTCCATTCCGGCCTCCTGGATAATTTAAACCCTTCGATAACTTAAAAAAAGGATCGGACTAACTTTTTGGTTTCCAATCTTGGGGAGGGATACCTTCCTCCTCAATCATCTGGTCCACATCCCGGCGATAGCTTTCCCAATCAAACGGTTCTCCCCATTCGTAGGTCAGTTCTAACATCTGTCCCGGTTCCGAGGCCGTTTCTAGAAAATTCAGTGTATCCTTGAGAATGTTCATTTGAAGCTCCCGGTTGTTTGGTTTACCGCATTGGCGCCCCAGGGGAAAATCCAGAAACACCATACGTGGCGCCATAAGCTGTTTCATCATATCCAGGCAGGAGCCCAGATAGACAGTCGGTATTCCGGCATCTTCCACACCGCGCGCGATCAGCCCCACGGACTGATGATCCAGCGGTCAGGCGGCCACCAACAGGGCCACGTCCACCTCCTGTTCTTGAAGTTTGCTGACGACGGTGGGAATAGTTTCCTGAAGAAGTCCGGACCGTTTATAGGTTCGCCCCATGCCCAGGCTTACGGCCAACTTGGCTGCCTGGCCAATAACACCTTCTTCAGCCAGATCCTGAAGACGATGGATCGGGAAAACGCAGTTGTAGTCTTTTACTGCGTCTCGATGGTCAAAATAGTTATGATTAAGCCGGAGCCGGGAAAAAGGCGTATCGATAGGGATGACTCTCAGGGAAAAGTCGTTCACCGCCCAACCGTTAAAGGGCTCCTGATCTTCCCTAAATATTCCTCCGGAGCTGATAAGGGCTACTTTTGATTGATTCAGAGATTTGGACAAGGGCACGAACGGGGATGAATCATAGACCGACCATCGATACTCCGGAAAACCCTGGCTCTGGTATGATTCATTTAAACAGGTTACATATTCAACTCTGGCCATAAGATTCCTCCTTATTATTTGAAAGGAGACCCTGAATATTTCTATTCTACTCTCATGGAATGTTTGTTGTCAATTTTCAATTCTCTATCAAATACCTTGACCTAAGTGGGGGAGTTAACGGCCTCGCGGAGCTCTCTTTTCAAAATTTTTCCTGTTGGCGTCCGGGGAATCGCATCCACAAAAACGATGGTAACGGGGATCTTTTGATTGGCCATGCGTGGGGCGCAATATTCCTTGATACTCTCTTCGGTAACCCCGGAGCCTTTCTCCAGGACTACAAAAGCGGCCACGGTTTCGCCGAGCTCCGGATCAAACTTTCCGACCACGGCGGCATCGGCTATCCCGAGCATGCCCACCAGGACTTCTTCCACCTCCGCCGGATAAATATTGACGCCGCCCCGTATGATCATATCCTTGACCCGATCGACAATGTAATAATAACCATCCTTGTCCCTGATGGCCACATCGCCCACCGTCATATACTTGCCCCGGTAAGTCTCAATGGTGGCCTTTTCATTTTTATAATAG
>JACQYK010000249.1 GCA_016208255.1 Deltaproteobacteria bacterium | reverse complement strand
TTTGTGCCTTTCTTCCGGAAAGGCACAAAAATCAAAATAATCCTGTAAATCCTGTCTAAAATAGTATTTGAATTTTAAAAAGTTAAACAGATACAGGTTTTCCTTTTCACTGTTTTGTTATATTCTGAACCCTGAACCTTGAACCTTAGACCTTATACCCTTCACTGTGTCTTTCATTCCTTGAACCATTTGGGGAGAAGCAATAATGAGCAATCAGACATCTAATAATGAGCATTGGATCGATTCACCTTTAGGTCGGCGTCTTCCGGATTCTTCCGGATCACCGGTGGGGGTGGCCCGACTTGATCCGGAAAAGTCTTATGCCGGTGCGGGTGTTCTTCTTCAGGAGGTGATCAACGAATCCAGTGAAGACGCCTGGAAAAAAATAAAGGCCAAAATCGATTATACCTATGAAGGCCTGGAATACGCCCTGGCCCCTTTAACGGAGAAAACCGATTTGGAAAAGGAGGTCAGGGAAAGGTTGAACCAGGGGCAAAAAATGCTCTTTAAGCCCAACCTGGTCAGTACCACGAATATCGACTCCCAGACGCACGGTCCGGGTCTGGGGGCAACCGCCTGTACCGAATGGCCCTTCGTTGCCGCTCTGATGCGCTGGTTCCATGATAAACTGGGCGTGCGCTATCATCAAATGAGCCTTGGCGAAGCCGCAACCGCCATGGCCTCCTCTGCCGGCCTGTTCTCCATGACCAATCCTGAAGGAAAAACAATAACCACCGAAGCGGTTATCGAGGGCCGGTCAGGCCATTTTTATGGCGGATGGGGCTTTTATTTTGCCCGTAAATATTTGTCCGAGTGTCCAGGGACAGATCCGGCCGATGATCCGATGCGGGGCCACGAGGCCAGCCTGGCCGGTACTTATACCCCTCCGGGGCAGATCAGTAATGAGCTGAGGGTCATAGATCTGAACAGAATTGAAACAGCAGCCAAAGGACGGGAGGTTCCGGTACCCGGAGGGATTAATTTTGATTCCATCACCCTCCACAAGGACATTATCGGCGGAGATCCTGCTGATAAAGAAAACCGGAAGGCTTATCCCGGATGTATATTGATCAATGTCTCCAAACTCAAAGTCCATACCAATGCCCTCTTCACCAATGTCATCAAAAATCTGGGGATCGGCCTCTATCCCATGCAGTTTTCCAGGGGGAATGACTGTTGCTGGGAGTATGCCAGCCCCCATAGATCGATCCCCGGCATAAAAGGGGGCATTCCCCATGACGTCTGGGTGGCGGAAATGGATCCGGAGACCTGTATCCCGGTAGTGGATGAATCCGGAAAACCTAAATTGAGCAAGACCGGTGGTCTTACCGCTACCATGATCGATATCGTCAAGGCGGTACAAAACCAGGATGTCTTCATGATCCACGTGGTCGATGCCATCGTCGCGACCAACCTGGAACATGGGGGCTCTTACCTGGCCAAGAAGGAATCGGAGGGATTGATTTTTGCCGGATTGGATCCGGTGGCCACCGATTTATTATGCGCCAGGTATATGTTCAGCAACGTGCCCTTAAAGGAAGCCTTGGAGGTGAACCTGGACGACGGAGCCGGCGGAAGTTTTCCTCAATCGGTACCTATCCCTGCACTGGTGGGGGGTCATATCATAACAGGCAAAGGTTATGATTGTCCCTTGTCACGCGACAATTGTTTCGAGCAGGCCGAAAAACGGGGTCTGGGAAAGCGATCCTATCGGGTGTTGGGATGGGACAGGATCAGTAATGGACCGCTGCTTTCCATCGACGGACATCTGGGTCTCATTAAAGAGGGGGCCTTTGCGGATATCATCACCCGGTCTCTTTATTTCAACCTATATAAATTCCCATGGGATCTCCAAAAAACGGCTTTTGGCTATTTATCGGCCGTTGATGAAATGGCCGGCTCCTCTTTAAAAAAGACTTTCCTGGAGGCTTTTGACGAAAACGAAGACGGGGTGGTCAGCTATTGGGAAACAGGCCAAAAAGGTTTTGGTTCAATTTTCCTTCATCAGGCGGGTTATAGGATTTCCTGTATGGGTATGGAACCTCTGGGATTTCTCTCCGGGGGAATCAAAAGCATGATCACTACTTTAAAACTCAGAGACCCTCAGAGAAACAGCCGTGGTTATGATTTTACCCGGGAATTTTCCTTCGGTGCGGTCTGCATGGCGGGCTTCAGGATGTCCCAGATGGAAATGGAAAGACCGGATCTCTTCGTACCCGGCCTGACCTGGGGAAAAGGAAATTGGCCCAGCTTCCAGATGGCCCAATTTAATTCTCTGGGGAATTCCATTTACGGGCTGGACTTTCCGTTTCAACCCGGATTTCCCAGCCTTTATGGTTCCTTGGTGTATTATACCGATTTGACCCAAAATGAAGGCAAATACTTAGGCGGTTCCGGGCGAATACCCGATCCTGAAAAAATAAGGCAATACGTGGCCGCGGTCCAAAAAGGCCAGGACCAGCCTATGGATTTTATCCTTTACGTTCCCACAGGATTTGACCGCTTGGGAGGGTCACCCATGCCGAATGTGGAGGCAACGGATGATCCGGCTAAGGTTTTGACGGTCCGATTAAGAGGCGGCCAGGAGATTTGGGGGGAGATTTAGGAAAAAGGTTCAAAGTCTGAGGTTCAAGGTTTGAGGATTCAAATTAACCCGCGATAAGGTAGTAACTAGCGGGAGATTTTTCCCTTTATAACTTTACCTGAATCCTTAATCCTTTCACCTGTTATATTCTATTGAATTGAAGGGAGCATAATATCATGGCCGAAATAAAAAAGATTCAAAGGATCTTGGTCAGCCTTTTTCTTTTGTTGTTCTTGACAATCGTACTCCCCGTTCCAGGAATCCCCGCACCGGCGAAAAAACCCGTCTCCGCAATGGAATTTCCATTAACCGGCAAGGAGTGGATGGCAAAATCCGGAATGGACTGGGGATCGAAATATTACCCTGCCAAACCAGTGCGGGGGGGGATTGCCAATTTTGCCGCTCCTTTGTATATCGGACTGATGAACCCCCACCACTGGCCGGTCAACGACTGGGTAACTATCGGAGCTCTTTATGACAAGCTCATTGTGACGGACGGAAAATATAGGCCCACAGTACCCATGCTGGCCGAGTCCTGGAAGTATTTGGATGAAAAAACAGTGGTCATGAAGCTTCGCCAGGGGGTTCAGTTTCATGATGGCTCTCCCTTCAACGCCGAAGGCCTCAAGTACCAGATTGATTGGATCTTGGATCCCAAAAACGGTGCCTGGGATCGGGCCTGGATGGAACCGCTGGCTTCCATAGAGGTGATGGACAACTACACGGTCAAGTGGCATTTCAAGAAGCCCTGGGCCGGATTCCTGGGGGTCATGTCCAATGTTCCAGGGTATGTCATCTCCGCCAAGGCCCTGAAAGCCGACGTGGCCCTGAAGGAAATGAAACAATTGGCTCAGCAGGTGGAAAGAGAAAAGAAGAATGTAGATCAGGCCGAGAAGGAGGCCGCCGCAGCTAGCGGGGATGCGGCGGAAAAGGCCAAGGCTAAACTGGAAGCAGCCAGGAAAAAATTGGCCTCTCTGGAGGAGGGATACAAAAAGACTGCTGCCCTGGCTGAAGGGGCCAAGGAACTGGATAACAACCCGGTAGGGACGGGGCCCTATATCTTTGAGGAAGGGAACCCTGGAAATTACTTGAAGCTAAAAAGGAACCCCAACTGGTGGTTTGCCAAGTTTATCGGCACGGATATGCCTTATTATGATGGGATAAAAACCAGTGTTATTCCCGATCCCTCGGTCAGGCTGGCCAATCTCAGGGCCGGGAAAATAGATAACCTGGTTCTCGATCCTTCTCAGATTCCGATGTTCAAAAATGAACGGCAGCTGCAGGTATTCACTAATAACATCAATTGGGTAAACGCCTTGCGCTTTAACCATAAGGACGGTCCTTGTAGGGATATCCGGGTCCGTAAGGCCATCTCCCATGCCATTGACCGCAAGGCCTTGATACGGGGGGTGGACTTCGGATTGGGCCGGATCGCCAGTTGTATGTATCCGGAGGATCACTGGTGTCATAACCCCGCACTAAAACCGGTCAGCTATGATCCGGAGCTATCTAAGAAACTGCTGGCTCAGGCCGGTTATAAAAACGGATTAACCATCAAGGGGTATATGTCCAACCTGACTCAAGCCATCTCCTCTGCCGAGGCCATTAAAGCTATGCTGGCCAAGGTGGGAATTACCTGGAATATAGAGTTCCTCGATCCGGCAGCCAGCAGCGCCAGGATGCGGAAGGTCGATTATGATTTAGCTGCCGGCGGCTGGGCCTGGATCTATGATCCGGATCTGATGCCCACCGGTCTCTACCATCCCGATGGAGGTTTCAATTTCGGAAGGAGTAACAATAAAAAGGCTATTGAATTGATTGAAGCCGGCCGTACCGAAGTGGACTTTGACAAGAGGACCAAGATTTATTGGGAGCTGGAAAAGGTCCTTTATGACAACTACGAGGATGCCTGGCTGTGGTGGCCCAGGTACGTATCAGTGACCCGGAAAAACGTCCAGGGCCTCAACCAGGCCATGGGCAATCAATTCAAAGAGGCTTTTGGCGTTTCCCATCCCACCTGGTTCAAGGATGGAAAGGAAAATCGATTCTAATAAGATGATAAAATTTGAGGAAGCTTTTTCATTTGCAGCTATTTTCATATGTTTGTTACTGGTTGCTCGTTACTTGTTGCTGGTTACTCGTCTTTACGAGCAACGAGCATCGAGCAACCAGCAACGATCTAGTTTTGATCAATTACCGTGTTGAAGTTAGGAATAAATGATCAAATTTAAAATAAAAGAATCTTAAAGGAGAGGAACATGGCTTACCGAGACCTGGATTTTAATTTGACTGATGAACAAAAAGCCCTGAGAGAAACAATCAGAAAGTTCGGGGCCGAAGTGATGCGTCCGGCCGGAGAAAAACTGGACAAGCTGGCAGATCCTAAGGATGTAATTGCCAAGGGATCGCCGTTGTGGGAGGTAATCAGAAAGTTCCGTGAGCTCGGATTTCATCGCCGAAGCCTTCCCAAGGCCGTTGGCGGGATGCAGGAAGATATGGACCCCATGTCCAACCTGATCATCGGCGAAGAGATGGGCTATGCCGATGCCGGCCTGACTATCAGTTTAGGTGCCTGCGGCATGCCATTTGCCTACGCGGCCCTGTTCCCCCATCCGAAGCTCCAGGAAATGGCCAGGGCTTATGCCGAAGACACCAAGGGCGAGTTGGTCGGCTGCTGGGCCATTACCGAACCGGACCACGGTGGGGATTGGTCACTCGGCGGCGATAACCCTAAGTGCGGCCCTTCGGTCAGGGGTGTCCTTAAAGGTGACGAGTATATCGTCAATGGGCAGAAAGCGGCCTGGGTCAGTAACGGAACCATCGCCACCCACGCTGTTTTCCATGTTGGGCTGCAGCCAGAGAAAGGGATGATGGGCCAGGGCCTGGCTATAATCCCCCTTGATCTGCCCGGTATAACTAAAGGGAAGCCGCTGGATAAAATAGGTCAGCGTCCCTTGAATCAGGGAGAGATCTTTTTTGAAGAGGTCAAGATCCCCAGGGAATATATGGTGGTCACACCTGACCTGGGGGTCATGGAGAGCATGGGGGAATTTATCCTGGCCGGGGCTAACGGCGGCATGGCGGTCACCTTTGCCGGGCTGGCCAAGGCAGCCTATGATGAAGCCTTTAAATACGCCAACGAACGGGTCCAGGGTGGGGTTCCGATTATCCAGCACCAGAACATTCAATTGAAGATATTTAAAATGTTTACTATGGTGGAAGCGGCCCGGGCCACTACCCGCCGGATGGCATTGTATAACGCCCTCAATCAGCCGCCATCCGGGGCTCATGCCGTGGCTGCCAAGTGTTTCTGTACGGAAACGGCCTTTCAGGTAGCCAGTGAAGCCATCCAGGTTTTCGGCGGCAACGGATTGAGCCGGGAATATCCGGTGGAGAAGATGTTCCGGGATGCCCGGGCGGCGATGATCGAAGACGGGGTCAATGAAACATTGTCCCTGGCCGCGGTGCAGTACTTATAAAGACAAGGTACAAGGTCTAAGGTTTACGGTATCAGGTATAGGACCTTCTTCCTTTGATCTTTTACCTTGAGCCTTAAACCTTAAACCTTGTACCTCATACCTTTTTTTAGAGGAGGGACTTTATGAATAAGATTTTATTTGAGCCGTTGACCATCGGCAATATGACCATAAAGAACAGGATCGGGCTGGCTCCCATGCTCAACATGCCCGATATTTTTACTACCTTTACCATAACGGACAGGACCATAAAATGGTTTGAGGAAAGGGCCAAGGGCGGCGCGGGATTGATCATGACCGGAACCTTTGTCCTGGATCTGCTCAATGTGCCAGGGGCTATGGATCAGTTTGCCAAGATGGCCAAGGCCGTCCATGCTCATGGAGCCAAGCTCGGCGTCCAAATCGGGGCGGGGGGCGTTTTAGGAGGCCTGGGGCCTTCTCCCATGCCCTATCCGGATGAACGTCATCCCATGCAATCCATCTTTCAATATATGACCGGTCAGTTGTCCTTTATGCCCGGTATTGAAACCATAAATGTAATACCCACGGAAGAGATCGAAAGATTGAAAGGGGCCTTCCCTTTGGCGGCCAAGGCCCTGAAGGATGCCGGGGTGGACTGTGTCGAATTGCACTGTGCCCACGGCGGGGCCACCCTTTATTGCGCCTTTATCTCCCCCTTCTATAACCGGCGGGAAGATGAATATGGCGGAAGCTGGGAAAACCGGCTTCGCTTCCCGGTGGAAACCCTGGAGGATACGGTCAAATTCACCGTGCCGGCCATGGAAGCCGCCGGGATAAGCTGTTTCGACGTAACCCAGGGCTCTATTTTGCATTCGCCTGAAGGGATCACTATCCCTCTTTATTATAAACGGGGGTGTTATATCGAAAATGCCGAAGCGGTTAAAAAGGCCACCAAACTTCCTGTTATCGGAGTCGGAAGGATCGTCGACCTCGACCTGGCGGAAAAATTTTTAGAGGACGGCAAAGCCGATATCATCTATCTCGGGCGGCAATTGACCTCCGATCCGGAAACTCCCAATAAGTATGCCCAGGGGCGAGCGGATGAAATCAGGAAATGTATCGGTTGCCTGGAAGGCTGCGGGACCCCTTGTCCGGTCAATTATGATATCTTTCCCGAAGCCGTTGCCCTGACACCGGCGGAAAGGAAAAAAAAGGTCCTGATTATCGGCGGCGGGGTAGCCGGAATGGAAGCGGCCAGGATTTGCGCCCTTCGGGGTCATCAGGTGGTATTGATGGAAAAGGAGGCCGCTTTGGGCGGGACTGTGGCCGCCCTGGCCCAGGACCCCCTGGCCGCTGAATTCAAAAATTTTATCGATTACCTCGGGGTTCAGATGAGGAAATTGGGCATCGATGTCCGGGTCTGCCGGGAGGCCGACACCACCGTGATTGGGGAAATTAAGCCGGACGCGGTTATCCTGGCCACAGGGGCCTCTCTAAGGATGCCGGACTTGGCCGAAAACAAACCCGGGGTTATGGACCATGTGGAGGCCTTGAAGAACCGCCCGGCCATCGGGCAGAAAGTTGTGGTCTGGGGATTGATGTATGGGGCTGAATTCGCCATTTCTCTGGCCAGAGAAGGGAAGGAGGTGACCCTGATCGGGGAGGCCGGAGAAGACACCCTGGCCAGCCATGCCTCCAATAGTCGGAGATGGTGGATCGTCAGAAAACTGGTGGATATGCCGGTGGTCAGAGCCAGTGGCGAGGCGCAAAAAGTGTCCAATCCCAAGGTCCTCTTTCATACCCGAGTAGAGGATATAAACAAGGATGGAATTTCGATAATCGACAATCAGGGGAAAAGAAAGATCCTGCCTTTCGATACCCTGATCATTTCCAGAGGGCGGAAGAAAAACGACGAAATGTTTTCTGAAATAGAGGGAAAGGCCCCGGAAGTGTATAAAATCGGCGACTGCGCCAATGCCGCGAATATCCTGGGGGCGGTCTGGAGTGCTAATGAGCTGGCGAGAAAGATTTGAAAATAACGTTCAACGTTCAACGTTCAATGTTCGGTGAAAACATTTTTTTGGGCTGAAGCCTGAAATACGTCATTCCTGTCGGTCGGTTATCCGGCTCCCAAAGGGAGCCTCTTCGAAAGCTCGGCAAAGCCCTGTCCGACTCCCTCCGGGAGTCTCCCCAAAAGCTCGACAAAGTCGAGCGTCAGGAAGTCGAGCGAAAGCCGGAATCCAGTATCTTTGAAAAAGTATTTTTTCCTGGACCCCGGCTTTCGCCGGGGAGACGGTAAAAGGGTATTGGAATTAGAAATCAGGTTTCAATCTGTTTTATTGAAAGGAATTATAATGGCTGAATTGAAATATTTTCAGGTTGAGATAGACGGCCCGATCATCATTTGGAAGTTCCACAATCCTCCTAAAAATTTAATGAATATTGAGGCCATAACCGAGTTGGGAGAGCAAATAGCGGCCTTTGACCAAAAACCCGAGTTACGTGTTGGCATTTATACCAGCGCCACTCCTGGATTATTTGTTCAACATTTCGATGTCTCTATTCTAAAGGACATGGGGCAGGCCTTGAGCCAGCTATCTAAAGAGGAAGTGACCCAACAATTGGTCCTGCAACCCCCCCCTCGAGGGCTTTCCAGCCAAACTTCCAAACCCATCATCTGTGCCATCAACGGGCCTGTTGAAGGAGGCGGATGTGAGTTGGCTCTTCAATGTGATTTTCGTTTCATCTCCCGGGATTGTTTTATGGGCCAGCCGGAAGTTTATGCCGGGTTTCCCCCGGGAGGCGGTGGGACACAACGCCTGGCCAGACTGCTGGGGTCGGCCAAGGCCCTGGAATTATGCCTCACCGGACGGAGGGTGTACGCTGATGAAGCGGAAAGACTGGGGTTGGTCGTCAAAGCCTGTGATCCGAATGAATTGATGCCTGTTGTCATGGCCTTTGCCCAGGAGTTGGCAGAAAAACCAAGGTTGGGAGTGGTTAACATTAAGAAAGCCGTCTACGAAGGGTTGGATATGACCCTGCCGGATGGTTTGCTGCTTGAACGTAAACTTTTTATTGAATGTCTACAAGATCCTGAGTCCCTGGAAATCATGAGACTTTATGTCGAATCCGGGCAGGATAGGGAAGCACTCAAAACGACCCTTGAGAAATTGAAAGCAGGCAAATGAATGTCCAAGGTTTACGGTATAAGGTCTGAGGGACAAACCCAAAACCTATTTTAAGCATTTGACTTTGTTGGACCAGACCTGTATAAAATCGCGAAGGGTTATTTCCTGGTCTTTCAGCTGAAGTTTTCGGGGGCGCTGGATGTTTAAATTTAATCCGGAATCTTTTTACATGATGCCTTTCGGCTTTGGCCCCCGGGCCGGGAAGGGTTCTGCCCTGTATGGCGATGTGACCACCATCGCGGTGTCCTATTTAACCGATCGTCAGAGGCTCTCCGAATATCTGCCGGAACCCTTTGAAGTCGGGGTGGAGCCACTGGTTTCGGTTTCCTATGCCATGAACCGCGAAGTGGCCTGGCTGGCCGGGGGGTGCTACAATCTCATCGGTGTCAATGTTTCCGCTGTTTTCAAAGGCCAAGAGGATCATCTCAGCGGAAGTTATTGCCTGGTCATGTGGGAAAATCTGACCGATCCTATCTGTTCGAGACAAGTCTGATTTTGAGAGGAGTAGTGGTTATGAAAACGATCGCCTTACCGAATACTCTGGCAGACCTTAACGCTCTGATGCCGTGAAGCGTGAAGCGTAAGGCGTGAGGCGTGAGACGGGAAGTTGGTATGAAAATGGTTTTCGCCTTACGCCTAACGCCTTACGGCCATACTGTTTTACCAGGTTACCCAGTTTATTTCTAAACCCGAGTTTATCCTGAAATAAGAGACCAGTAGAAGGGAGGAAAATGGAATTTAAATTTAATCCCAGAGAAGAAGCCTTCCGCCAGGAGGTGGAGACCTTTTTAAAGGATGCTCTTCCTCCGGACTGGGCTGAAAAAGATATCAGCTGGCCCGGCGGCTATGGTTCCGGAGGTTTTCGCGGTGATGATACCCTGGAAATTCTGGCCCGTTACCGGAAGAAGCTGATCGAAAAAGGCTGGAATACCATTTCCTGGCCCAAGGAATATGGCGGCCGGGAGTATACCTACATCGAACAGGCCATCTTTGATGAGCGGACCAGTTACTACCGTGCGCCCAACATTGATGTTATTGCCGGAGGCATGGTGGCCCCAACCATTCTGAGGGTGGGAACGGAGGCACAGAAAAAGAAGTGGATCCCCAGGATAGCCGCCGGTGAAATAAGCATGTGGCTGGGTTACAGTGAGCCGAATGCCGGGTCGGATTTGGCGTCTATCCAGACCACGGCCATTCAGGATGGCGATGAATATGTCATCAACGGCCAGAAGGTCTGGAGCAGCCTGGCCCACATATCCGATTACGCCTGGTTGATTGTCCGGACCGATCCGAGCGCACCCCGGCACAAGAGTGCCAGCTTCTTCCTGGTGGAGACCAAGAGTCCGGGCATTACTATCCGCCCGCTACAGAATATTCTCGGGAATTATCACTATAATGAAGTTTTCTTTGACAATGTCCGGGTGCCGGCGGAAAATCTGGTGGGAGAAAAAAATATGGGTTTCTACCATTTAATGACCGCTCTGGATTTTGAAAGGGTTGTCCTGGTCGGCATCGGCGGCTTTAAACGGATTTTAGAGGAACTGGTGGCCCAGGTGAAGAAAACCGAACGGGATGGTCTGCCCTTGCCTAACATTCAGTCTGTGCGTCTCAAGCTGGCCCGGATTGCCACGGAGATCGAGGCCGGTTACCTGCTGACCTGGCGAACGGCTGAGATGCTGGACAAGGGCCTTTCCCCCTCGGTGGAATCCTCGGCCCTGAAACTGGTGGCCACCGAACTGAGCCGGAAGATGGCGGAAGCCGCCATGGATATTTTCGGGCCCTACAGTCTGATCGAGGAAGAGACCGCTTTCACACCCTTCCGGGGCATGGCCCCCCGCGGATATCTGGACTGCATTTCAGCCACCATCGGCGCGGGGACCTCAGAAATCCAACGAAACATCATTGCTTACCGAGGTCTGGGTCTTCCCAGAAAGTAAGCGGGTAGAATAAAAAGGAGCAGCAGAGATGATCCTGGATTTTTCAGAAGAACAAAGAATACTTCGAAAGTCGGCCAAAGACTTTTTTACCCGGGAAAGCCCCGAACTTTTGATCAGGGAAATGAGAATCCACCCAACCGGCCACGATCTCGAATTATGGAGGAAGATGGCTGAACTGGGATGGCTGGGGGTGATCATCCCTGAGGAATACGGTGGGACCGGTGGGACCTTCATGGACCTGGCGGTTATTCTCGAGGTCATGGGGGAGGCCTGCCTGACCGGACCTTTTTTCTCAACGGCGGTACTGGGGGCGAATGCCATCCTGCTGGCCGGAACAGAAGATCAGAAAAAAAATCTTCTGCCCCAGATCGCGGAAGGTCGGTTGGTAGTAGCCCTGGCCTTGTCCGATCCGGGGAGTTGGAACGAATACGAAAAAACCAGGACCCTGGCCAAACAGAACGGGCCGGAATATGTTCTCGAAGGTGTAAAAAATTTCGTGGAAAACGCCCAGGTAGCGGATAAGATCATTTGTCTGGCCCGGGTGGAGGACCGGAAGGACAGTAAACAGGGGCTGACCTTCTTCCTGGTGGGCAAGGGCAGTCCGGGAGTTGAGATCCTGCCCTTTAAAACACTGGCCTATGAAAGGCACTGTGAAGTGATTTTCCAGGGATTGGGTCTAAATGAAAGTGCCGTTCTGGGAACAGTGGGAAACGCCGCCCCTGTACTGGAAGCCCTTCTGGAAAGGGCGGCTGTTGCCAAATGCGCGGAAATGCTCGGCGCCTCCCACGTGGCCTTCGACACCACCGTGGCCTACGCCAAAGAGAGGGTCCAGTTTGGAAGGCCCATCGGAAGCTTTCAGGCGGTTCAGCATCACCTGGCCAATATGGCGGTGGATCTGGATTGCCTGAGATATCTGACTTATCAGGCGGCCTGGAGGATATCCGAGGGACTTCCGGCCGGCAAGGAAGCGGCCATGGCCAAGGCTTATGCCGGCGATGCTGCAACCCGGGTGACCCGGTTCAGCCACCAGGTGCATGGGGCCATTGCCTTCTGCGACGAACACAATATGCATTTTTATTACCGCAAGGTCAAGGCCGCCGGACTGACCTTCGGGGACAGCGAATACCATTTGGAAAAAGTGGCCCAATCTTTGGGGCTTTGAAATAAGGGTTTAAGGTATAAGGTTCAAGGTGTAAGGTTTACTGAAAATAGCATTTGAAGGCTATATTTTTTCCCCTTGTACCGTATACCTTAAACCGTATACCTTAAACCTTATACCTATATTTTTGGAGGTGGTCAGATGGCTAAAAGGACGCTGAGGACGAAACTGTGCGATATGCTGGGCATCGAATACCCAATTCTGAGTGCGGGCATGGGACCCAGCCTCATCGGAGAAAAGACCGGAGCGCCGGTGGAATTGGTGGTGGCCGTTTCCGAGGCCGGAGGGCTTGGGGTACTGGGCGCAGCCGGGTTTACTCTTGAGGAAATGCGAGAACAAATACGCGAGATCAAAAAACTGACCAAGAAGCCTTTTGGTGTGGACCTTCTACTCCCCAGCCAGACCGTCAGCGCGGGTGATCAGGAACCCCTGGGTCCTTCTGAAATTGCCTTGAGTGAGGTGATCAAAAACCTGCCCAAGGCCCACTATGAGTGGATCATGAAGATCAAAGAGGAAATGGGACTTCCGGATATTGAGGCCAAAGTCCGGTCAGCATCCACCACCTCACGCCCCCATGCCTCGATCAAGGTCTGTATCGAGGAAGGCGTTCCCTTATTTTGCTCCGGCCTCGGAAATCCGGGTTTTATGGTTAAAGACGCTCACGCAGCCGGCATGAAGGTCCTGGGGATATCCGGGAACACCAAAAATGCCAGAAGGATTGCCCAGGGCGGGGCGGATCTGGTCGTGGCTCAAGGTCATGAAGGCGGGGGTCATACAGGGCGCATCGGATCCATGGCTTTATGGCCCCAGGCGGTCGACGCCTGTGCGCCAACGCCGGTCCTGGCCGCCGGAGGCATCGGGGACGGCCGGGGAGTGGCGGCGGCCCTGGCCGTGGGCTGTGTCGGGGTCTGGGTAGGTACCCGTTTTCTGGCCTCGGTCGAAGGGGGCGCTTTACCAATACAGAAAGAAACTATTCTCGAGGCGACGGATGAGGACACCAGGAGATCCTATCTGTATACCGGGAAAACCTCCCGGACCATTGCCAACCGTTTACATGATTTATGGGATAATTCAGGGTTGGATCCTTTACCCTTTCCTACTCAGGTCATTTTTGCCTCGGCCATGGCCGAGATGTTCAACAAGGCGGAGAAGAAAGAATTTATGGGGCCCTTTTCCGGCCAGGTAGCCGGGCTGATCACCGAGATAAAGCCGGCGGCCAGGATATTAGAGGAAATGGTTGAAGAAGCGGTGGATGTCCTGACCAGGAGGCTTCCGGAATCGGTGATTGCCAAATAGAATAAAAAAAGGGTTCAAGGATTCAAAAAATGTGGTGTCAGGTATAAGGTGTGAGGTCCAAGGTACAAGGTTTGAGATTAAAAAAACCTTATACCGTATACCTTAAACCTTAGACCTTAAACCGAACAAACGCAGGAGGTACCTATTCGATGAGTGACAACGGAAAAAGGGTCGAAGTGAGAGCGCCCATGTCCGGGGTGTTTTATAGAAGATCGGGGCCGACGGAACCCCCATACGTTGAGGTAGGGGACCAGGTGAAGAAGAAACAAATTCTGGCCCTGCTGGAGACCATGAAAGTCTTTCAGAAAGTCAAATCCCCGGTTGAGGGAACTATCCTCGAGATCATCGCCGAAAATGAGAAGCCTTTGATGTCTGATGATTTGATGTTCATAATCGAAGCTTAGAACTAACATACGGTTAAAGGATTTTTTCTTGTTCCTCGTTGCTCGTTTCTTGTTTCTGGTTTTTAACCGGCAACGAGTAACCAGTAACGAGTATTCAGTGACCCTTAAATCCTTGAATCCTGATTTCATGGATCATTCGATATGGTAAAGGAGAGAAACATGGGCGATTGGATGGACAGCTATCTCAAAAGGCTGGTCAAGAACCGGGAAGAAAACCAAACCGGCGGAGGGAAAGAGCGGATTGAGATCCAACACGGTCTGGGCAAGCTCACGGCCCGGGAAAGGATCGACCGGCTGGTGGATCCGGGAAGTTTTGAAGAGTTCGGCTCCCTGGTCCGGGACCCTTACACGCGGTTGGCCAAGACCCCCAAGCCCAGCCCCTCGGATGGGGTGGTCATGGGCATGGCCAAGATAAAAAACCGACCGGTTATGGTCTATTCCCTGGATTTTACCGTTATGTCCGGTTCGATCGGTGATCAGGGCGTCTGGAAGATTGCCGAACTGGTCCAGATGGCCGGACAGGAACAGGTGCCCCTCATCGGTCTAATCGATTCAGCCGGTTCACGATTGACCTTCAAAGGGGGCTTCGCCGGGCTGAATGGAATGGGACGCCTGGTCAGAAATTACTGTTTATATTCCGGGGTGATTCCCCAGATAACCTTGATATTGGGTCCCTGCACCGGGCCCATGGCCCAGGTGGCGGCCCTGTCCGACTTCCTGATCATGAACCGCAAAACGGGCTTTTGGTGGCTGGGGGGTGAGGTAGAATCAAAAGAGGCCGGCACGGCGGAGTTTCACATGACCCAATCAGGACAGTGCGACCTCCTGGCCGACAGCGATGAAGAAGCCCTCGATTCGGCCAGACAGCTTTTGGACTTCATGCCTCAGAATTGCTGGGGCAAACCGGCTGCTGTCCAACCCACCGATGACCCGCAGAGGACGGAGGAAGAACTCCTGGAGGTGATGCCGAACAACCCCAAATTCACCTATGATATGCATGAAGTTCTCAACCTGATCACGGATAACGGGGAATTCTTCGAACTGAAAGAAGGCTTCGCCCCCAACCTGATCATCGGTTTCGCCCGCTTCGATGGTCTGGTCACCGGGATCGCCGCCAGCAACCCCGATGAGCTGAGTGGGATTATGGAGCCTGATTCCTCTGACAAGTATGACAAGTTCATGATGTTCCTGGACACCTTCAATATCCCGCTCCTGACCATCTCCGACACCACGGCCTACCCCCCCGGAGACAAGTGGGAAAGGATGGGGGTCATCCGCCATGGGGCCAAGAATCTGCACGGCTACAGCCATCTGACCAACCCCAAGGTCACCCTGGTCTTACGGCGCTCCTACGGAGGGTCGAACATCACCATGGGCTGCAGCAAGATGGGACCGGATTTTATCTTCGGCTGGCCCACCGTGGAGTTCGCCCCCACCGGTCCAGAGTCCATCGTCCAGGCCGTCTTTCATAAGGAGCTGGCCAAGGCCAAGGAAGAAGGAAAATACGAGGAGCTCTACAACGCCTTGCTGATACCCCTCAAAGAACAGTTCAGCGTCATGAATATGGGGCGGGCCTTTACCACATACTACACCGTCCATGAAGTGATAGATCCCCGGGAGACCCGTATCAATATCATCAATGCGCTTCACGCCTCGGAAAATAAGATCGAGGAACTGCCGGACAAGAAACGCTTCATCAAGCCCGCTTAATTGAAGGGATAGGGTTAAAGTCAAAATTCAAATTGCAAAGTGCAAAGTGCAAAATTCAAAATTTATGGTTTGTAATGGGATGTTTTCATTTTTCATTTTGCATTTTAAGATTTGATTTCTATTTGCGGTGTCGAAGGGAGACCAACCATGGGAGAACGGATGCAAGAAGCCATTAAACGCTATCAGGAAATACAAGAGAAAAACCTTTTAGGGGGCGGCATCAAGGATATCGAGCGGCAGCATGAAAGGGGTAAACTCACCGCCCGGGAGCGCATCGATAAGTTTATCGATCCCGGCACCTTCAGTGAACTGGGCTCCAGCGTGGGAACGACGGGCGCGCGCATGGACGGCCGCATCCCCGTGGCCCCCTGTGACGGGGCCGTTGTCGGAAGCGCCAAAGTGCATGGCCGGCCGACCATGATCTATGCCTCCGATTTCACGGTATTGGGTGGATCCACCGCGGCCCAGCATCTGATGAAATACGCCCAGACTTTGATCATGTCCGCGAAATGGGGCATCCCCCTGGTCAATCTGCTGGATTCCTCCGGCGGCCGGCTGGGATACTCGGATGTCACCAGCGCCGGTATAGACTGGCATTTCCGGCTCGAATCCCTGTATTCCGGGGTGATCCCCCAGATTACGGTCCTCATGGGACCCTGCATCGCCGGCGGGGCCTATTTGCCCACTCTGTGTGACTTCCTGCTCATGAGCCGGATCTCAGCCAATATGTGGCTCGGCGGCCCGAGACAAACCCAGGCGGCCACTTCCGAAAAATTCGACCGGAATGTGGGCGGAGCGGATTATCACATGCGGTTCAGCGGATCGGCCGATACGGTAGGCAACGATGATGAAGAAACAATCGCCCAATGCCGGGAGCTGATGCGTTACCTGCCCCAGAACTTCAGGGAAAAGGTGCCTGACTGGGAGAAAAAGGATGATCCTCTCAGGGAAGTCAGGATTCTGGAGGATCTTATTCCCGATGATTTCAAGCGGACCTACGACATGCACGAGGTCATTAAGGCCCTGGTGGATGAGGGGGATTTTTTTGAAATCAAGGATGAATACGCCAAGAACCTGATCACCTGTTTCTGCCGGTTCAATGGGGAGGTGGTGGGGCTGGTGGCCAACAATCCCCAATACCCGGGCAGCATCCTGGAAATAAACGCCTGTGATAAATATTACCGTTTTCTGCAGGTCCTGGATGCCTACAACATCCCGCTGGTCAATCTGGTGGACACCCCGCCCGTGGTCCCCGGGGAGTCCGAAGAGGCCAAGGGATTGCTGCGGCATATCGGGAAAATAGTCGATGTCTACTCTACCACAACCGTGCCCAAGATAAGCGTGGTGTTGCGGGAAGCCTATGCCGACGCGGGGTGCATGATCCTGGGGGTTCCCAAAAGCATGGGATCCGATCTGGTCTATGCCTGGCCGATCAGCCGTTTTGCCGTGGAGGCCTCGGAGCTGGACTATCGACCGATCTACAGCCAGGGGATCGAGGAGGACGCCTATGAGGCCTATTTGAACCGTTCGCGGGAAAAGGTGGATGCCTTCGACGTGGGGCTGACCTGGACCGCCCAGGTGATTGACGAGATCATTCTTCCCAAAGATACACGAAAGAAAATCATCGAGGCCCTGGAGGTCACCCGGAAAAAATGTGAAAAGTTTCCGCCCCGGGCCAAGATGCACACTGCGTCGCCGACATAAGGAACGTAAGGCGTGAAGCGTAAAGCGTGAGGTGTGGGGGAAAAGGCAAGGGCAAAGGCCTTACCCCTTACGCTTTACGCCTCACGTAATTTTAGGTAGTGTCAAAAGTTTTATGAAAAGTAGGAGTTGAAAGCATGAGTGGGGAGGTAGGGAGGCCGATAGCCAGCGGATGATGGATAAGGATAGGAGGTCTGTAAAGATAACAAGATAAGGAGAAAGATATCCCTTTAA
>JACQYK010000248.1 GCA_016208255.1 Deltaproteobacteria bacterium | reverse complement strand
GTAGGAGTCTGGGCCGTGTTCCAGTCCCAGTGTGGCTGGTCATCCTCTCAGACCAGCTAACCATCGTTGCCTTGGTAGGCCATTACCCCACCAACAAGCTAATGGTACGCGGGCTCATCCTCAAACGACAGCTTGCAAGCAGAGGCCATCTTTGACCGCAATCCCCGTGGAGATCGTGGTCTTATTCGGTATTAGCACACCTTTCGGTGTGTTATCCCCAATTCGAGGGTAGATTACCCACGCGTTACTCACCCGTGCGCCACTTTACTCCCCCGGCAAGCCGGGGTTTCTCGTACGACTTGCATGTGTTAAGCACGCCGCCAGCGTTCATTCTGAGCCAGGATCAAACTCTCCAATTAAACTGGAAAGCTTATTCAACTACAAATTAAAAAAAGGGACCACAAAACGGCTCACTATTTAGTTTTCAAAGATCAAGGTAATGAAAAAG
Organism: Deltaproteobacteria bacterium; assembly: GCA_016208255.1. Classification (GTDB taxonomy): domain Bacteria; phylum Desulfobacterota; class RBG-13-43-22; order RBG-13-43-22; family RBG-13-43-22; genus RBG-13-43-22. The sequence goes on along the minus strand of JACQYK010000248.1, from coordinate 21,334 downwards.
ATAACTTATTTTATTCATTTTGTCAAGAGGGAATATCTCCTTCCCTCGCAAAGTGAAAATAGTAACTTATCTTTAAAGAAAGATTATGTCAAGAAAAAAATCAAGAGAAAATGATTTTATGAAATCTTTTCTTCCCAATTTTCAACAGAAGGGTATTGTCCTTCACCAATTGCGCCGAAACCTTGAAATCAAAAGAGGGGATTCGTTGATCATTTAAAGCCACTCCCCCCTGGGCTATCAGTCGTCGGGCTTCTCCCCGGGTTTGACATACTCCTGCTTCTACCAGAAGGAGGTAGGCTTCCAGACCTTTTTCCACCTTTTCCCGGGCCAGCAGGGAAGTAGGGACTGATTCCATATCCAAGCCCTGTCCATAAAAAAGATGGCGTGAAGTCTCCCGTGCTTTTTCCGCCTCCTCCTTCCCATGGGTGATGCTGGTCGCCTCGAAAGCCAAAATCTCTTTAACTTCCCTCAAATCCGCCCCCTGCTTTTGGGAGAGTCCCCGGACTTCATCCATAGGTAAGAAGGTGAACAGGGCCAGAAACCTGGCCACATCCTGATCCTCGGTATTTATCCAAAATTGATAATATTCATAGGGGCTGGTCCGACTGGGATCAAGCCATACGGCCCCCCTGGCTGTCTTGCCCATCTTTTCGCCGGAACTGGTTACAATTAATGGGAAAGTCAACCCATGAGCCTTGCCGCCTTTTACTCTTCTTATCAGGTCGGTTCCGGCCACAATATTCCCCCATTGGTCTGCTCCCCCCATTTGCATGATGCAATCCTGATAGGAATATAGATGAAGAAAATCATAGGCCTGGAACAATTGATAGTTGAATTCTATAAAGGATAAACCGGTCTCCAGACGCTGCCTGACCGATTCGGCGGCCAGCATCCGGTTGATACTGAAGTGACGGCCGATATCCCTCAAGAACTCAATATAATTCAATGGAGCCAGCCAGTCGATATTATTTAATAAAATGCCATTTTGGCCATCCAGGGTCATATAGCGGGACAATTGCTGTTTTAATCCCTCCGCGTTATCCCTGATCTCTTCGTGGCTCAGGACCGGACGCATTTCTGTTTTGCCGCTTGGGTCCCCGATTAAAGCCGTACCGCCGCCCACCAGGGCGATCGGGCGATGACCGTGCCGTTGTAAGTGGGACAGGGCCATAATGGGAATTAAGCTTCCAACGTGAAGGCTCCTGGCCGTGGGATCAAAACCGATGTAGGCGGTAATGGTTTTTTGCTCGAAAAGGGATTCCATCTCTTCAGGATCGGTGGCCTGTTCGATGAAACCACGTTCTTCCATTGTCTTATAAAAGTTTTCCAATTGATTTCTCCGCTCTTTTGACTCTGTTTAGCTTAGAGCTGTCAGTTCGGAGTATTGCATTCGGAGTGAAGGTGGTTTGGTTTCCGAACTATTACTCCGAACTCCGAACAAATTACTCCGAACCCGGATCCATTTTTTCCCGGATCCGGGTTATCCCCGTTGCCCGCCCTGTTTCCGGATCAATAGAAACAAGCGCCCCTTCAAGGACTAAGGCCCTTTTGGCCACTTCGAATTTATGGGGCATTTGAGTCAGAAACCGATCAATCGCCAACTCTTTCCTGATGCCAATCACCGAATCGGTCGGTCCGGTCATCCCCACATCGGTCATATAAGCCGTCCCTTGGGGTAAGACCCTCTCATCGGAGGTTTGAATATGAGTATGCGTTCCCAAAACCGCACTGACCTTGCCGTCTAAGAACCACCCCAAAGCGACCTTCTCTGAAGTCGCTTCGGCATGAATGTCCACCAGAATAATCGGGGTCTCTTTAATCAACCTCTCCCGTTCCTCCAGGCTTCTCCTGAAAGGGCAGTCTACGGCCTCCATAAAGGTCCGGCCCAGCAAATTTAGAATGCCAACCAGGTGCCCGGACCTGGTTTCTTTGATTACCGATCCATTACCGGGGGTTTCGGCCGGATAATTGGCCGGCCGGATCAAATCCGGATTCTGTTGAATATAAGAAAGGATTTCTTTTTTTTTCCAAATGTGGTTTCCAGAAGTTAAGACCTGGATGCCGTTGGTTAACAGTTCATCGGCCCCTTTCACCGAAATCCCGATGCCGCCGGAGGCGTTCTCTCCGTTAGCCACCACAGGTCAACCTGAAACCGGCCCATCAGGGGGGGCAATAATTCCCTTACCGCCTTACGTCCAGGTTTTCCAACAATATCACCGATAAATAATATGTTTACGGACATGGATGTTCCTTGAGATTAGGTTTAAGGTACAAGGTGTAAGGTGTGAGGTAAAACCTTAAACCCTAAACCTTATACCGTGGACCTTAAACCTTCTTTATTATTTGGCGTATTCCACGGCCCGTATTTCTCTGATAACAGTGACTTTGATTTGACCGGGGTAGGTTAAGCACTCTTCAATTTTTTTGGCAATATCTCTGGATAACACATAAATATCATTGTCGGTCACCTTTTCACTTTCCACGATAATCCGAATCTCACGTCCGGCCTGAAGGGCATAGGTTTTACCGATCCCTTCAAAGGACTGGGCGATCTTTTCCAGATCTTCCAGGCGCTTAACATAGGTTTCCAACATTTCTTTCCTGGCTCCAGGCCGGGCTCCGGAAAGGGTATCGGCCGCCTGAACCAGGACATCCAGAATGGATTCAAGAGGAACATCTTCGTGATGGGAGGCAATGGCATGAATGACGCGGTTCGACTCTCCATATCTTTTGGCTAAGTCCGCTCCGATAACGGCGTGGGACCCTTCCACTTCATGATCCACCGCCTTGCCGATATCATGAAGCAGGCCGGCCCGTTTAGCCTGTTTGATATTTATCCCCAGTTCGGCAGCCATGATCCCGCAAAGAAAAGCCACTTCCAGGGAATGCTGAAGCACATTTTGCCCGTAACTGGATCGGTATTTCAATTTTCCGACCAACTTAATCATTTCCGGATGGATTCCATGGACCCCGACATCGAAAGTGGCTGCTTCCCCGGCTTCCCGAACGGCTACCTCCACTTCCTGTGAGACCTTCTTGACCACCTCTTCAATACGGGCCGGATGAATACGGCCGTCGCTGATCAACCTCTCCAGGGAAAGCCGGGCCACTTCCCGTCGAACGGAATTAAAACCGGATAAAATGACCGCCTCCGGGGTATCGTCGATAATCAAATCAATACCTGTGGCCGCCTCGATGGCTCTAATATTTCTTCCTTCCCGCCCGATGATCCGACCTTTCATTTCTTCGTTAGGCAGGTTTACATAGGAAACCGTTTTTTCGGCCACATAATCCCCGGCATAGCGCTTGATTGCCAGGGAAATAATCTCCTTGGCCTTTTTGTCGGCAATTTCTTTGGCCTCACTTTCCAGGCGGCGAATAGTCTTGGCCGCTTCGTGTTTGGCTTCATTTTCCATGGCCTGGAGCAACAGTTCCTTAGCTTCCTGGGAGGATATGCCGGCCAGATATTCCAACTGTTTCTTCTGCTCACTGATTAATACTTCATAATTTTCCTTTAATTCGAGGGCGTCCTTTTCTTTTTGAGTCAGGGCCTTTTCTTTTTTTTCAAACTCGGATTCCCTTTTTTCGATGATTTCAATCTTTCGGTCCAGATTCTGTTCTTTGTTCAGGATCCTTTTTTCCTGATCCTGGATTTCCTGCTTACGCTCCTTGGTCTCCTTTTCAAATTCCATTTTCATTTGATAAAGGCTGTCCTTAGCCTGTAACATCGCCTCTTTTTTAACGGTCTCCGCCTCTTTTTTGGCTTCTTCGACAATCTTTTTGGAAAGGGTTTCAATGGATTCAACCCTGCTTTCGGTAAATTTTTTCCGGATGAAAAAACCGATCAGGATTCCCAAAAAAAAGGCCAGGAGAATTCCGCTGATTAAACCAACCAATTGTGTTGAGATAGACATGATTTCCTTATATTTCGATAAAATGACAGTTCATTTTAGAGATTGATCCTTGTTCCGGAGTCAACTGGTGAACAAACTGGCGAAGGAATATCCGCGGGGGATTACCCGGAGAGGAAAGCTAATTCAAAAGATGGGGTTTAGGATTTATTAAAAAAATATTAAAAATGTCATTCTGAGTTATTATATCGTTGACCCAAACCTTTTGAGGATAGCCGATTTATTATTCCTTCTTAAATTTATATATTAAAGCGTCATGTCCCGTCAGGGACGTGACACCACGATGTCTGAAAATAGAACTCATTGGAAGATGGACCCTATTTTCGAACTAAACCTCATTTTCAACTTGAGGTGGTAAATCTAACTTGGTTATCCATTGCCGGCTTTTGGCCTCCACCATTTTTTCCATTTGATCCAAAGTTTCTTTGGTCTGAAGATAGTCAAAGGCTATGTTTAAAGCCGCTAATATGACCAGATGAACTTTGTTGGCCGAAGGCATGGAGGATTGGACTTCTTTAATCCTTTCGTTGAGTACGGCTGAAACTTTTTCCATCAGTCCAGGATCCAAATCCCCCCTCAGGGTATATTCGTTTCCCAATATGTCAACTTTAAATAATTCAGACACGAGCTGTGAAATTACTCCAATACCCGGCTTATTTTTTGTAAAATCCCGTCGATCTTGCCTTTAATCAGCTCTTTTTCTTCTTCCAAAGCATCCAATTGTGCCTGGGCGTTTTGGATAACGGCCTCTTTTTCCTCTATTTTTCTTTTTAGGGCCAGGTTCTCCAAAGAAAGGGCTTCCATCTTTTTTACCGCTTGTTCAATTTTTTCCTCTAATTTTTCAAACACTTGCCGCTCCATCAATTGCTCAGGATATTTCTTCCAATTTATAAAATAATATCTTGGATTAGAAAGAAAAGTCAAGAAATAATTGATTCTTTTCTCCTTGCTAACCTTTCCTGACTATGTTAAACTTTCACCTAATATATTATAATTCCCCTTTATTAATTAACTGGAGCGAGAGGCTTCCAACAAATGGACCAAATCCGATCTGTGGAGAGAAGGAGGCCTTCTATTTTAGACACGGAAAGGAGGTGATTGTATGGCTGCCCGGGTTGCCAGAGTAACAGAGATTATCGCTGCTTCACCAAAGGGTTTTGAAGATGCGATTTCCCAAGGATTTAAAAGGGCCAGCAAGACCTTAAGGGGAATCACCGGGATGAAAATTATTGAACAACGTATCGCTGTGGAAAACAACAAGATAATTGAATATCGAGTCCGGATGGAAGTTATTTTTGTCTTAGAATCTTGATCGGTGCGGTCATTGAAAACCGAAAAGGCCCCGAAAGGGGCCTTTTTATATTTTTCAATCTTCTATTTAGTGAGAAAATAACCCTGGATTAATCTCCGGGCAGTTCTTTCTCCGTCATGCCGGACTCGAGTCGTTCGGCTCATCGGCTCCCCTTTGGGAGCCTCTCCAAAAGCTCGACAAAGTCGAGCGGCCCGAACTTTAAGCAAAGACTCCCTTTGGGAAGTCGGACCGCATCCAGAGGTTTGCTTGGTTTCTTCAGCCTGGATTCCGGCTTTCACTCGACTTCCTCCGGAAGTCTCTTCTTAAGGTCGGCAAAGCCGACCGACCGGAATGACGACTTAACTAACCAGTTATACAATATTTTCATGATTCGTGGTGCCTCAACGAGGCATGAAGGTTTAGTCTGATAAATCTTATGCCATCCTTTTCTTATAAAGATATTTCCAAAATCCTGGAACAAGCTGAAAGAGAACACCCTGCTCCGGTCTATCTTATCGCCGGTGATTCCTATCTTACGAATGATGTTCTTCAAAAACTGATCGGTCGCCTGCTCCCCCTGGAACAGCAAACCTTTAACCTGGAAATCGTCGATGGAGAGAAAGAAGAGGTTCCTTCTATTCTGGAAAGGCTTCAGACCTTTCCTTTTTTTCCGGGGCGGAAGGTGGTTTCGGTCAAAAACCCCTTGTCGATTTTTTCCACCGGCAGCCATGATCGTCTTATAAAAAAGGCTGAAGAAGCCTGGCAGAAAGGGCAACCGGAGCGCAGCTCCCGGCTTCTCCGAACTCTGTTACAGGATGCCGGAATACCTCCGGACTTAAAGGTAGACGAAGATATTCTTAGTGAAAAACTTTTTCCGGAAACGGTGGGCCCTATCCCTAATTGGGTTAAGGAGGTCCTCCTCCAGATGGGGAATCAAGGGCCTGGGGAATCTATAACCCAGAATCCCGACGACCTCCTGGAATCAGCTATCCGGAAGGGATTTCCTAAAGATCATATCCTGATTATCATCCTGGAAGGCCCCCCCGGCATAAAAAAAATTGTTAAAACCATTGCCGAGTACGGAGTGGTTATTAACCTGGCCTTAAAACAAGGCAAAAAAGGGGAGCAAACGGTCGCTTTAAAAGGATTTTTGAAGGCGAGGCTTGGGCAGGAGGGCAAAACTATGATGCCCCAGGCGGAAGCGATTTTGTTGGAACGGGTGGGTTCGGAAACCTTTCTTTTGGAAATGGAAATCCAAAAATTAGTGGCCTATACCGGGGACCGGAAACGAATCCAGGCAAAAGACATTACCGAAATCGTCGGGGCCTTTCGGGAAGAACCTTTATATGAATTGACCGCCGTCCTGGGGGAACGGAAGTTGGAGGAGGGCCTTCGAAAACTCAGCCAACTCTGGGACCAGGGATACAATCCTTTACAAATCCTGGCCGGCATCAGCAATACCCTGCGCCGGTTATTAACAGCCCAAGAACTCCTGGAAACGATTTCCGAGGCCCCTCCCAGGATTTGGCAGGACTTTGGGGCCTTTTCCAGCAAAATCCTGCCGCGATTTAAGCAGAGCCCTTTGCCGGAAACCTTGTCCAAGGTCCACCCTTTTGTCTTATTCAACACCCTGAAGACCGCCCAAAATTTTTCCCGGTCTCATTTGATTATGGCCCTGGAGATCCTTCATGAAGCGGATCGATTGCTCAAAACCAGTGGGGCCACCCCCGTTTTTCTTTTGGAAGACTTCATTATTAGCTTTTGCAGGACAAGATAATAGAGTCGGCTATCTGGGCCACCTTTCTCAAGGCCAAGGCCTCTTAGGTTTCATTCCTGAAAGTGGACTGTTTTTACATTGTTTTATGCTGCTTCAGGTAGTGTAACCAGGCCGGGAAGGATAGGGGAGTCAATAACGGAGTAGTGGAGTAATGGAGTATTGGAGTAGGGGGGAGAAAAACCAAAACTCCAGTACTCCACCGCTCCATTATTCCAATTATAGAAATCAATGGTAACTGGTTTGGATTAATATATTCAAAATGCTTTGTTTAGGACTTACCCCACCTTCACCACCAGGGCCCCTCCCGTATCCCCGGCGGCACAACCGGCAAACAAGCCATACCCGCCGCCTATTTTGACCAGCTCTTCAATCAGTTCCACGGTACACCGGGCTCCGGTCGGCCCCTGGGGATGCCCGAAAATCAGCGAACTTCCGTAATTATTGAATATTGCTTCGGGAATCTTCATCACCTTGCTCATGACAATGTCATTAACCGTGAAGGGATTATGGGTCTTAACGGCTTTCAGATCTTTGACCCCGATTCCGGCCCTTTCCAGGGCCATTTCAGCCGCCGGTGAGACCGCTGCGGCCATGTGGGCTTTCCGGGCCCGGGCCTGACCGTAACTGATCAATTGAATGGTAATATCTTTATTGGAACTCAATTCTTTGGCCTTCTCTTTACTGGTCACGATAAGTCCGGCATTGCCGTCGGCCGGATGGGTTTGAGCTCCAAAGGAAATACATCCCCCGGCCAGGACCGGTTTGAGCGGGGCCAGACCCTCAGGGGTGCAGGGAGTGACCCCTTCATCCCCTTCTATAATCAGGGATTTCTTTTTGGAAATACGGGTTTCGACCGGAATCATATACCCTTTTTGAAACTCCCGGTCGTTGGCCAGACTCATCAGGTACTGTTCATACCGCCTTACGGCCATGGCATCCGATTCTTCTTTGGTAATACCGCCCATCATGAGGGCCACGTTTTCCGAAGTTCTGATCATGGCTTCCCCGGCATAGGGATCGCGGTTGAAATTATCCATATTCCAATTCTCGCTGATCACCTCCCCCCCCGGTCCGTTAGGATTGGGCCAGACGGTGTGGGGACCATTGGAACAGCGGTCCATAGTGGCCACCAGGACATTCCGGTAATCCCCTGACTCAATCCACAGGCCGGCAGTATAAATGGCCGAGGCACTGGTGGCACAGGCCTGGCTGATGGTCGGACCGCTGATCTTGTCATTCCCCAGCAGACCGCAAAACCAAGGATTGGCATAGAACCAGGCCGGTTGGCCGATCGTCATACCCAGGAGGCACCCGTCAAAAATATCCGGAGCAAGGCCCCGGATTTCTAAAAATTTCCGCGCGGTTTGAGCCCCTAATTCTACGGCATTAATATTTTGGAAGGACATCTGCCAACGGGAAAAGGGCGAAGACCAATACCCTTTATAAGGGATAAAAACTTTCTGAAACATGAAGACCTCCTTATGATTCTGCGGAATGGGATTTCAGGATCTCTCGGCTTAAAAATATAGAGACCCCTTTTTTTTATGTCAAGGGTTTAATTTAGCTTGCCCCCCTTCGCCTTGCCTCAAATAATCCCTGATACCTCATTATGGATGAAATACCGGACTTTTTTTTTGAAAAGTGAAGGGGGGCGAGTTTAATTGAGGGCTTGAGCCTCTTCCAATGGAAATTCCAGAATGAAGGTCGTGCCTTTTCCAACTTCGCTCCGAACTTCGATGGTTCCCCCATGTTCCTGGACAATTCCATAAACCGTGCTCAATCCCAGTCCGGTTCCTTTTCCCACCTCTTTGGTGGTGAAAAAGGGTTCAAATATTTTCGGAATATTTTCCGGCGGGATGCCCCCACCGGTATCGGAAACCTCCAAAACCGCTTTTTTTTCCGAAGGCCGTTGATAGGTGCGCAGGGTCAGGGTTCCCTTGCCTTCCATGGCATCCACGGCATTGATGATCAGATTGACCAGAATTTGATTCAGCCGGTTGGGATCGGCTGAAATTAAAGGCAGGTCAGGATCGATTTCTGAGACAACCTGAACACTGGGTTGGACGATCGGACCTAAAAACATTGGACTCTGAATCAGGGACTGCTTGCTCAAAAGGTCAACGGTCTGCCGTATGGACTGATTGATGCTGCAAGAAACACGCTGATGGGCGGATTTGCGGCTGAATTCCAATAAGTCTTTGACGATCTCTTTGCAGCGTATGGTCTGATCAATGATTTCTTTGAGGTCCTTCTGTTTGGGATCTTCCGCGGGGGTTTCCTCCAGCAATAGATTGGCATAGATCAAGATCCCCCCCAGAGGGCTGTTCAGCTCATGAGCTACTTTCGCTGAAATTTCTCCCATAGAAGCCAGCTTACTGGCCTGGATCAACTGATCATTGAGCAACCGGTTTTTTTCATCCCGCTTTCGTATCATCTTAATAATGATATACGTGATCGACACGGTAAGGAAAATGAGACCCAGGCTGCTTAAAAAAAGAAAGACCAGGGTTGCCCAGTTGGCTCGGTTGACCTCCTTAAAGGCTTCGCTGTAGTCCTGCTTGATCACCAGCAGCCACCGGGGCTCCTTAAGCCAGGTATAAGCGATGATCTGCCGGGGAAAGTTCAATTCGGGGCTTTTCCTGTCTCCGCCTATGATATCGACCCCGCTGCCTTTCTGAAATTTTACCATGGGCAGAGGAGTCTTGCCCATGATCCGGTCTTTTCCATGGGGGCTGGTTTGAAAGATCCCTGATTGATTGAGCAGAAAGGCTTCGCCGGTTTTTCCGATTCTGACATTTTCAACCAGGGACCGAAAGTATTCCGTGTCGATAGTAGCCCTCAATATCCAGCGATGACTCTTTTCCGGATGTAAAAAGGCGAGGATGAAATGAGGGGAATGGCGGTAACCCATAAACATGTCACTGATAAAAACCCCTTTTTCCATAACCTCTTTGAACCAGAAGGTCTGAGAGTAGTCCTTATCCATGAGCTGATAAGGACCGACATAAGAGAGATGCTTTCCCTGTTCGCTGATCACACCCAAATCGATGAAGAAATGACCATTCCGGTTAAGTGCGTCAAATACCCGGTTAAGATTTTCGTGATTCCGCAGCTGATTTAAAGGGTGGGTTTCAACCACCATTTCAAGATCCGAGGTCCGTTCTCTTAAAAACAATTCAATTATTTTTCGGTGGTCTTCAACCTGCCCTTGAAAGGAATTTTGTAAACGGGTAATAGAAAAATTGGAGGAATAATGATAGATCCCCCAGCCGACTAAAAGATGGGGGAGCAGGGAGGTTAAAAAAATCAACAGGATAAAATTACGATATAACTTGGAATAGCTTTCTTTTTTTTGATGGGGGTCCTTCATTACTCTTTCCCTTTTGAGTTCCCGGCAGCAGGACCTGGTCGCGCCGGAGTCAGGATTTCCGGCAGGAAACATTTCTTTGATTCTATCGGCTCGCTGATACCGCCTGGCCGGGATCGGTTCCTGAACCAAGAAGGGGAAGGCTTTAACCGGTTAAGCGCTTCCCATCGAGAGACTTTTTCCCTGATGACTTCCCCGATTATCTTCTAACAAAAAAAAAATGATTATGCTACTTTTATTGATATGCTTTCAGGCTATCTTTCCTCTTGATCTCTTTTCCTTGCCTATAATATACTGAAACCTTAATAAACAGGTTCCACTCCCAGGCAGACCTCAGGAGAAGATCATCAGCCCATGCCAGATCCCCTCAAGAAATTAATCAAAATGGCCATTCCCTTTCACGATTGGAAGATCAGGAGAAAACTGATCAGCATCACTCTCCTGCTGGTTCTGTTACCCCTTTTGATGGTCGTCTCTTTCAGCCTGGACCGGTTCAATGACGCCCTCAAAAAAGCCGCGGAAGAAGACCTCGATCATCTGGTCCGGAATATCTACGCCCTCTGTAAGTCGCACCAGGAAATGATGCCGAATATGGCGGGACCCAGCTTAGATCAAAGCGAAAGCCTCCGTACCCTAAGAGAGGCGATCCGGCAGATCAAGGTGGGAGAAACCGGTTATGCCTATACCATCGACAGCCGTGGCCTGCTCCAGGTCCATCCGGCCAAAGAGGGGGAAAATATACTGGATTCGACAGATTCGGCCGGCTTTAAATATATCAGGGCCATGATTAAAGAGGCCCTGGTCCTTGGAGACGGCCAGGTCGAGACTTTGAGCTATCCCTGGATGAATCCGGAATTGGGTGAGACCGCGCCCAGGCAGAAACTGACCAAATATATCTATTTCAAACCTTGGGATTGGATCATTTCCGCAGGGGCCTATGAAGAAGAAATTTATCATTCCCTTTATAAAACCGAAAGATTCATCTTTAGCGTGGTTCTGGTCACCCTGGCCATTGCCGTTGGATTGACCATTTTCCTTTCCCGATTCCTGACCAAGCCGATCCTGGACCTGACCCGGGTCACCGCTCAAATGTCAGCCGGAGATCTTTCTCAGAGAGTAAAAATCCAAGGCCAGGACGAGATCGGTATCCTGGGAGATTCATTCAATTCGATGGCCGCCAAGATAGAGGACTACACCTCGAATCTGGAAAATTTGATAGAAATCAGGACCAAAGATTTGATGGACTCCAGGGAAAAATACCGCGCCCTCTCCCATTTCTTGACCAGCATCCTGGAAAGCACCACCCACTATGCCATTATAGCCATGGAGATTGATGGAACCATCACCGAATTTAATAAAGGGGCGGAGAAGCTTTTTGGCTGGAAAAAGGAGGAGGTTATCCAGAAGGAAAATATTGCCATAACCCACTTCTCGATGTCCAAAGAGGAGATAAAAAACGCCTTTGGGGGTCGGGTCAGAAGCGAAGATCTGAGTGACCAGGAGATGGACCGGATTCAAAAGAACGGACGGCGTTTTCCGGCCCATTCCTCCCTTACGGCCATTACTGAACCCTCCGGGGGGGTAAGAGGGTTTGTCGAAATTGTTCGAAACATTGCCATAAGAAAGTCTTTGGAAAAAGAACTCCGGGAAACCAAGGAATTTCTGGAAAATATCATGGAGAGTTCGGTGGACGGCATTGTGACTACTGATCTCAAAGGAAAAATCACTTATATGAATCGGGCCATGGAAGAAATGCTGGCCTATCCCAGGTCCGAACTGTTGGGTAACCATATTTCCATTATCTATGTCCGTGGCATTCAAGAGGCCTGGGATATCATGAACCTCCTCGGTGCCGATGAGCGGATCGAACATTATGAAATGGATCTGAAGAGCAAAACAGGAGAGGTGCTGACCATTTTGACTTCCGCTTCTCTACTCCGGGATGAAGAGGGAAAAGTAATCGGCACATCCGGAATTTTCAAAAACATGACCGAGCAAAAGCGTCTGGAGGCCAAGCTTAAGGAGACTCAATTTTACCTGATAGAGGCCTCCAAAATGAGAGCCCTGGGAGAACTGGTGGCCGGAGTAGCCCATGAACTGAATAATCCTCTGATGGCCTCTCAGACGATCTTTCACGTCATCATGAACAACCTTCATGAAGAATGTCCCAATCGGGAACGGTTGGAAATCATCGGCCGTTGCAATAATCGGATCGAAAAGATTGTTAATCACCTGCGGGAGTTTTCCCGGCAGACCGAATCCGATTTTCAGGAGCTCGACATCAATCAACCGGTCGAAAATGCCCTGATGCTGACCGGCCAGCAACTCCTCAACCATAACATAACCATCAACCGGAGATTAACCGAAGGGTTACCAAAAATTGCCGGGGATTCCGGCCAGCTTGAACAGGTCTTCCTCAATCTTATTTCCAACGCCAGGGATGCCATGGAAACGGTAACCGGTCTGAAGGAATTGACTATTCATTCCTATCTTACTGAGGAAGAGGAGGAAACGATGGTGGTTGTTTCAGTGAAAGATACCGGGGAAGGGATCCCTGAAGTAATCCTCAGCAAGGTCCTTGAACCGTTTTTCAGTACGAAACCGGTCGGCAAAGGCACCGGTTTAGGCCTCTCCTTGTGTTTTGGCATTGTGGAGGCCCATGGGGGACGGCTGAAAATCAAGAGTCAGGTCGGTATCGGGACCGAAGTTAAAATACTCCTTCCCGTGATGAAAAAAACATAGTCCCGTCTATTTTTACAGAAAACAAGGAGTCAGGATATGGGAAAGCGTATACTTATTGTGGATGATGATGAATTAGTTCTCATGGCTATGAGAGAACTTCTCAAATCTCAAAATTATGAAGTCCTCACCTTTTCCAGAGGTTCCGAGGCCTTAAAGAAAATCGATCAGGAAGCTCTGGATCTGATGATACTGGATATTGTCATGCCTGAAATGGATGGTTTTGAACTATGCAAGAAAATCAGGGAAACAGCGCGTGGGCGGAATACTCCCATCCTGTTTTTATCGGCTAAAAATCAGGAAGAGGATCAAAAGCGGGGACTTGAGGTTGGAGCCAATTTGTTTATCTCCAAACCGATCAACCCGCAAAGACTTCTGGCCTTGATAGCGGATATCCTAGGATGATGCCTGTTGAAGAGAATGGGATAGAAAATGAGGTGAGGATGGGGGCCATTTTTATCTATTCCGGAGAAATGGGATATTTTGATTTTGGATATGATCACCCCTATAAGCCGGAGAGGGCGGTCAAAACTTACGACCTTTGCACCCGATACGGGGTCATGAATCATCCCTGGATGACCGTTCTCGATCCTGAGCCCCTGGATCCAAACCTGCTCACCCTTTTTCATACGCCCGCCCTGATTCAGGCTGTTGAGAAAGCCGGGCGGGGAGAGTTCGATCTGGAGATGATGGAATTCGGCTTAGGGACCAAAGATAATCCGATCCTTCCTGGAATTTATGACTGGTCCTTGCGGGCGGCCGGAGGAACTCATCGGGCCCTTGAATTGATCCTGGACGGACAGGCCGGGGTCGCCTTCAATCCTTTTGGAGGCTTTCATCACGCCATGCCGAACCACGTCGAAGGGTTCTGTTACTTAAACGATATCACCATTTCCATAATGGCCGCTCTTAAAAAAGACCGGGGGCTAAAAGTGGCCTATATTGATTGCGATGCCCATCACGGGAACGGCGTTCAAGAAGCCTTTTATGAAGATCCGCGGGTCTTGGTGATTTCCCTTCACGAGACCGGGAGGACTCTTTATCCCTGGTCCGGATGGGAAACGGAAACCGGCCAGGGAGAGGGGAAAGGGTTTACGATTAACGTGCCTTTGGAACCCGGGACCGATGACGAGGTCTATACCTTTGCCTTTGAGGCCGTAGTTCCCCCCTTGGTCAGATCCTTTGCACCGGATATTATTGTGGCCGAACTGGGGGCCGACACGTTGATTTCCGATCCTCTGACCAACCTGAAGCTGACCAACAACGGATATCAGCAGGCCGTGAGAAGTATTCAGGAACTTTGTCCCAGAGTGATCGGTCTGGGGGGCGGCGGTTATGATCTTTACCGCACAGCCCGTTGTTGGACCCTGGCCTGGGCTATTTTGAATCAGGTCGTGCCGGTCGATGAATTTGCCGGCCTGGTCGGCGGAATGATGTTCGGCCCTGAAATGGAAGTGGGGAGTCTTTATGACTACCCCTATTTAAGTGAAGGTGAAATCAAAGATAAGGCCTTCCAGGAGGCCAGAAGAGTGGTAGCTTATATCCAGGAAGAGATCTTCCCCCGGCATGGGCTTTAAAAATCCAGAATCCAGAATTCAGAATCCAGAAGACAGAATTCAAGATTTAATGATTTTTTTTACTTCTTCTCCGGTTTTTTCAGAAACCGGCAGAGGATGACCGCTACGATTAATATCACTGCCGAGATATAAAAGGACAGCGAATAAGAACCGGTGCTGTCCTTGATATAACCGGCGATCAAGGGCATTAAAAATCCCAATCCCCAGCCCAGAAACACAAAGCCATAGTTGACCCCCAGATTTTTTGACCCGAAGAAGTCAGCCGTAAAGGCGGGCATGATCGAAAGTCCCCCTCCATACTGCCAATAGGCCACCCCGGTGGCTAAAAACAAGAGGGGGATACTCTCGGCCTGGATGATAAAGGGGGTGGCCAATAAAAATACCGCCGAAACCAGTAAATTGACGGTATAGGCGTTCGCCCTGCCGATCTTATCCGAATAGAGACCGGAGCCGACCCGGCCGAGGGCATTGATCAAACCGCCATAAGCGGCGATGATCCAGGCGTTTCTGGCAAAAAACTCAAGTTTTCCGGCGGTCTTGGCCAGGAGCGGAGCCGCATTGGCAATGACCAGGAGACCGGACTGAGCGCTCCCGATAAACATCAAAATCAGGGCATAACTCTGCCAGGTAGAGAGCATCTGGGTTGGTGAATAATCCGCTGCGGCTGTTGTAGTAACCGGTTTGGCACCAGCCTTACCGGGGGGCGGTCCAACGGGGACATAACCAGCCGGTGGATTGGATAATAGCTGGCTGGCAACAATCACAACGATCGCAAAGATGATCCCCAGGCCGATGAAACTCCCGGAAATACCGTATTTATCTATTAAATATTGTCCTAAAGGGGCTACATAAAGGGCTGCACCTCCGAAACCGCCAACCACAATACCGGCAATTAGCCCCCGACGGTGAGGGCCGAACCACTTTAGGGCCGCCGGAGTCGGCGCGGCATATCCAAGACCCATTCCAATGCCGCCGAGAATCCCAAATCCAAGTATCAATCCCAGGTAACTTTTCATCAAACCGGCTATGATACAACCCACGGCCAGGGAAAGGCCCCCCAAGGTAGCCCCGATTTTCGGACCGTATCTGTCCTGGAGTCTGCCGCCGGGGATCATAAAAAGGGCGAACATGATACCGCAAAGGAAATAGGACACGGTCCCTTGGGTATCCGTCAAATAGGCCCAGCCGGCGTTTATACCGGTCATCAATTCTCCGGCATCCGCCTTGCCTTTATCAACCAAAGCCTTTTTCCAGACACTCCAGGCATAAAGGATGCCCAGACAGAGATTTATCGCTACTCCGGCGAAGGCAACAACCCAGGCCCTTCCCGGCTCTTTTTCTATTTTTGCTGACATGATTTTTTTCCTTCAGTAAACTTTTAAGTTTAACAAATGGTGTTATAACACGACAGCGATACTTTTTTCTCCATTCCCGAGTGTCTTTATCGGGAATCCAGGGTTTTGAAGAAAATGCAAAATCAATTTCCCGGGATTCCGGCTTAAATCATGCCGGAATGACGGATAAGGGTGTGTATCAGCAAAAAAACTTTTGGAATAATATACAACTCATGATACTGACAACAGAAACCCCGAGGAAACCAAGAATGTTCCTTAATGACTAAGACAGGGTACTATTAAATAGCTCTCTGGTCCTTGATCCTGACCTGACCTCAGGGTCTCTGTAAAAAAATCATTTTTTAAAAAAAGAAATAACCAGCCTCCTTACAACCGGCCTTTGACGATATCGTCAACCACAGAAGGATCGGCCAGGGTTGTGATATCACCCAGTTGATCGATCTGGCCGGAGGCAACCTTCCGCAGAATCCGCCTCATGATCTTCCCGGATCTGGTCTTGGGCAGACCGGGAACGATCTGCAGCTTGCCGGGGGAGGCGATGGGGCCGATTTCCTTTCTAACCTGGGCCACCAGGTCTTTTTTCAACTGATCACTTTCCTCAAAACCCACCTTGAGGATTACATAAGCATAAAGATCCTCCCCTTTAATGTCATGGGGAAAACCGACCACGGCCGCTTCAGCCACGGCGGGGTGGGAAACCAGGGCACTTTCAACCTCGGCGGTGCCGATCCGGTGGCCGGAAATATTGACCACGTCGTCAATACGCCCCATCAGCCAGAAGTATCCGTCTTCGTCTTTTCTGGCCCCATCACCGGAAAAGTAAAAACCGGGTTGCTGGATAAAGTAGGTATTAAAGAATCTCTCGGGTTCTTTATAGACGGTTCTCATCAGGCCCGGCCAGGACCTTCTAATGCACAGTTCTCCGCCTTCATTGACGCCTGCTTCCTGGGCCGGCTCGTCCGCTGAGGCCCTTCCTTTCAGGATGACCGGGTCAACCCCAAAGAAAGGCAAGGTTGCCGAACCGGGTTTTGTCGGCCAGGCGCCGGGAAGGGGTGTAATCAGGATTCCTCCGGTCTCAGTCTGCCACCAGGTGTCTACAATGGGGCATTTTTCCCGGCCGATCAGTTTATGGTACCATATCCAGGCTTCCGGGTTAATCGGTTCACCGACGGTACCCAGGAGCCGGAGCGATGAAAGGTCCCTTCCCATCGGCCATTGGTCGCCTTCTCTCATGATCGCCCGGATGGCCGTTGGCGCGGTATAGAATATATTGACCTTAAACTTCTCCACAATCTGCCAGAATCGGTCAGGCTGCGGAAAGGTCGGAACACTTTCATAGACGATCGAGGTGGCCCCGTTGCACAGCGGACCGTAGACGATATAAGAGTGACCGGTAACCCAGCCGATATCGGCCGTACACCAGAAGATATCCTTATCTTTATAGTCAAAAATGTATTTGAAGGAAATGTAACAATAAACCATATAACCGCCGATGGTATGGAGAACACCCTTGGGTTTGCCAGTTGATCCTGAAGTATAGAGGATGAACAGCGGATCTTCGGCGTCCATCGGTTCTGCCGGGCAGTTATCACTGATATCGGCAGCCTTCATTTCATCCTGCCACCAAAAATCTCTTCCGGCGGTCATCGGCACTTCAAAATTTTCCAGCCGTTTTACCACGATAACCGAGTCAACCCGGTGACCTTGTTTGCTGCAATAGTTAACCGCGGCATCGGCATTGTTTTTGGAGCTGACCTGTCTGCCGGCTCTCCAATAGCCGTTGGCGGTAATAAGAACCTTGGCCCCGGCGTCCAGAATCCGGTCTCTTAAAGCCTCAGCCGAGAAACCGCCGAAAACGATAGTGTGGATTGCGCCTAGACGGGCGCAGGCCATCATGGCGATAGGGAGTTCCCCAATCATGGGCAGGTAAATAGCGACCCGGTCCCCTTTCTTAACGCCTTTTTTCTTCAGGACATTGGCGAACCTGGAGACTTCTTTTAATAACTCTCTATAAGTATATTTCTTAGCATCATCATCCGGCTCGCCCTGGAATAGGATCGCTACCTTATCACCTTTGCCGTTTTCAACCTGGTAATCGAGACAATTGTAGGTAATATTGGTCTTGCCGCCGACAAACCATTCCAATTTGGCATTTTTAAAATCTTCGACATTCACCTTGTCCCATTTCTTAAACCAATGCAGCTCTGAGGCCACACCACCCCAGAATTTTTCAGGGTTCTCAATCGATTCTTTCCACATCCTTTCATACTCTGTCCTACTTTTGATGTAGGCCTGATCAACAAATTCTTTGGAAGGGGGGAACTGCCTTGTTTCCTCCATCATTGATTTTATTTCTGCCATGCTCAACCTCCTGATTTATATTTGAAAGCGTCGTAACTCTTTTTAATAATTTATTTTTACTGATATTTCTATAAAAATATTCAGTCCTGGCTCATCCCCTCCCCCCTCAAGCGCTTGATAGATATGGAACATCCACTTCATAATTTTTCAAAAGAGTCCGCAAATGTAAAAAAAACAGAAAAATAACAAATGGCTTTATCCCGAGGATCGACCATGATTATTTTTAAATATTTTTTGCAAACTTTATACCAAGCAACCAGGGGAGGGTTCGCAGAAAACAGAAAATAGAGCCCCTTCCCCCTGGTACTCTTCATCGTTTTGATTTTAATAAATATTTTATGAATTTCTGGTCTATTTTTTTGCTCAAAATTTGTTGCTCTATCGTCTGCAGGCAAAAAAATATGCCAATATTTTTTACAAGATGTAAATCCAAAAAGGGGTTGATCTGAAGTAAGATTAGAATTCCTACTATTTTTCTCTTGCAAAACTGGAAAAATTCAATCAGGGTAAAAACCTGCCAGAATACAACCTGCCATGAGCAAAGGGTATTTTCCGGGGACAATACCAAGCAAAGGGGTAAATTGATCTTTCTCAGGGATATAAAAGATAGGAGGAGATGGTTATGCTAAAGAATCTGGTTTGGGGATCGGTACTTTGTCTTTTAGGCGCGAGTACGGTTTTTGGCCAAAATGCGGTTTTCGAATTTGAAGGGCGTTACTGGATGACTAATTTATCTGCCGAAGCCAAGGTGATCGAACAGGACAGGGGTACGGATATCAATCTGAAATCTGATTTGGCCATAGCGGATAAGAATTTTCCCTCAGGCCGGTTTAGTTTTTTCATCAACCCCAATCATCGATTGACCCTAAATTACACCCCCATCAGCTATGATACCGACTCTAATATCAGAAGAACCGTGGAATTCGGGGGGGAAACCTACTCCGCAAACACCCGGGTTGTGGCCTCGCTCAATCTCCAGTATCTGCGTTTCGGGTGGGCTTATCAGTTTGTCAACTTGGCCGGGGGGAAATTCAAATTCGGGACCCTGTTTGAAGTCAAAGGGGTGCAGGGAGATGTTTCCCTGGCGGCCCCTGATCTGGGAATCGATAATGGCTGGGATTTTACCGCCTGGCTTCCAACCATAGGCTTAGCCATGGACATCATTCCCACTTCTTTCTTAAATATTTTTGCCGAAATATCCGGGCTGCCGGCCGGACAATATGGCACGATTTGGGAGGGCGAGGCCGGCATCAAGTTTATCCCTTTTAAAAACTTCAGTATCAGCGGGGGATACCGGCTTGTCGATATTGATGCCCGGGACGACCCAGACTATGCCAGGGTAAAACTGGGGGGACCCTACGTCGGATTATCTCTCCGATTTTAAGGGCAGGCGTAAGTCGTGAGGCGTAAGGCGTAAGGCGTAAGGCGTAAGTCAACCCCAAAAATAAGGCCCACATGGAAACGATTGTTAAAAGTCAGAGATAATTTCTCAGAATTGCAATATTAAAATCTTAACCTCAGCCTCCCGCCTCACGGCCTCTTACCTCACGCTTTTTCACTCACACTCGCCGAAGAGAAAGTGGCCATCTCGTTGTATATTTTTATGGCCGCCTCAATAACGGTCATAGCCAGAGCCGCTCCGGTCCCTTCCCCCAGGCACATCCTCAAATCCAGAATGGGTTCCGCTTTAAAAATCCTCAAAAAAGTAGCATGCCCGGCTTCTTCGGAAAGGTGGCTAAAAAAAAGATAATCCTTGACTTGCGGACATAATCTGCAGGCAACCAGGGCCCCGGCGGAAGAAATAAACCCATCCACAACCAGGGGGACCCGGGCCGAAGCCGCACCCAGACAAAGGCCGC
The DNA here is from genome assembly GCA_016208255.1 of Deltaproteobacteria bacterium. GTDB lineage: Bacteria > Desulfobacterota > RBG-13-43-22 > RBG-13-43-22 > RBG-13-43-22 > RBG-13-43-22. The sequence continues at coordinate 1,097 of JACQYK010000248.1, read as the reverse complement.
AGATAGCGGCGATTTCTAATCCCCCGAGGGCCGCCAGGGTACTAAGAGGATTTGTGCAGTTATCCTGGTTGACTTTCAAGGCTCTTTTAATCACTTCCACCTTTTTGATCAAACCGGCGTCATTAATCCCGGTACCGCGTCCGGTGATATCTTCCACGGGGCAAGGGAGCAAGGCGGCAAACAAGGCCGAAGAGGGAGTGGTATTGGCAATGCCCATCTCCCCGGTACCGATTAAGGTAACTCCGTTTTCGGCAGCGGAAAAAGCCAGTTCGATTCCGGTTTCTATGGCTTGCCCGGCTTCTTCAAGGCTCATGGCCGGGCCGGTGGCAATGTTATCAGTGCCTGGTTTTATTTTTCGACGGATAAGACCCGGGGCATCAATCAAGGGATCAGCCACCCCGATATCAATCACAGCTAACTCCGCCCCGGCATGGCCGGCCAGGACGTTTACCGCCGCCCCTCCGGCCAACATATTTCTGACCATCTGGGGGGTCACTTCCTGGGGATAAGCGGATACCCCTTCTTTTGCCACCCCGTGATCCCCGGCGAAGGTAAAAATCTTTTTTCCGCCCAGGTTGGGCTTTGAGGTATCGGTGATCAGGCAGTATTGGGTCGCCAGATCTTCCAACCGGCCCAGGCTTTTGGGGGGTTTGGTCAGTTGATCCAGGTGGGCCCGGATGGCCGGTTCCAATAACCGATTAATGGGTTGAATGGATTCAATCAATTGGTTCAGAGACTTCATTTTTTTCTCCAGTTAAATAAGTTTTGTTCTTCTCCCAATTAGCTGAAAGAAGGGGATCACTTGGAAAGGGGTTTCGACTGTTCTAACCGATTCCGGAATACCTCCTCGGTCGGCACCCCGGATTGGAAGATTCCATCCATAAAAATAAAGGTTGGAGTTGAATTAATCCCTTTTTTCTTGAGGAAGGCGATGGTGTTATCCACTTTTTGGGTCCCCTCCGAACATTGGTTGTTCGACCGGTAACCGCTGTCAAAGCCTTCGATTCCTTTATGATCACAGAGAATGGAAATACATTGTTCCCTGGCCCCCTTGTGGGAGTCCAAGGGGAAAAATAAAAACCGGACCGACAGATTCT
>JACQYK010000247.1 GCA_016208255.1 Deltaproteobacteria bacterium | reverse complement strand
GGGAAGCCACTACCCCGTCCATCGGGGATTTGATGACCGCCTTGGACATCCGGGTTTGAGCCTGGTTCATATCCTTTTCTGCGGCCAGGACCTGGGCTTTGGCCGCAGCGATACGGGCCGCTGAAGCCGCTTTTTCCGTTTTGACATCCTCAAAGAGCTGTTGGGTGATCAAACCGGACTCTTTGAGATTTTGGGCCCGGGTTAACTCCCTTTCGGCCCGATTACCACCCACTTCGGCTTGCAACAGATTGGCTTTCCCGAGCTCAACGGCGGCCTGGGCCTTTTGTACAACGGCCTCTATTTCACGGGTATCCAATTTGGCCAGTGGAGTCCCTTTTTTCACCCGTACCCATTCGGTCACATAAACGTCGGTGACGATTCCGGAATATTCAGCCTTGAGCCTGGCTTCGAACCTGGGGGTCAATGATCCCACCACCTCAATCCCTTCGATGAGGTCTCTGGCCTGGACCGGTGTTGCCTCAACGGCCACCGGGGGTAATGCCCCGCTTTTTTCAACCCCCTTGCTGTCCTCTTTCGCCTTTGAACACCCCCAGGCTCCGATCCACAGGGCTGCCAAGACGGCCCCGATAATCAATCCCCGCTTCATTCCGATTCCCCTTTCTCTTCACATAGTCCAAAAATAATATTTGAGGTTCAACCTTCGCCCGACCCTGCTTTGCTGTCTTGCAGGGTCACGCCCCTGGCGGGGCCTGACGGGTACTAGGGTCACACCCCTGACGGGGTATGACGGGTACTGCTTGATATTCCTTCAAAAACCAAATTAAGAATCCTGACCAAGCCCTTACGTCCTATTGACTTTTCAGGGTGCCAGAGTTGGACCTCGATAGCCACATTGATCACCCCCAGGACAGCCCAGGTCATATCCATTATATTTCCATTCCGAAATTCTCCTTTCCGGATCCCTTCCCGGATCAATTGTTTAATCAAATCCTGGAACTTGAGATGAAAAGAATCAAAATCGAAAAAAGGGGCACCCTGGGCCGGTCCATAATGTACGGATATTCCTAAACGGGCGATTTCGATCTGGTCTAAAAAAAGCTGAAAAACTTGTTCGGAAAAACTTAAAATCCTTTTTTTGACCGCCCCGATTTCTTTTCGGGCACTGTCGAGAAGGATTTCAAATCTTGATTGGGCCTCCCTCATCAACTCCAGATAAATGCCCTCTTTATTTCTAAAATAATAATAGAGGGCCGGTTTGGTTACCTTGGCGGCCTCAACGATCTCTCTCACCGTCGTGGAGGCATATCCCTTGCGGGCGAATAATTCAGCGGCACCGGCCAGAAGCCGTTGACGGACCGTATGGTCATTCAAGAATTCCACACCGTTTTCCTTTTTAAATACCAGGGCCATCTCTTTTTTGGGTTTGAAGCCTCTCTCTCAATTTTACCTACCGGTAAGTAAAGGTTTGAGAAGAATTTGTCAAGAAAGAAATGCCGTTTTATCAAAAAAAAGTGGACATTTAGTTTGATTCTGTTAAATTTACCTATTTTAGGAAGGTTTTATGGAAAAAAAGGGGGGGTCCCTTCCATGACCAACGACCAAAAAACCAAAGAGGATTTACTTAAGGAAGTGGAAAAGCTCCGCCGGCGGGTGGCTGAATTGGAAGCCCTGGAAGATCGCCGCAGGCAAGCGGAGACCTCATTGAGAGAATCAGAGGAAAAGTCCCGGGCCATCCTGGAGAATATCGAGGACGGCTATTACGAAGTGGATTTGACCGGAAAATTTCTCTTTTGTAATGAAGCCTACACCAAAATAGTAGGGGTGACCAAAGAAGAGTTGATGGGAAAAAGTTATAAAGATGGGGATCGGGATGCCCAGAAAACCTATCAAGTCTTCAATTCGGTTTACCGGACGGGAATACCGGTTAAATCAAGCAATAGAACAGTGATCAGAAAAGACGGGTCCCAAAGAGAGCGAGAATCCTCCGTTTCTCTGATCAAAGATGAAAATGGAAAACCCGTCGGATTCCGAGGTATCACGCGTGACATGACCGAGAGGAACCGGACGGAGGCGGAACTTAAAAATATGGTTTCCCTTCTGGAAGCCACGATTGAATCGACGACGGATGGGATCCTGGTGGTAAACAGCCAGGGGCAGATTATCCGCTATAATCAAAAATTTGTTGAACTATGGGGAATACCCGATTCGGTGCTAAAAACCAAAGAGGACAATCAGGCCATATCTTATGTCCTCAGCCAACTCAAAGATCCTGATGGATTCGTAGCTAAGGTTAATGAGTTATACGCCCATCCGGATGATGAAAGTTATGACACCCTGGAATTTAATGACGGAAGAATTTTTGAACGGTATTCAAAACCCCAACGGATTGATGGAAAAAGTATCGGGCGGGTTTGGAATTTTCGGGATGTCACCCAACTCAAAAAAGGGGAGGAAACCTTACGGACTTTAAGTCTGGTGGATGACTTGACCGGACTCTATAATCGCCGGGGCTTCCTGACCCTGGCCGAGCAGGAATTGAAGGTGGCCAACCGGTTGAAGCGGGGCATGTTTTTGCTTTTTGCCGATCTGGATGACCTGAAGGGCATTAATGACAAATTCGGCCACCAGGAAGGTGATCGGGCGTTATTCTCTATGGCGAACCTTATCAAGGAGACTTGTCGTGATCCCGACATTATCGCCCGGATCGGGGGGGATGAGTTTGTGGTCCTGGCCATAGAAGGGACTTCGGAATCCAGTGCCGAAAATCTCCGCAGCCGGTTATGCCACAATCTGGGGTTGTTCAATTCAAAAAAGGGACGGAGTTACCCGCTTTCCCTGTCCGTGGGCGTGGTGCGTTATGATCCGCACCAACCGGCCTCCGTGGAAGGCCTGATTGCCGAAGCGGACAAAAGGATGTACGAGGAAAAGGGCTGGAAAAGGATTCATAGGCTTGATCAAACCCAAACCCCCAAAAAAGAGGATCGGTAAGCCCCGTATCCTTATTAAACCCTCATGCCCAAGGGGGCACCACGACACGGTCGGCCTATCGGCTCCCCAAAGGGAGCCGATGAGCCGAACGAATCGAGTCCGGCATGACGGAGAAAGAACAAGCCTAGAGATTAATCCAGGTTATTTTCGCACTAAAAGTAAAATTGGGCTCAAATAAGGATTTTCTTCCCGACAGGCGTTATTAGCCTCTTGTACCTCATCAAGTGCAGAGTTTCTTGAATCCGGCTTGTCCGGATGATCCTAAACCGTCATGCCACGCTTCTGGTGGCGTGACACCACCCAAACATGAAAATAGACTCGTTGGGCGGTGAACTCTATTTTCGCACTAAACCGTTATGCCACGCAAGGGGCGTGACACCACAAATCATGAAAATAAGTCAGATCAACGATTAGTCTCGAAATCTATTTTCGCACTAAGGATAGATGGTAAGAGGCTTTTTCAATGCTTAAAAAAATCACTCTAAGGGCCAGAATAATCATTCTCCTGATCGCCCTGGTTTTAACCACGATCGGCGGAGGTTTGGCCACGATCTGGTATGCCGAGACCATCGGTTCCCTTTTCACTTCGGTCATCGACCGGGACATCCTTTCTTTTCAGGCGGCCGAAGAAATGGAAACCGCCCTGGTCATGCAAAAGGGGTTTACCACTTATTATTTTCAGGAAAGCAATCCGGACTGGTTGAATCAATTGGAAATCTACCAGAAAACCTTTGAAAATAAACTTAAAAAAGCCAGAGAATATGCCCGATTGGAAGCCGCCTGGGAGCTCCTGGGTAAAATCGAATCGGAATATCTCCGATATAAAAACGCCCGGCAGGAAGTCCTTCATCTTTACCAAACAGGGGAGAAGGCATCGGGAATTAAGCTTCATCGCCAGATCCGCCCCCAGTTCCTGTCTATTGTGGGCCTTTGTGAGCAATATAAGGAGATCCATATAAAAAATATTGCCCAGGCCAGAAAGGATGCCCAGATTCGTACGCGGTATATCAGTACCGCGGCCCTGGTCGCCGTCCAAATGGCGGCCATGATGGGCATTCTGCTGGCCTATATTCTCTTCAAACAGATCCTGGAGCCGATTCGCCGATTGACCATGGCCACCGGTCCTGATGATAGCCAGCCTCCGCTGTCCAATGAGGTCAATGTCCTCAGCCATCGGGTGCATAGCTTGATCGAGGATGTGGACCAGACCCAGACGCAACTGGCCCGCAGTCAGGAACATCTGGTACAATCGGAAAAATGGGCCTTGACCGGCAAGCTGGCCGCCGGGGTAGCTCACAGTATCCGTAATCC
>JACQYK010000246.1 GCA_016208255.1 Deltaproteobacteria bacterium | reverse complement strand
GATTAGGTCGGGCAGCTTCTCCCGCTCGATCCCGGTCATTTTTAAAAGCTTGTCGGAATAGGCGATGCGGGCCGGATCGCGATTGTCCGTAACCCAATGGAGGAGAATCGAATCAAAGGTCGCTGCGAATTTGCCGGTCAGGCGCAGGTTGAGGTAGTCCTTGGGATCGAGAAATTTAAAGGTCTTGTGATATAAGTCCGGGCGGGTCTTCTTTATCCAGAGGATGTGAGCCAGCGGATCCTTACCGGATTGCGCAGGAGCGCCCCCGGTCAGTTTCAGCCAGGCCAGCATCTTAAAGAGGGGGAGGCCCTTGATTTTGATAAGGCCGGTCAGGCTATCTTTCAGGGCCTCAGAGCCGCGGCAGTCCATCCAGATGATGCCGTTCATCAGGTGGTTGCCGTCTTTATCCACCGGGACCGTGCCTGACCACTGAGAGGTCACACTCACAGCCGCAATATCCTCCGGTGGAATCAGCTTTTTGCCCAGCAATCTTTTCGAAGTAGAGGAAACGGCTTTCCACCAACCCTCCGGGTCCTGCTCGGCTCCGCCGCCGGGAAGCAGGATAACAGGGGTTTCCTCGAATTCACAGTCCAAGACCTCGCCGTAAACCGAGACCAAGGCGGTTTTAGGACCGGAAGTGCCCAGATCAATGGCCAGAATATATTTATCTTTATTTTTCATGATCACACTTCATGACCGGGTCAATTCCCCCATCTCAATCTACTTGACACCCAAGAAGGCCTTCACCTATACTTCAGCCGTTTAATACGAAAATAGAATTCGAGGTTATTCTTAAATCATGAGCATCCCTAAACTGGAACCTTTATTTAAGGCCCGTTCGGTGGCCTTCATAGGAGCCTCCAATGATCCGGCCAAGTGGGGGTTTCTGATGATCAAGCATATCATAGATGGAGGTTTCCGGGGTACTATTTATCCCGTGAATCCCAGGGAATCAGAGATACTGGGTCTGAAAGTATTCTCGACCATCGCCAACCTGCCTGAAACCCCCGATCTGGCGGTTATCATCGTTCCGCCACCGGCCGTTCCGGCGGTGACAACAGAATGTGTCTCCAAAGGGATTAAGGCCGGAATCATCATCACCGCCGGCTTTGCCGAGCTGGGCGGCGAGGGGAACCGGCTTCAAAAGGAGATCACTGAAATTGCCCGCAGTGGAAGCATGATCTTTGTCGGGCCTAACTGCAATGGAGTTATGAGCCCCTGGAATTCCCAGTACATTCAGTTTCCTTCTTTTTTCGTGCCTCCCGGCCCGGTGGCCGTCATCGCCCAAAGCGGTAATGTGATGGACTCCCTGGCGCGCCAGGTTCTAATACACGGGTTCGGTTGCAGTGCCTGTATCGCTACCGGCAACGAGGCTGTCCTTCATTGTGAAGATTACCTCGAATATCTGGCCGAAGACCCTCAGACCAGGGTTATTTTATCTTATATTGAAGGGTTCAAAGACGGTGAACGCTTTTTGGCGGTTGCCCGTGAGGTCAGTAAGAAGAAGCCTATTGTCATGCTCAAAGCCGGTAAAACACAAGCCGGAGCCAGGGCGGCCGCTTCGCATACCGCCGCCCTGGCCGGCTCGGATGCCGTCTTTGAGGCTGTCTGCAAACAAGCCGGCGTGATCAGGGCCAGGAGCCTGGATGAAATGCTGAATATCGGTCTGGGCTTCCTGCGCCAACCCCTCCCCCGGGGACGGGGCTTGGGCATCGTTACCGCCGGAGGAGGCTGGGGGGTACTGGCTGCCGATGCCTGCGCGGAACTAGGATTTGATGTAGTCCAATTGCCCGAGGAAACAATTGCTGCACTGGATAAAATCCTCCCGGCCTGGTGGAACCGGGGAAACCCGGTGGACCTGGTGGCCGGGGCCGGGGTCGATAGCATCTTTAAAGCGGTCGAGCTGGTGATGGAGTGCCCGGGGGTGGAGGCCCTGATGTTTCTGAGCCTCATGCCGGCCATCAGGATGGGAAGTTTCGACGCCCCCCAGGATAAAAACATCCGGGAGGCTTGGGGAGAGAGAATGACGGAATCGGTCGCCCTGGCCATGGACGAGTTTAATGCCATGGCCGATAAATACAACAAGCCGGTTGTCATTGCCACCGAATACATGTGGGCCAGCCATGTTGAGCAGGCCGGAATTACCTTTAAACTGGGGCAGCACGGAGCCGTCTGCTACCACATGCCCGGGGATGCCGCCAGGGTGCTGGATGCCATGGTAAGATATAGTGAATATATTCATGGCTAAAGAAGTCCTGATGAGCACGAAAATTACTTTAAGGATTCAAGTAGTCAAGAATAAAGGTTAAAGGTTTAAGGTTCAAGGTTCAAGGAAAACCTTACACCTTAAACCGTAATTTTTGAACCCTCTAACCCTATATTCGCATTAACACCCCGTATCCTATTGGAGGGAGAGATTGTCATGAAATATGATTTCGATCAGGTCTGTGACCGACAAAATACCAATTGTGCCAAATGGGATTCAGTTCCCTTTATTTTCGCCCCTCACGATGTCATTCCCATGTGGGTGGCCGATATGGATTTCCCGGTGGCCCAACCCATTGTCGATGCCCTGATAAAAAGGGCGGAGCATCCTTACTATGGCTATACCCAGCCCGGCCCCGGTCTCAACGAAGCCATCATCGACCGCCTGGAAAGGAAATACAATTGGAAGATCAAACCCGAATGGATCGTCTTTACTCCCGGGGTGGTGCCGGCTCTTAACATAGCGATCCGTTCCCTGACTCATCCTGGCGATGAGGTGATCATTCAGGAACCGGTCTATTACCCTTTCTTTCCGGCGGTCACTTCCAGCGGTTGCCAAATAGTCAACAATGGGCTAACGCGGATCGGAGATGGCTACGCCATGGACTTTGAAGATCTGGAAAGAATATTCCAGCCTAAGATGGGTATGGTTCCTACGCCAAGACGGATCAAAACCCTGGTGTTGTGCAATCCCCATAATCCGGTAGGGCGTCTTTGGACCCGGGAGGAATTGACCCACTTGGGAGAGATTGCCCTCCGACATGGGATACCCGTGATTTCAGACGAAATTCACTGCGAGATCCTTTTCAAGGGATATCGACATACCCCCTTTGCCTCGATCTCCGAGGAATTTGAACAGAACTGCATCGTCTGCATGGCTCCGAGCAAGACCTTCAATCTGGCCGGGCTGGAGGCTTCTTCCATTATTATTCCCAACAAGAAGCTCCGTCAGGCCTTCGCTTCAGCCAGAACCGGTATTCTACCCGGCCCCAATCTTTTCGGCTATACCGCCATGGAAGCGGCCTACCGTCATGGCGAGGAGTGGCTGGAACAGGTCCTGGATTATCTGCAAGGGAACCTCGATTATCTCCTGGAAACCTTTGCCCGGAAAATTCCCAGAGTCAAGGTGATCCCGCCCCAGGGTAGCTACCTGGTCTGGCTGGATTTCAGCGCACTGGGTCTGGACGATTTGGTGCTGAGACGTTTCATGCGGGAAAAGGCCAGGGTGGGGCTGGATGACGGCTTCCTCTTCGGAAAAGGGGGCAGTGGTTTCCAGAGAATGAACATTGCCTGCCCTCGATATATCCTAACCGAGGCCTTGGATAGAATTGAAAAGGCGGTGAATGAGCTTTAGAGCGAAAACACGTCAGGCGTGAGGCGTGAGGCGCGGGCATCTGATTAGGATGATCATCTTAACCAAAAACGGAAATTCGTATGATACCGAGATAGATTTGACGGCCCCGGAGCGTCATATTTTACAAAAACTGCTGATCTGGAAGGACCTGGCTGCCGATCTCAATGAATTCAGACAAAAAACAAGGGAGGCTTTTCAAAAAGGTTGGAACAATTCCGGCCCTATTTCTCCGGGAACGGCCCTGGTCACCATTATTTCCGACCTGGATGAAAAAGTCAGGATCAGGTTGAGGGAAACATTGTGAACAAACAAGAAGGAGATTTTCTTCAGGAAATAGTGGTAAGGCCCAAGGTTTGAAAATCCGAATCAAAAGAAATGGCAGGTATATTATTAAGGTCTCCGGTGATTATTATTCGGGATAGAGCGTCGACAAAAGAAATTTTCCTGTCCTGGCTGTAGAGGTTGAACAGGGCAATGGCCTGATGGTGTTGGCTTTCCCTGGTCTGATAGATCGAATAAAGATCAAGGGACTGATTGAAAACCAGGGACTCGGAATACCCATATTTATAAAGGAGTATGGTCATGGCCTCCGAGATTATAAACCAGGAGGTGTGAATGGTAATTCGATATTCCTTGATCTCCTTAAACAGCTCCAAGGCCCGCTTATGTTTGGTATCCTTCTTTGAAAAAAGGGCGATAAAAAAACTAGCATCGCAAAAAATAGAATGGAAGCCCTTAAGGGATTTCATTTTTTAGTGGCGTCTTTTTCATAAAGAAAAGATTTATAACTCTGGGCGACGGCCTGTTTTTTCCCTTTTGGTTCAGGCAAGGCTTCAATGGATTTAAGAACCTCGTCATAGCGATTCGTTTCGGCAATTAATTCCAAACGCGCATAGGCCTTCCCTCTTCGGGTTATATGCAGAACTTCACCCGGTTTTAATATTTTATCCAAACGAGTCATTTTTGACCGTGCCTCGCTGAGTTTCAGAGGTTGAGTCATTATGGTCCTTTCTTAATTTGTACAAGTTTACTTGCATTTTATCATATTTTGTACAAATTGTCAAGGGAAATATTTAGTCTGAAAATAGGTTTCGAGGCTACTCTCTGATCCGGCCTATTTTCATGTCCCTGCGTGGCATGACGGTTTAATACCGAATGGCTATATTTGACGGGCACCTGTTTTTTCTCTCTCCCTGAAGCCCTGGCCTTTGACCGGATCGCCGGGGAGTGCGCGGCCAGGGAAAGGCCTTGGTTAGAAAGGGGCTAAAAAAGATTGAGATGGAGGGAGGGTTTTGTAGACATAACAAAACCAGACCGGTGGACGGAAGATTTTCAAAGGAGAAAGAAATGATCAGGAAACATCGCTCAAAATTTGTGCAGGAGTCAGGCTATGTTGCCGAGGTGGATGTGGAATTGATCAAAACCGATGATGGCTGGTCTCCCTATCCTCTTGATGACGCCTACAAAAAAGGGGTCAGATCTGCTCTTGACTCTTAGTCATTTCCTAAGAAGTAATGATCCGATGCGGACCTGTTCCTGTTCTGAAAAAGGGACAAGGTAAAAAAATATCTCAGCTTTACAAGTTGAAAAAAGATTTCCGAGGAGGCAGGAAGCCTGCCTCCCCGGAGTAGAAAGGCTGAGGGATTGCCGGGCTCAAGCCACGGCCTGCTGGGATTTGTCCTCCAGGCCATATTTTGTTTTTAAAAATTGTTCCCCGGTGGTGGGGTACAAGGCATAAACCAGAAGGTCAAAATCATCCTTGGCCAGGGAGCCGATGTTTTTTCTGGCTTCCTCAAGTTCGGGCTCCAGGTAATCGGCGGCCCGTCCGGTGACCGGCGTCTGCCCCCGCTTGTAGTTTTTTAAGACGATCTTCTGGATCTCCGGGTCAATGGGGGTCGGGGTTTTTCCATAGAGTCCATAGACCAGGTCCTTGACCTGATTGGTGATCATTTTATATTTGCCGAGCAGAACGTTTAGAACCGCCTGGACGCCGACAATCTGAGAGGTGGGGGTGACTAAGGGCGGAGTGCCCAATTCCCTTCGGGTAATGGGGACCTCGGCATAGACTTCATTCAGACGATGAAGAGCCTTGGCTTCCTTCAGCTGGCTGACCAGATTGGAGATCATCCCGCCCGGGACCTGATGGACCAGGACGGCCGTGTCGATAACCGACATCCGGTTGGTAGCCAGGAAATTGCCGTACTTGGGAGCTATCGTCTCCAAATATTCACCCAATTCGAGAAGGGCATTCAGGTCCAGCCCCGGATCGCGAGGCGTTCCCCTGAGGGTGGCCACGATGGGCTCCACGGCCGGTTGAGAGGTCCTTAGGGCGAAAGGGGCCAGACAGGTGTCGAGGATATCCACTCCGGCCTCGATAGCCTTCAGATAAGTCATAGAAGCCATCCCACTGGTATAATGGGTATGGAGATGGATCGGGATTTTAATGGCTTTTTTCAATTCCCGGATCAACCAGGCTATGTCATAGGGGGCCATGATGCCGGCCATATCTTTGATGCACAGGGTATCCGCCCCCATGCCTTCCAATTCCTTGGCCTTGGTGACATAATAATCCATATTAAAAACCGGCCCCCCTAAAGACCTTTCGGTCAGGGAATAACAGATGGCCGCCTGAAAGTGTTTTCCGTTGGCCTTGATCCGCTCCACGCAGGTTTCAAAATTACGGAAATCATTAAGGGCATCAAAGACCCGGAAAATATCCATGCCGGCCTCACAGCTTTTATCCACAAAGAGCCGGCAGACATCATCGGCATAATTGCGATATCCTACCAGGTTCTGGCCTCGCAGGAGCATGGTTAAGGGAGTTTTTTTGATATACTTTTTCAAAGTCTTGAGCCGGTCGAAGGGGTCTTCGGCTAAAAATCGGTGCATGGTGTCAAAAGTCGCGCCGCCCCAAACCTCCATGGCCCAGAAGCCCATCTCATCCATCCTCTCGGCAATGGGCAGCATATCCTCGGTTTTCATCCGGGTGGCCAGCAAAGATTGATGCCCGTCCCGAAAGGTATTGTCCTGAATTTTAACCGGGAGGGTGGAAGCCTCCCAAATTGTTTCCTTCATCGGTTTCCTCCTTGATTATTATGACGTTGAAATTCGACTTACGGAAGAGGTCTGTGTCTAATTTCCAGACGCGCAATTCTATCTTGGATATTTAAAAAGATAAAGAGAAAAACTTTACAGACTTGGAAAAGGGGACAACCTTTCGATTATTTATTTGCAGATTTTTCTTATTCAAATTATATTTAAATTGTCTTACAAAATTTTTTTGTTATAACAAAATGACGGCTTCGTAAAAAGCCGTCACCCCGGCGAAAGCCGGGGTCCAGAGAATTATAACTAATTAAAAATACTGGATTCCGGCCTTCGCCGGAATGACGAATTCGGGCTCCTGGCGACTTTTTACGAGTTCATCAAAATACCCAGCCCACCTTATTGGGGAAAAAATAATACAGGGGAAAAATAAAAATAGAGAGGGTGATTAATGCCGAAAAATAACAACCCGATGACTCTCCTAAAAGACCTTTTCCTTACCCTGCGTCCCAAACAGTGGATCAAAAACGGGGCCGTGTTCGCCCCTTTGCTCTTTTCACAGAATTTATTGAATGGGCCACTGTTTATCAAGACTCTGGAGGCCTTCGGACTTTTTTGTCTTCTGACCGGATCGGTCTATATCTTCAATGACCTCAAAGACCTTAAAGAAGACCGCCGCCACCCTATCAAGCAAAACCGTCCTTTGGCCTCAGGACGGGTGAATCCGACCCTGGCCTGGATTATCGCTTTCCTTCTTTTAATTATGAGTTTTCTGATCGGATGGAGAATCTCAATCCCTTTGACGGGAATCATGGGGGCCTACCTCCTTCTTCAAGTCCTTTATACTCTATTTTTAAAGCACCTGGTTATTCTGGATATCTTTTCCATCGCCGCCGGATTCGTTTTAAGGGTTGTGGCCGGTGGTCTGACCATCGGAGTCCACCTCTCCCCCTGGTTGTTGATCTGCACCATGCTCCTTTCCTTGTTTCTGGCTATGGCCAAACGAAGGCACGAATTGATCTTTCTGAAAGAGGAGGCCGTTAATCATCGTGGGATCCTTAAGGAATATTCTCCTTATCTTCTAGACCAGATGATGGGGGTGGTAACGGCCACCACGGTGATGAGCTATGCCCTTTACACCATCTCGGAAGAAACCATTTCAAAGTTTCACACCCCCAACCTCATTTTTACCCTGCCTTTTGTGCTCTATGGGATTTTTCGTTATCTTTATCTGGTGCATCAAAAGGTGGAGGGCGGCCGGCCCGAGGAGATACTTTTGACCGACCTCCCTCTTCTGTTGACCGTTTTGGGTTGGACCATTACCGTGCTGGTTGTCCTCTACCGCTGAAAAAAAATGGCCGATCTCCAATTTCCCATTTTGTCGAAACGTTTTTTCCTTTTTTTGGGCCTGGGAGTCGGGGTATTTTTGGGGTTGTCCCTGTACGGGAACTGGGTGGCGGTCACCGGGGCTTTTAAGGATTTTGCTTATTGGACCCTGCCTCTGATTCTGGCCCTGGCTTTTATGAACTACCTCTTTCGCTTTGGACGATGGGGGTTATATTTGAGGCGGGCCGGAATTTCTTTGCCCCGGAAAGAGAGTTTTTATATCTTTATGAGCGGCCTGGTGATGACGGTGACCCCCGGCAAAATGGGTGAATTAATAAAATCCTACCTGCTCAAAGAAAGCCGGCAGGTGCCCCTGGCCCGATCAGGCCCTATTGTCCTGGCCGAACGATTTACGGATCTTTTATCGGTCTATTTATTAACCCTCCTGGGAGGGATCTCCTTCGCCTTCGGGGCCCGGCTGTTATGGGTGGGCTTGCTGGTTTTGGTTTTGGGGCTGCTGCCATTGATTTCCCCGAAGGTCTTTAATGGCCTGCTGGGGCTGTTGCGCCGGTTTTCCCGGGGCCGTCGATTGGAAGGGCCGCTGACCGAAGCCTTTCATACCCTTCATGATCTAATGGGGTTTGGCTTGCTCTGCCTGGCCACCATGCTGGGATTGGCCGCCTGGTTTTTTGAATGCCTGGCCTTTCAGGTGGTTTTTGCCGGATTGGGGGTGGAAGTTCCCCTGATCAAGGCTACCTTTATCTATGCCTTTGCCACCCTGGCCGGAGCCTTAAGCATGCTGCCGGGCGGTATCGGGGCGGCTGAGGGCAGCATGACCAGCCTTTTGCTCCTGATCCAGATCCCCAAGGCGCAGGCCACCACGGCTACCATTATCATCCGGATTTGTACGGTCTGGTTTGCGGTTCTATTGGGCTATGGCTTTTTAAAAATATTTCAGAAACAAAAAAAAGATGAACATTGACCTGGTAAGAAAAATTGACTATTGGGCCGGTATTCCGGCCTGCTGGCTTTTGACTTTGGTGAACCGCCTGATAAAGCCTTTGAGCAGAAGGCCGCCCCCATCGCCGGAAAAATTTCTTTTCATAGAGCTTTCGGAGATGGGCAGCGCCATCCTGGCCTATCCGGCCATGAAAGTCCTCAAAAAGGCTTATCCTTCAGCGGAACTGTTCTTTTTGATCTTTGAAAAAAACCGGGCCAGCGTCGACATCCTGAAAATGATTCCCAAGGAAAATGTTCTGGTCATCCGGGAAAAATCGCCTTTTTATTTTTTGATCGATTGCCTGAGGGTGATTTTCAGAATGCGCAGGGAAGAGATAGATTGTGTTTTTGATCTGGAGTTGTTTGCCAGGATAACGGCTATTTTTAGTTACTTAAGCGCGGCCCCGATTCGGGTTGGGTTCCATAAATTTCGGATGGAGGGCCTTTATCGCGGCCGTCTTCATACCCATTGGATCCAATATAATTTCCAGCAGCACATCAGCAAGTCCTTTTTGTCTTTTGTCCGGGTATTAGACTATCCGGAAAAGAATTGGCCGGCTCTGGAGGAGATTATTACCGAACAAGCTATTGAGACCGCTTCCTATCAGGCTTCGGAATTTGATGCGGCCGGTCTCCGGAAAAAACTGCAACTGTTTTGCCCGGAAATCGAATCGGGGCACAAACTGGTTCTTCTCAATCCCAGTGCCGGAGAAATTCCCATCCGGGCCTGGCCGATTGCCAAGTACATTGAACTGGCTGAGCGTCTTTTATCCGATCCCAAGACCGTGGTTATTTTAATAGGAGCGGGGGCCGACTGGGAGACCACCCAAAAGGTTCATCAAACCTTGAACCATACTCGATGTGTCCAGTTCACCGGCCAAACCACCTTTGCAGAATTAATGGTCCTGTTTTCTATTTCCGACCTCCTGATTACCAATGACAGCGGCCCGGCTCATTTCGCTTCCCTGACGGGCATTAAAAATTTTGTTTTTTTTGGGCCGGAGACCCCCCGGCTCTATGCCCCTTTGGGGAAAAATACCCAGATTCTGTATGCGGATTTTCCCTGTTCCCCTTGCCTAACGGCCTATAACCATCGCAATACCCCCTGCCGGGACAATAAATGTCTTCAAGGTATCCCGGTGGATGAGGTTTATGCTTTGGCTAAAAGACATTTGGCGGGCGATTAACGGCAAAATTATTCGGGAACTCTTTTTGGTTTATTGCCCCGATAATCCACTGGTTTTTTTCTGCCGTCTTACGGGGTTTTTCAACTCAAGGTAATCGATCGCTAGGCCGGGAAACTTAGGCCAGAAGCAGTCCGGGAGAGGGATCAAAAATGGGTAAAAATTTTTTTACTTAATATTTTTAATAATTTTAATAACTTACATTTATTAAAACTGAAAACAGCGTTTTTCGGTAAAAATATTTTTACTGAAGGGCAAAAGATCCCGGTTTAATAAAAAGACGGTTTATATTTTTATTAAATAAAATCAAGTTATTATAAAAATCACGCCGGTTTCTTTTTTTTTGGCATTTAATTTGCAGTATGTAATTAGCAAGAAAATAAATCTCTTTATCTCCTTTCCTTGAATAAAAGCCAACCTGACAAAGGTTGGCTTTTGTTTTTGGTACCGATTCCCTAAATCCAGGTCACCCAATTGGCCAAAGAATCCCGCTTACTTCGATACCGATTGGCTGGAGCTTTCCGGTCCGGGTATCCCAGGGCAATTCCGACAAGGATTTTTTTCCCTTTGGGAACAGGGAGATGGGCCCGGATGACTTCCGGGTAGCGGGCCAGTGCGGCCAGGACACAGGTCCCCAGACCCTGGTCGACAGCTGATAAGCAAAAGGTTTGGATAAACAAACCGGCATCCACGAGGGCGTAGGGGCTCAAGCCTTCATCCAATAAAAGGTAGATAAAGACAGGGGCCCCGAATCCTCTAAAATTATTTAAAGAATGTTCCGCCCGTTTAACGGAGTCATCCCTTTGAATGTTTAAAATCGAAAACAGATCTTTCCCCACCTGTCGATAACGAGATAAAAATGGTTCGGGAAAACCTTTGGGCATCTCAAATTCAGGGGTTTCAATCAATCCTTCCCTGGCTTTTTGGCAAAAGGCCTCCCCAAGTTTTTTAACCTGATCTCCGGAAACGACCAGGACCTCCCAAGTCTGGGTGTTACCCCAGGAAGGGGCGTGACCGGCCTGGGAAAGAATAGAATTAATGATTTTTTTGGATACCGGTTTTGACAAAAACCCCCGGATACTCTTTCTTTTTCTAATGGCTTTTTTGACTTCCATGTTGTTCCTCCTGTAAGAATTTCCCTGCCCTGAAGGTTTTTCCTCATCTCACTTAGAGGAAAATGGTGGTGACTTTTTATAAAAACATTTTTTAATAGACAAGTAAAGAGGAAGCATGACAAAATGAGACTTTCAAAAGAACGACAAAAAATGGCCTTTGAGGCCTTTTCCCCTAGCTATCCGATTTAATTCTACCTTATTCTTTTATTTAATAGCAACTTTTGATTTACTTAGAAAGGTATCAATGTCCAAGACTTCAAAACCTCCCCGACCGGAAAGGGGTCCTTCTCCAGTTTCTCTCCAGCTTCTGGAAATAACGGAAACTTATCTCCAGCGACTCCTCAAGGTTAAAGAAACTGACGGAGAGGTTATTGAAATAATTAATAATTTAGCCAGGGAGCTGGATGAAAATCAGGCAATGGCCGAAATATTCCTAAATAAGGTGACGGCAGCTCAGGAGTCTTTTTTCCCCTGGTTCTTGCCTGATTTGAATCGCAGGGTTCAATCCAAAACGGTTAAGAAAGGGATCAAAAGGGCGCTTTACCTCCTTAAACAGAAAGGGATTGAACCGCCCTCTTCGACGGATCAGCCAAAACAGGGACGGGGAATTCTAAAAAATATTGAACCGTTCCAGGCAGAGGGCTATCTTTCGGAATTCGATGGGTTAAAAAATCAAATGGTCGGCTTGTTGATCCCCAAACCCGCCAGGGGACGATTATTTATATTTGCCCTGATCGGCAGCCCAGGGCTGGAGAGTTTTCAGGCGGTCGAGGTCAGTAAACGGGAGGTCAAGGACATTCTGGCTGACCTGGAAAAACAAGCCGGTCATGCCTTTTTCCAGGCAGACTTCAGCCATGCCGCCTATCTCCTCCAGGAAGCTCATGATCGACATTCCAAATTATCCACAAAGGAAGAAGGGGTTTATGCCGGGATCCTCTCTTTTTTAGTGGGGAAAAAAATGATTGGGCAATCGCCGATTATCCGCTCCCTGCTGGATCAAAGGAAACCCCTTCCTTCTTCTGATATCCAAAGGCTCCGACAAATTCCGGAAATATTCTACCTGCTCCCGGAACCTGGAGTTATGGAATCCCACCTGCGCGCCATTCAGGAGGTCCGAACCGGCATTTTGATTTTGAATGAGATTCAAAGGAGAGAGCGGATTCGAACCATTGTCGACAAGGCTGTCCGGGAATCGTTTCCACCGGAGACACGGCCTGGTCTGATACGTTATCTGGAAGAGGTCGCTTATTTATATGTTCTCAGGAAACGACCGGAGGAAGCTGAAACTATTATGCATTGGGTCAAAACCCTGGAAGAGGAAAAGGCACTCCGGCTCGGCCAGGAAAGCCCTTTATTATTTTGGTTGATGGAAACGGCCCTATTGGCCGAAGTGCCCGGCAAGACCTCCATCGAAGAACCGAAAGAACAAACCACCCCGGGAGGGATCATCCTGCCTTCCTGGGTCAGAACCGAGGAGGGTCGCCGATGATCTCCTTTTCCCTTTCCACTTCTCAGCAAACGGAGTTCCTGGATATTACCAGGGAGGTTGAAAAAATTACTTTAAAGGCCCAAGTTTCAGAAGGCCTAGCCCTGGTTTATTGCCCCCATACCACAGCCGGAATCACAATCAATGAAGGGGCTGACCCCAGTGTTCAGGAAGACATCCTGAAAATACTTAATCAGATAGTTCCCTCCAAAGGTCCTTACCGTCATGGAGAAGGGAATTCACCGGCCCACATAAAAGCCAGCCTGATCGGTTCCTCGGTTTCGGTGGTGATCGAAAACGGCCGTCTGCTTCTGGGCCGTTGGCAATCCCTTTTTTTCTGTGAATTTGACGGACCCAGAACCCGTCAGGTTTTTATTAAAATCATTGCTCAATAACCGGGTAGGGCTCCGAGCTGGTCTGCGCCGCCGATTTTGTTATCACCAAACCCGGATACGGGATAGTGGCGGATTGTCTTTCTCACGGTACCCCGATGATTTATTCCGACCGGGGAGAATTTCCGGAATCCCCGATCCTGGTTGAGGATCCAAAAGTTATTTGGCCGGTTGCTTTATGCCGGTCCAAGACTTATATTCGGTCATTGGGGACCTTATCTGGAAAACATCATCCACCAGCCTCGACTTCAGCCCAAGCTCCGGATCGATGGTGCCCGGGTGGCGGCTCAGCGAATCATCGAATGGATTGTGCAAACTAAACCGCCATGCCCCGCCTTTTGGGGCGTGGCACCACGATACGGTCGACTTTGTCGACCTAAAAAAGAGGCTTCTTTCAGAAGCCGAGACATGAAAATAGAACTCGGTAGGCTCTGAGCCCTATTTTCGTATTAAAACTTGACCGACCTAATAAAGTCCTTATAGGTTTCAAATTGTTCGGGCGTCAATTCCTTTCGGAGTAATTTTTTATCAACCCGGATCGGGAGGTTACGGTTTATGGCCAGGGCCAGGGCATCGCTGGGCCGGGCATCGGCCGTGTTTTTAATCCCCTCTTTCTGATAAACCACTCTGGCCCAATAAGCCTTTTCTCTCAGATCATGGATCTCCACCTGAAGGAGCTCGATCCGGGTCTCAGCCAGGATGCTTAGATATAACTCGTGAGTCAAGGGACGAGGGGTTTGAATCATTTTTTTCTCTTTGGCAATGGCCAGAAACTCGGGTTCCCCGACCACCATGGTTAAGGAGGTTTCCGAGTATTTATTTTCCTTAAGAACAACGACCCAAGCCGAATCTTTTTCAGCTTTTAGAACTATTTCGTGGATGACTACAAAATTGGAATCAGCCATAATTTTCTTCTCCCTCTCGGTTCATTTAAACTGTGATGGGCTATTAAAAAGTCCTTAACCGCTCCCTCCTCCGGCGGGATGGAATGGGGTGAATTTACTTAAAGGGCGGGAGAGTTCCGCCGGAAAAAAGCCGTTTAATGATTTTTACCAGATAATCAAACTATAGATATCCTTTGAAAGGTTTTCAAGGGTTTTTCGGAGGCCGCTTTATGTCGTCGGGTATTGTCTTAAAAGATTGTTTTAAAACCTACACCTACGATCAGGATAAATCCCGGACCCCCCGGGAGACGATCGACCGGGTCCGGGCCCGGTTACAAGAATTGGATTTGGATATTTTAAAAGAAACCATGCGAATCGACAGCGGGCGGCTGGGCATTCCCATCTTCATCAGCCGCTGTGGCCGGGATGCGGTCCGGGTCATCGGCACCCAGAAACAAATGGGGAAAGGGGGGACCCCGGAACAGTCCGAAGCCAGTGCCCTGATGGAATTGGCCGAACGGTTCAGTTTTTTTGATTTTATAAAAACCCGTCCCTTTATCCGAGAAACCTATCGAAATATGAAAGAGCAGGCCCTGCCCTTTGAAGCCCTGGGATTATGTTTTTACGATCGATCGCCGGACGCGGAAAAAATCAGGGCCGTGTTTGAAGACATTCCGCTGTCCTGGGTCCAGGCCTATAACCTCACCCGGCAAAAGGATCAGTGGATTCCTATTGACTGGTTTTATCTGATCCATGAATACAACGGGCCTTCGGCCGGCAATACTCTGGAAGAGTCCATTTTACAAGGTTTGTGTGAGGTAATCGAACGCCATGTCTCCTCCGTCATCAGCCAGGAAGCGCTGCCGACTCCCACTATTGATCCGGCCTCGATCACCGATCCGGCGGCCAGGGATCTGATTGAAAAATTCGATCGTCTGGGTATTAAATTATTCCTTAAAGATTTTTCCCTGGACACGGGGATCCCCACAGTGGGCTCGATCGCCTATGATCCTTCCACCTATCCGGGAAGCAGTGAAATTGTTTTTACCGCCGGGACGACGCCCAATCCGGAAAAATCCTTAATTCGGGCGGTAACCGAAATTGCCCAACTGGCCGGAGACTTCAACAGTAAAACCCGTTACCGGCCGACCCTCCCCAAATATCAACGCCTGGAAGAAGCCCAATATGTCATGGCCAATCCCCGGACCATCCCGATCACTGATTTGCCCGACCTTTCTCATGAAAACATCCGGCAGGAAATTGAATCCTGTGTTCAGGCCCTGGCCCGGGTCGGCCTGGAAGTTTATGTGGTTAAGGTCACTCATCCCCAGCTCGGGATCCCGGCTGTTTACACCCTAATCCCCGGGGCCCATTTCCGGGACAGGACCCGGCATACGGGCTTTCTTTTCCATCTGGTCAAGCTGGTTTCCATGATGGAGGACCCTGCAGAAGCGATTGAAATACTGCAAAAAATCATTCAGCTGTTTCCTGATCGTTATGAAGTCCATTTTTTCCTGGGATTCGCCCTGGAAAGAAACGAGCAGCCGGAAGAGGCCATGGAGTATTTTAATCAAGCCCTGCAACGGAATCCCCGGGAGATTGACCTGAGCAGTATTTATTGCCATATTGGCGTCTGTCTCAAAGATTTGGGAAGGTATGAGCAGGCCCTGGAGTTCCTGGACAAGGCCAAGACCTATAATGCCGGCCAAAAAGAGATTTACAACACCCTGGGCTTTTGTTACTTTAAATTAAAGGAACACCACAAGGCCATAGAGGCCTTTGAAAAGGCCGTTGAGATCGACCCCGGTTCGGGGATCGATTACGCCAATATCGGGGCCAACTTAAGGGAGCTGGGTTTTTATTCCGAGGCTGTCAATCTTTTTCAAATGGCCCTGGAAATAGATCCGACTATTGAGTTTGCCAAGGATAACCTGGAAAAATTGACCAGGCGGATTGAAGAAGACAAAAATAAGAGAGGATAATATTCGCCGTTAAGCGTCCGTCGACCCGAATAGATTCTGTTTATGTTGGATTTTACTAAAACTTTTGAAAAATATGAGACTTTAGTGGGAGAGATTGAAAAGGGGATTCTTAAGATCAAAGAAGCCTTTCCTGAAGAGATCGGCTGCCATAAGCAGTGCAGCGATTGCTGTTTTGCCGTATTTGACCTTTCCCTGGTCGAAGCGGTTTATCTGAACTACCGTTTTTTTCAGGAAAAAGGCAAAGAAGAGCAGGAAACCATCCTGGAAAAAGCCAATACCGCCGATCGGCAGGCCTATCGGATCAAACGAAATCTGAACAAAATGTTGACTCAGGGGAAACAGACCGAGGAAGAGGTCCTTTCTTTGCTTTCCCAAGAAAGGATCGAATGTCCTTTGCTGAATAAAAATTCCCTCTGTGACCTTTATGAATACAGGCCGATTACCTGCCGGGTTTATGGGGTTCCCACGGCCATCCATGGGGCAGGGCACACCTGTGGAATATCCGGGTTTCGAGAAGGCATCGCTTATCCGACCATCAATCTGGATACGATCAACAATCGGCTTATAGCCTTATCCCGGGATCTTTTAGAGGAAATCCAGGTCAAGAACCCACCTCTGGAACAAAGATGGCTTCCTCTGTCCACGTCCCTGCTAACCGATTATGATGAGGATTATTTCGGGTTGTGAGGATGCCACTTGCAACAGAAAACGCCTAAGAGGACCCTGTTATGAGTGAACTGACCCCTGAAGAAGAAGAGAGAAAAAAGGCCATTTTTGAGAGCATGTCCCCAAAGTCGCAGGCGCGCATCCTGAAAAAAGGGTATGAAAACTGGGACCCATTCATGCTGCCCAATGATCCGATCGATATGCGCAAAAGTAAGCTGAATCGCACGGCCCTGGATTTAACCCGGTCTTTTCTGGCGGCCTGGGAGTCCTCGGATTACAGTAACGCCTTCGGGGAAGGGGCCTGGGAGATGTGCAAGGGCTTGATCAATGATGATGACCGGTTTAAGGGTATGTATGCCTTTGCTGTTTGGTATGAAAAGGAATTAGCTAAAAGAGAAACCCCTTGAACCTGTACCCTGGTAATGTTCGACCGGTAAAAGTGGTCAAGATAAGTTCAGAATAGTCTTGTGAGGTAATCATGACAGCACCAAAAGGCCGTGCTCAAACCACGGAAGAATATATTGGAGAATTAAAAGAAGCCTTGTCCAGGAACCCGGATTGCGGGACCAGCCATTATAATCTGGCTGTGGCCTTTATTAAACAGGGCTTCTGGGATGAGGCCATC